>CAXTMV010000101.1:13432-18159 GCA_964245425.1 uncultured Flavihumibacter sp. | reverse complement strand
GTATAAATTGCTCCCCCGTTCCATCATTTCTTTCTTTGGTCTCGTTATGAAGGATGCCTGCCTCCAAGCTGTATAAAATACACGAAGCGCATCACTCATTGCCAAAAACTGAAATATGAAGATTGCCTGCATCCCCGTACAACTCGGCGGTTTACCTGCCAGCCCGGTAACCACGGCCGGTACCTACCCGGTTCCTTTCTTCTTTTCTTCCTGTTCCGTCATTATTAATCTTGTCATATATGAATGTATCCCGTGCTATCCGGCTATTGATTTTACTGCTCCCCCTGGGTTTCCTGTTCAACCCGGTGGCCGCGCAAACAGCCACCGTACAAGTGAACGGAACCCTGCGAAACGAGAAAGGCGAGCCGGTAGAAGCTGCGTCCATTAAAATAGCAGGAAAAGACCAGGGAACTTTTACCGGCAAGGCCGGAACTTTTTCTTTGACAGCACTGGCAACCGATAAACTGCTGGTCAGCTATATTGGGTACGATACGCTGCAGGTAGCCGCCGCCGCATCGTTGAACCTGGTGATACACCCTGCCGGTGGGGCGCTCAACGATGTGGTGGTGATCGGGTATGGTACGCAAAAGCGCAAGGAGTTGACGGGCGCCATTGCAACAGTTACCGCAAAAGATTTTCAAAAAGGAAGCATTACAACACCCGAACAGCTGATTGCCGGAAAGGTAGCCGGTGTTTCTGTAACCTCCAATAGCGGATCGCCAGGCGCGGGCAGCACCATTCGCATCCGTGGCGGTGCTTCACTGAATGCCAGCAACGACCCTTTGATAGTGGTCGATGGCGTACCCCTCAGTGGCAATAATATCTATGGCGCTTCCAATTCCCTGAGCCTTATCAATCCAAACGATATCGAATCTTTTACCGTGCTGAAAGATGCCGCGTCAACGGCGATCTATGGCTCCAGGGCCTCTAACGGGGTCATTATCATCACTACCAAAAAAGGCAGTTCCGGGAGGCCTGCCTTTAATTTCTCCAGCCAGGTATCGGTATCAACGCTACCAAAAAAAGCAGCTGTATTATCGGCTGCGCAGTTTCGCCAGTATGTAGATTCGCTGGGCACCGGCAGTTTCGATAACGTGCATACGTATAAATCTTTGCTGGGTTCGGCCAATACCGACTGGCAAAAAGAGATTTACCAGTCGGCCATCAGCACCGACAATAACCTGAGTGTTTCCGGCGCCCTGCACAAGATGCCTTACCGCTTGTCTGCCGGTTACCTGAACCAGGATGGCATTTTAAAAACCGATAACCTGCAGCGGGTATCGGCCGGCATTTCGCTGAGCCCGCATTTGCTAGACAATCACCTGCGCATCGACATCAACCTGAAAGGAGCGGTTAACCATGCCCGCTTTGCCAACCAGGCAGCCATCAGCTCCGCTGCTTATTTTGATCCTACGCAGCCGGTGCATGCTGCATCTCCTTATGGAAATTATTTTGAATGGGCTTCTACAGACCCCGGCTCCGGCGCGGTTACCTTGAATAAATTGTCGCCCCGTAACCCGGTAGCCCTGCTGGATCTTTACCACAACAGCAGCACGGTGCAAAGAAGCTATGGCAATATCAGTTTTGATTATAATTTTCCTTTTCTGCCCGAGCTGCATGCCAACCTGAACCTGGGTTACGATGTAGCGAAAGGCGATGGAAAAATTGACGTGCCGGCCTATGCGGCACAGAATTACCTGGACAGTGGCATGCATAATAAATACGCCAATAAGATCAACAACCAGGTAGGCGAATTTTACCTCAATTATAACAAGACCATTCCATCTATCAACAGCAATATCAATGCCACTGCCGGGTATGGTTATTATAATAATTTATCCACCAATTATAATTTTCCGGGCATCCGTGCCAACGGTGATACTGTTCCCGGCAGTAAGCCGCCCTTTCCGCTCGATAAACCGGAGAACACCCTGATCTCCTATTATGCGCGCCTGATTTATACCTGGCAATCGCGTTATATACTCGCTGCTTCTATCCGCACCGATGGTTCTTCCCGTTTTTCACCGGCTACCCGCTGGGGCACTTTTCCGTCCATTGCCTTTACCTGGCGAATCAACCAGGAAGGATTTTTATCGGATGCAAAAAAACTGTCTGATCTTAAACTGCGCTTAAGCTATGGCGTTACCGGCAACCAGGACGGCATTTACAATTATCCTTACCTGCCGGTCTATTCACTCAGCGACAACTCGTCGCAGGTGCAGTTTGGCAATACCTATTATAACCAGGGCACGCCGGCTGCTTACGATGCCGGCATCAAATGGGAACAGACGGCCGCCTGGAACGCAGGCCTGGATTATGGCTTTTTTGACAACCGCATCAGCGGCGGCATCGATGTATACTATAAAAAAACAAAAGACCTGCTCAACACCATCCCCATCCCTGCCGGATCAAATTTCAGCAGCACCATTCTTACCAATGTGGGGAATGTTGAAAACAAAGGTGTGGAGCTGCTGCTGAACCTGGTGCCTGTAAAAGAAAAACATTTTACCTGGGACCTGGGTTTCAATGCTGCCTATAACAGCAACAAAATTACCAACCTGACCGCCACCAAAGACCCCAGCTATCCCGGCACACTGACCGGCAACGGCATCATACAGATCAATTCCGTTGGCTACAATGCCAATGCTTTCTATGTTTATCACCAGGAATATGGCAAGGATGGAAAACCAGTGGAAGGTGTGTATGCAGACATCAACGGCGACGGTGTTATCAACCAGCAGGACCTTTACCGGTATAAGTCGCCTTTCCCGAAATTCATCTTCGGCTTTACCACCCAGTTCACGTATGATCGCTGGTCGCTGAACACCGTGTTGCGGGCCAATACCGGCAACTATATGTACAATAACCTGGCCACCGGCGCCATCCAGGCCAATGTACTGAACCCATTGGGTTACCTGGCCAATAGCCTGAGCGATATCTACCAGACGCATTTTTATTATGGTCAGCAGCAGTCTGATTATTATGTACAGAACGCTTCTTTCCTAAAAATGGACAACCTGGGCATTGGCTATGATGCCGGAGCCATCATCAATAAAAAAGTGCACCTGCGTATAAATGCCAATTGCCAGAATGTATTCACCATTACCAAGTATAAGGGCCTCGACCCGGAGATCTATGGCGGTATTGACAATGCGCTGTACCCCCGTCCGCGCGTATATGTGCTGGGCCTTACGCTTCAATTTTAAACCGGAAACACAACCATCATGAAAAAGAGAAACCAATATATCATCATTCCCCTGTACAGCCTCCTGTTCTGTGCCTGCAACAAAAACCTCGACCGGCTGCCGCTGAATGCGAATACATCAGCAACCCAATACAGCAGTGCTGCCGGCTACAAACAGGTACTGGCAAAAGTGTATGGCAGCTATTCGCTGGTCAGCAGCACGGGCGTTGGCAATTCAGACGTAAACATTGCCGGTATTACCGATGCCGCCAACACCGATTTTGTGCGGGCCTACTTTAACCTGCAGGAACTGACGACCGATGAAGATGTATGCGCCTGGAACGACGTGAACCTGCAAAGCTTTCATACCATTAACTGGACGTCCAGCAATGTATTGATTGATGCCCTGTATGCGCGCAGCCTGTACCAGATTACGGTTTGCAATGAATTCATCCGGCAGAGTACCGACGCCGCCATCAGCGGTCATGGCATTACCGGCAAAGACGCTGATAATATCCGGCAATACCGGGCGGAAGCCAGGTTCCTCCGCGCTTACCAGTACTGGGTATTGATGGACCTGTTTGGCAACCCGCCCTTTGTTACAGAAAAGAATCCGATTGGCAAATACATTCCACCGCAGATACAGCGCAAAGACCTCTTTGCCTATATAGAATCTGAACTGAAAGATATTGATGGCAGCCTGGTGGCCGCCCGGCAGAATGAATACGGCCGCGCAGACCAGGCAGCGGCATGGGCTTTACTGGCACGCCTGTACCTGAATGCCACCGTATACACCGGCACCGATCATTATACAGATGCGATTACTTATGCCAGCAAAGTACTGGGTGCGGGCTATAGCCTGATGCCTCATTTTAAAAACCTGTTCACCAGCGATAATAACCTGAACAACCCGGAGATTATTTTACCGGTTGCTTACGATGCCACCAATTCCCAGAACTATGGCGGCACTACTTTCCTGATCTGTTCTTCGCATGGAACAGACCCATCCGATAATAAGACATTTGGCATACCCGGTGGCGGATGGCTGGGCAACCGTGCTACCAAAAACCTGCCACTGGTATTTGGCGATTACAGCGGTAACACCGACAAACGCGCCTTGTTCGGACCCGGCAACCTGGAAATAAACAGTACCCTTACTTTCACAGACGGCCTCAGCGTTTACAAATTTACCAACCTGACCGTTGGCGGTACCATTCCTTATTCACCCAACGGCGTATTGTGCAGCACTGATTTTCCCTTGTTTCGCCTGGCAGAAATGTACCTGGTGTACATAGAAGCAGTAAAACGCGGTGGTGTGGGCGGCAGTGATGCAACCGCCCTGCAGTACTTCAATACGCTGCGCCAGCGGGCCTATGAAAACAGCAATGGCAATGTAAGCAGTTACCTGCTGGATGATGTGCTGAAAGAAAGACAGCGGGAATTGTACTGGGAAGGCCAGCGCCGTACCGACCTGATCCGCTTTGGTTCCTTTACCGGCAGCAGTTATCTCTGGCCATGGAAAGGCGGTGTGGCCGGCGGTGCC
>CAXTMV010000101.1:8608-13422 GCA_964245425.1 uncultured Flavihumibacter sp. | reverse complement strand
GCGTAGACGCGCATTTTGCTTTATTTCCCCTGCCCGCAGCCGAGATCATTTCCAACCCTAACCTGCACCAGAACCCGGGTTATTAATCAATTTTTAAATGTAGCCAACATGAAAAAAACAATCAATTATATAAGCGCATTGCTACTGACGGGCGGCCTGTTGTCAGCCTGCAATAAAGATGGCCTGCAATACAACCTTGCAGACGGTCAATCGCCCAAACAGCTCAGTGCTTCAAAAAGCACGCTGGTATTAACGACGGCAAATGATGCAGATACAGTAGAACATTTTTCCTGGGGAGCAGCCAATTTTGGGGAGCGCCCGGTTATCAGCTATACCTTACAGTTAGATGTGCCATCCGATACAGCTACCTGGCAAAAGGCCCGCAGTTTTTCAGTGGGCAATAACCTGTTGCTGTATGGTTTTACCGGCAAAGACCTGAACAATTTACTGAATGCCATGGGCCTGACGGCCGGTGCGCCCAATGCCATCGCCGTGCGCATCCGTTCAGATGTAAACCAGTACAACGGATCCGCTTCCACCGTTGCGCCCGTCTATTCAAACACTTTGTTGCTACAGGTAACGCCCTATGGCCTTAACCTGTACATTCCCGGTGCCTACCAGAACTGGGATCCTTCTACCGCACCAGCTTTGAACCCGGTGCCGGGCAAACCGGGCCTGTATGAAGCATATGAAAAAATAACCGGCGGCGGTGTGCAGTATTTTAAATATACCAATGCGCCCGACTGGAACCATATCAATTATGGCGATGGTGGCAACGGCACTTTTAGTACCGATGGCCTGGCAGGCGGATTATCAGTACCCGACAGCGGCTACTATGAACTAACGGCCGACCTGAATAAAAATACCTGGACCGCCACCAAAACCACCTGGGGTATTATTGGTGATGCCACGCCCGGTGGCTGGGACCATGATACGCAAATGAGTTACGATGCCAGCAGGCAGGTATGGACCATTACCGCTGCCATGAAGCAAAACGGATCATTTAAATTCAGGGCCAATAATGCCTGGTCAATCGATTTCGGCATAGACAATAACAATAACCTGGTATATGCAGACAATCCTTTCTTTGGCTATACCCCCGGTCTTAATAACCTGTCTGTTCCGGCAGACGGCAATTATACCATCACCCTGGATCTGCATACATCAGGCAAATACCTGTATTCACTGCAGAAAAATTAAAAGCCGCTCCTTAAGCAATGATCAAGATGAATTTCACTGCCGTATCCCTGTTTTTTTTACTGGCCGCCTGTACTAAGAATGGTTCCATTTCGCCTTATACGCCACCGCCCGTGGTGGTGGCGGCGGACAGCACACCTGCACAATACGGAGCACCGTATGCTGCCGTACCGGCGGTAAAAGATGTCGTCATTTACCAGGTTAATATACGGGCTTTCAGCGCCACCGGCAATTTTGCCGGCGTGCAGGCCAGGCTGGATTCTATCAAAGCACTGGGCACCACGGTGCTGTACCTGATGCCGGTATACCCGGTGGGCGCCCTGAAATCGGTAAACTCTCCTTATTGTGTAAAAGATTACGAATCGGTGAACAGCGAATTCGGCACATTGGACAACCTTCGTACCTTGGTAACGGAGGCGCATAAACGCAATATGGCCGTGCTGTTCGACTGGGTGGCGGACCATACTTCCTGGGATAACGCCTGGATCAGCAATAAAGCCTGGTACCAGCAGGATGCAGCCGGTAATATTATCAGTCCGCCAAATACCGGCTGGGCCGACGTGGCAGCGATGAATTTCAACAATGCCGATATGCGCAAGGCCATGATCAAAGCCATGCAATACTGGGTATACCAGGCCAATATTGATGGCTACCGCTGCGATGCGGCAGACTTTGTACCCGCCGATTTCTGGAAACAGGCCATCGACAGCCTGCGAAAGATTACCAGCCACCAGTTATTGCTTTTTGCAGAGGGCACCCGTGCAGATCATTTTACTGCCGGCTTCCAGCTCAAATACGGCATGGGCTTTTATTATAACCTGGTGAATACAGTTTACAAGGCAAATGGCTCCGTTCAAACAATTGATTCTATTAATACGGTTGAATATGCCAATGCCACCGCCGGCGACGAAGTAGTGCGCTATATTTCCAACCACGATGTAGACAACAGCGATGGCACACCACTGGATTTGCTCGGCGGAAAAAACGGATCCCTGGCTGCCTTTGCAGTGGCGGCGCTCATGAAAGGCGTACCGATGATCTACAATGGCCAGGAAGTAGCCTGCCCGGTAAAATTGAATTTTTTCAATAACAGCACGGTCATCGACTGGACCACCGGCCCCGGCACCACAGCTGAATACAAAAAAATAATCGGTTTCAGGAATGGCAGCGAAGTTGTTAAACAGGGCGACCTGCTGTCGTACAGCAACCACGATGCCTGCGTCTTTACAAAAACCTTTAATGCAAAAAGAATACTGGTCATGGTAAACCTGCGCAACACGGCGTTGTCATTTGCCGTACCCCTGGCGCTGGCCAATACACAATGGAAAGACGCTTTTGACGGCAGCGGATTTAACACCGGCAACCAGGTGGTGCTGCAGGCCTACCAATACCTGGTACTGACCAATCCCTAATGCATTTTTAAAATGCCGCCAAATCCGGGAAACGGCCATGCAGACCTTCCAGGTATGGCGCCGGTTATTTATAAAGGTTTGCCGAACGGCAAGTGTCACTGCCTTCTATTTATATCGTTTTGCGTAAACAATACCTGCTGTTTTTTCTGTAAAATTGCAGCAGGTTAAAAGCTTGTGCGCCGCGATGTCAGAAAAAAGCGATGCATCCTATACACTTTTCAATTTGTTACCATGTCAAATTTTTTGTGCCAACCCGCGCTGAAAGTATGGTTGCTGCTCTGCGCAGCAATGCCGTTGAATGGATTTTCAGCCGGCCATCGCCCGGTAAACAGCAACAGAAAAAATAGCCGGTTATACATTTCCCACTTTGAAAATGTACTGGGTACCTCCATGGAATTAAAAATAATGGGTCGCTCTTCCGCGGCAGCAACCGCGGCAGAAGCATCCGTACTCAGGGAGATCCGTCGCCTGGACAATCTATTAAGTGCGTATGATGCTGGTAGTGAGTTTAGCCGCTGGACAACCACTTTTGCCCAGCCGGTACCTGTATCTGCCGATCTCTTTAGGGTATTACAGCTTTTTGACCGCTGGAGGGCCAACAGCGATGGCGCACTGGATGCCGCCGCCGCTACCATCGGGCAGGTCTGGAAAACAGCAGCTGCGCGTCAACGCCTGCCCAGCCAGGCAGAACTTGACAGCGCAGTGGCGCTGGTGCAGCAGCCGCACTGGAAACTGGATACCGGCACCCAAACGGCCACCCACCTGAGCCATGCACCACTGGTGATTAATTCATTTGTAAAAACCTATATTATACAGCATGCTGCAGCTGCAGCTTTGGCCAGCCCGGGCATTGGCGCGGTGGTGGTAAACATTGGTGGCGATATCGTAATTGAAGGAGATCGGACAGAGACGGTAAGCATTCGGGATCCCAGGGCCGATGCAGAGAACGATGCCGTTACAGACGAACTGTTACTGAACAACAAAACAATTGCAACCAGTGGCAATTACCGGCGCGGAGAAATGATCAATGGCCGCTGGTATTCACATATCGTAAATCCTTTAACCGGGCAGCCGGCAGATAATATCATCAGTGCAACCGTGGTTGCCCCGCAGGCAACGGATGCCGGTGCGCTGGCAACCGCTTTTAATGTATTGGATCCGGAAGGCATCCGCCGGCTGGCCACCATACCCGGTGTAGAATACCTTGTTATTACAAGAGACGGCAGGCAGATCTGCAGTAAGGGCTGGGCAAGCCTGGAAACGCCCGCGGGAAAACACCGCCGGTTGTCTGCCCTTGCACCGCGCCCCGCCGACAATAATTTTGAACTGACGGTACAAATAGAAATAGCCACCCGGCGTCGGCAGATGGCCAAGCGGCCTTATGTGGCCGTGTGGATAGAAGATCAAAACCACAATGCTGTACGTACAATAGCCCTATGGCACGAAAAAGATAAATACCTGCGTGAATTAAAAACATGGTTCTTAAAATACCGGGGGTTATACGCTACTGATAAAAATGCATTGACTTCGGTTTCAAGCGCCACCCGTTCGCCCGGCAGGTATACGATTAAATGGGATGGCAAAGACGATAAAGGCCAGCCCGTGCCAGCCGGCAGCTTTGTATTGAAAATTGAAGTGAGCAGGGAACATGGATCGTACCAGCTGCTGCAACAGGAATTCAGCCATAATGAAACACCTCAATCATTTAACTTTGCAGGAAATGCTGAAATCTCCGCTGCCTCCTTCGAATACAGCAGGAAAGTCCCCGGCGGGAAATAAAAAACCGGCCGGCAAGCGCCGCTTCGCGGCATTGTGGCGATGGCTGCATATTTATTTATCCATGTTCAGTTTTGCGATCGTTTTTTTCTTTGCCGTTACCGGGCTCACCCTCAATCACGCAGACATGTTTGGCGGGCAGGCACATACCCTGCAAAAAAAAGACAGCCTGCCACCCGACTGGGTTAAAAAAGCGGATACGGCGCAAATAGATAAAACCGCCATTGTGCATTACCTGCGCAACCGGCACCAGCTAAAAGGCTCCTTAAGTGAATGCAGGATAGACGAGGAAGAATGCACCTTCTCTTTTAAAGGCCCTGGCTATGCAGCAGATGTATTCATTAACCGCGCTACCGGCAGGTATGAATTGCTGGAAACCAATGGCGGTATGGTGGCTGTCTTAAACGATTTACATAAGGGCAGGGATGC
>CAXTMV010000101.1:0-8534 GCA_964245425.1 uncultured Flavihumibacter sp. | reverse complement strand
GTACTGCATGGTCGGTCATCATTGATATGTCAGCCATCTTAATGACACTCGTATCCGTTACGGGCATGATCTTGTTATTGTTTCTGAAAAAGAAACGTCTCAGCGGCCTGCTGCTGGCCGCAATGGGATTGTTGCTGGCCTGGCTGGTCTATACCCTTTGGGTGGCCTGAATATTTATAACCATCAATAACGCCCAGGCTACTGATACAACGCATGTCCAAACCGTTCACTGTTGCATGCAAAAAAAATCAACCCTTGTCCTCGGTATCATTCCCCCAGCCGGCTGCCAGGACAGCAATGACTGAAAAAAATACGGCCATCTGTTTTCTGAAAAGCACCTGTACCAATATCCCCCCGAATTCAAAAAAAATAGTAGCTGTCTCCGCATAACATTAATATGAGATTAAAACCATGGGTATTATGCGTTCTTACCCGCTATTTATCTTCTATTCACCGATTTTTTTTTAACAGGCCGCATGAATTTATTTAGTTACACGTCTATTAATTATAGGACAAAAAAACAGGTATTAAAAAAAGATTAAAACAATTGACCGTGTATAACCTTTATCCGTACACTAAGTCTTATAGTGGTTAAAAAAAGATTAAAGCCGGGCAACGCACGAGCATTTACCAACACCGGTCTTGATATTGACGTATCTGTTTTGAACTATTCGTTACTACCAGTCGGCGTTTTATACATGCAGACACCTCTTACTACTACCATTGCTCCTTATTCATTACTAGTGTTGAAACCCACTGACGACAACAATCGTCGTCTATAAAAGACGTAAAACGTATACCAATGATAATACAACTATGCGGATTATCCGGCGCAGGTAAATCAACCCTGGCCGGCCTCGTCAAAGAAAAACTACAGTCTATTGGCGTTGCCGTGGAAATTATAGACGGAGACGATTACCGCACCCACCTTTGCAGGGATCTCGGTTTTTCAAAAAAAGACCGTTGCGAAAATATCCGGCGGCTGGGCTTCGTTGCCAGCAAATTGTCTGCGCACGGCGTTGTATCCATTATAAGCGCCATCAATCCTTATAATGAAATCAGATCAGAGCTGGCGAGCAGTTACAAAGATGTGCAAATCATATTTGTTGATTGCCCCGTGCCGGTGCTGATAAAACGCGATACAAAAGGTCTTTATAAAAGAGCCTTGCTGCAGGAAGGCCATCCGGAACGAATATCCAACCTGACAGGTGTAAACGATCCGTTCGATCGGCCAACCAATCCTGACCTGCATCTTTGCACCAGTTTCAAAAGAAAAGAAACCTGCGCGCGTGAACTTTTTTCATTTATTATGCAAAACCTGAAAGCCGGGCATAAAGACGCTTATATTACCCGTGCCGCCATATAAAAGGCAAAACTGCTCAGTAATGAATATAAACAGGGCGTTGGTAATAATCGGGATGCACCGTTCCGGCACTTCACTGATTACGCAATGGCTACACAAGTGCGGCTTGCATGTAGGAGATGAACTGGTGGGCAGTGGTACAGGCAACGAAGACGGCCATTTTGAAGACATCGAATTTCTACAGGCGCATGAATTGATATTAAAGCGCCGCCACCTGGATACTGCCGGGTATACCAATCCTGTTCATCCGCTCGCGACCGGCGAAAAAGATATCCTGCAGGGAATTGTATCGTTTAAGAATGATAATAATATACAATGGGCCTGGAAAGATCCGCGGACATGCCTGTTCCTGGATACTTACCGCGAATTGCTGCCCGACGCATTCTACCTGGTGGTATTACGCGACTATGAATCCGTAGTAAGCTCATTGATATTCCGCATTTATAAAAGAACAGAAAAAAAATATTCCACCCGCCGGGGCCTGTCGAAATTTATATGGGAGCATATAAAGAAGCGGAGGCGCCTGCCCATCCTGCTAAAAAAATACAGCCAGCGTTACCTGGCCATATGGATCGCTTATAACAAGGCAATACTCGCGCACCTGCAACAAATTCCGCGCGACAAATACATTGTTACCGACTATAAAAATCTATCCCAGTGCGACAAGGCCGTTTTTGCACACCTGGCAACTAATTGGGGTTTTGAACTCGATTATTGCGATTTTGCATCTGTGTATAAAGAAAAACTACTTCACGCTGCCAGTGATATTCAAGCTTATATTAAAGACAAATCTTTACTTGCCAGCGCTGCTGAAGTGGAAGCATCCCTTCTACAGCTTATTTTCTTCAGCGGCAAAAAAGAAATCGTGGTGGTATAATAAATCAGCGAGGCCGGTTCCTGTTCATCCAGGGCTAACCGCTGAACATGATTGCTATATTGAATCCAACTTCTGTCTATTTGCGTTTATTATTACAAACCCTTTTCAAGCCGTTCATTTGTTTTTCCAGCGCTGCTATTTTTTTCTGTTGCTCCTGTATGGCTGCTGTTAATACCGGTACCAGTGCCGCATAATTTACGCTCCGGTATCCTGCCGCATCTTTTACTACTACTTCCGGGAAGACTGTTTCGAGGTCCTGTGCCATAAATCCATTGGTCCGGCCTGTTACCGCATTCAGCAGGGGAAATTTCAGCCAATCATATTCATACGAAGCGGGCTTTAACTGCATCAGGCCCTGCAAGGCTTCGCTGCCCGCTACCGGTTCGATGTCTTTTTTATACCGCCTGTCGGAAGGAAGCGTGGTGTAATACTTCTCCGTATAATGCTGACAGGGCTGAAAACTAAGGTAGTGAGACAGGGTACCGGAGAGCGTTCCGCCGCTCCAGATGACAATGATCTGCCCCGCCGGCACACTGTCCCTGGTTACGGATGCGCCGGATGCCAGCCCGGTAATGGTCAGCTTCAGCTTGTTGTCGGGGTCGTATACTTTAATATCCAGGGCACTGCTGTAATCGTTGGTAAAGGCTATCGAACAAGTATTCCTGCTGGTACAGTTGCCAGCGGCAGCCGCTGCATCTGTACCTTTTTTGCAGCTTGCCATAAAAGACAGGGCCAGGCCCAGAACAATCCATGATCTTTTCATTTCTTTATGCTTTGTGTTAATAAATAGGCAGGCGACTGCCGGGCCGGGTATGTACTGGTATCTATAGAGCTGACAACATTTAAAATCAATAGCAATCAACCATGCACAAAAATGCCTGTATAAGCCGCACAGGAAAATACTTAGTTTGTAGTACGCGCTCTATACCGCAGCGGTCATGGCAGGCCGTTAGTACGATAACGGTTTTTTTTGGGGCGACTGCCTTTGCGCTGGCAAAGACAATCGAATATTTTAAGGTGATACAGCAGTATAATTTGCTTACATTGAACCGTTATTGCAACAGCCTTTCATTTAACCCAAACATTTTTTGTGAAGCACTTATTTAAACTGGTCCTGTTCAGCGGCCTTTTCTTTGGCATGGCCTGCCAATCGCCCAAAAAAAAAATCCCGCGCATAGCCATCGCCGGTCTTGGTATTGAATCGAGTACATTTTCACCGGCGATCACAGAAGAAGCGGCTTTTCATGCCAAATACGGCAAGGATATAATGGCTGGCTACCCCTTCCTGGCTGCCGATTCACCGCTGCTTCAACGGGCGCTCTGGCTACCGGCCGTTGCCGGCCATGCCCTGCCGGGCGGAGCGGTTACGCGTGCCGCTTATGAATCGCTGGTAGGCAAAACACTGGATTCCCTTAAAAAAAATGGACCCTACGACGGGCTTTTTTTTGATATCCATGGCGCCATGAGTGTAATCGGACTGGAAGATCCTGAAGGCGATTTTATCAAACGCATACGGGCGCTGGTAGGCCCTAAAACGATCATCTCTACATCGATGGATCTGCATGGCAATGTTTCTACCACACTGGCCGAAAATACAGACCTGATAACCTGCTATCGCATGGCGCCCCACGAAGATGCCATGGAAACAAAACGACGCGCAGTAGACAACCTGCTGCAAAGAATTGAAAACGGTAAAGGCAAGCCGCTCTACAAAGCCTGGGTTTCTATACCGGTATTATTGCCCGGCGAAAAAACCAGCACCCGGATAGAACCTGGTAAAAGCATTTACCAGGCAGTGGTGCCTGCCAGCCGGCAGGATGGAATTATTGATGCCGCCATCTGGATAGGTTATGCCTGGGCAGATGAAACCCGCAACCATGCGGTGGTAATGGTAACCGGAGACGATAAAGAAAAAGTGACCCAGACAGCGGAGCAATTGGCGCATCGCTTTTGGAATGCCCATAACGAATTTGCTTTTGTGGCTACCACCCGGTCCTGGAAAGAATGTTTGGACAGTGCGCTGGCCAGCGCACAGCATCCTTTTTTTATCAGCGATATGGGCGATAATCCCACGGCCGGCGGCGCCGGTGATGTAACCTGGACCCTCAACCAGTTACTGGCCCACCCCGCCTTTAAATCTGCCAATGGCCCTACCCTTATCTATGCCTCTATTCCCGGGCCCGAGCTGGTTAAAAAAGCGATCACTGCAGGTATTGGCCATCCCGTAGACGGCTACGCAGGCGCCGCCGTAGACGCACGCTTTTCTCCGCCCGCGCACCTGGCAGGAATAGTAGAATCGATTGTCAGCGGAGACAAGGACGCTGAAGTAGAAGTGGTGGTAAGGGTAGGCAGCCTGCACATCATTGTTACCCAAAAACGAAAGCCTTATCATAAAGAAATCGACTTTACCCGCTTGGGGCTTGCACCGCGCAAAGCCGCCATAGTGGTAGTAAAAATCGGCTACCTGGAACCCGAACTCTATGCCATGCGCGCCGGCTGGATAATGGCATTGACACCGGGCGGTGTAGACCAGGACATTGAACACCTGCCTTATAAACATATCCTGCGGCCGATGTACCCTTTTGATAAAGACATGAAAGAACCCGATCTATCGGCAAAGCTTATACGATCTTCTGATGGATTGGCGGGAAAATAAGATCCATATTCAACCATACTATTAGCGCAACAGCATCAAAAGCCCGGATGCCTGCCTGTCTTGTCCTTTAAGGCGATACCGGCATACATATACATAGCCATTCTGGTCAGCAGGCCGCTGGTGTATCATTCCATCCCAGCCACGGCGGTAATCAGTGGTTTCAAATACTTTTTGCCCCCACCTGTTATAGATGGTCAGGAGGTAATTGTCTGGCGGAATGGATGCAAGGGCCCGGAAAGAATCGTCTTTACCGTCGCCATTGGGTGTAAACGCATTGGGAAAATGGATCACGCAATCTGTTGTAATGCCCAGTGTCAGCTGTACAATACTATCACAGCCATTCCGATCTTTCAATGTGTCCGTGTAGGTTCCGCTGCTGGTATGACCGAGCAGGCTTCCCCCTTCACAAATGGTGGCGCTCATGATGGTACGCAATACAGGAGAAACAGTCAGGTTCAACAGCCGTATGCTATCGCAGCTGCCGGTCGATGGCAGTGTATCCGTATAGGTGCCGGTTGCCGAATGACCGGCATAGGATTGCCCCTGGCAGATCGTAAGATTCACAGTAGTATTGATAAAAGATGTTACCGTCAGGTGAAGGGTGCGTACGCTATCGCAACCATTGGCAGCTGTCAAAACATCGGTGTAGGTGCCGGTTGTATTATGACCAAGATAGGATTCGCCCTTACAGATCACCTGGCTGATAGCTGAAAACGATTTTGTCAATACCGTCAGTTGCAGGGTCCTGATACTGTCGCAACCATTGGCGGCCACCAGGGTATCCAGGATATAGCTTCCGCTTGCGGAATGCCCTATATACGTATCGCCGGCGCAGATTGTCTTCAAAACATTTGAATGTGCTTTGGGTGTAACGGTCAGGTTCAGGGTTCGTATGCTGTCGCATCCATTTGCAGCCACCAGGGTATCACTGTATTGCCCGCTGGTAGTGTGTCCGGCAAAACTGCTTCCTTCACAAATTGTCATGTTTATGGAAACATGCGATGCATGCGTAACGGTTACCGTGCGGGAGGTGGTGACCGTGCAACCGTTGGCATCTGTAACTGTTAAAATATAAGTGCCGCTGGCGGAGAAAGTATTGTTGGCACTATCCGGGTATTTTCCACCCGTCCAATGATATTTAACCCCGCCGGAAGCCGATAACAACACGCTGTCGCACCCGGCAGGGCCGCCGGTAATGGTGACAGGAAACAGCGGCGGGTTCAATCCCCAGGTAATATTGGTATAATTTTCTGGGGTGGTAGAAAAGATGGTCAGGCAACTAAAATCGCCGGGGAAAAGAAGTACCGTATATCCTTCCGCGCCTATTACGGTTGTATCATTTACATATGTCATGGCTACCCCCTTGTACGCAACCTGATAGGGAACAGAAAAATGAAGCGTAACAGGTACCCCCGGTGCGCCCAGGGACGAAAAAACGAGTACCGGATTTTTAACCACCTGGTCGAAACACATGGTAGTAGTGCCCCCTGCCCCTGCCGACCAGGTGGTAGCCGGCACTTTTGAGTTAGGGATGCCACCCGGGAATCCACTGAAATTCGCATACCCGAAAATTGAATTGGTAAACGTAAAATTGAAATTGGAACGCATGGTTACGTGTACCAGTTGCCCGTTGTTGTTAATGGTGCCCGTAGCAGTGGTGCCGGTAAAGGTTTGCCAGGTCGTCCAGTTATATTGTTGGTTGCATGGCTGCCCGGCTGCCATAGGCGCAAAAAAAATGATTAATACAACAATCAACAGTATGCCTGGATATGTTAGTTGCCGGTTCATAAAAGGGTCTGTACAGATCGGGATAAGGTTAATGAAGGTTCGTGCGAAAGCCCGTGCAGTACTGTTCAGGCCTGCAGGCTACTTGTCAAAAAAAATCAGGCAAAGCAATCCGCCTGCTTGCAATCGAAAATGATGGCCATGAAGATATTGGCAAAAATGTAACCTGCGTATTCGAGGGCGGTATTGTTTGGGAAGATAGCTTTTTTCCGGCAATCTTTTTGCGGTTTCGGATTTTATTTATCCAGAAACAAATTGACTGATGCGGCGTCAGCCGTTGACAATTTTTTCATTTACAATAGCTATGGGAACCCTGTTAGACGGACTGCCCGAAGGTCAGTAAATTGCTGTCGGGGTCCAGCAGGGAAAATTCCCTTTGTTGCCAGGGCTTTACCTGCAAATGACCGGCCGGGTGTATGGCTACTGTATTATCCAGCATCAACTGGTAAAGGGCATCGATATTATCCGTACGAAGGTACAGTTGTCCATAGTTTTCTTTTGGGTCGAGGGCTGCGAACAGGAAAAAATGAATTTCAATGCTGTCTTTTTTAACCATCAGGTATTCGTCGTAGTCGGCACTCCCCAGTAGTTGAAAACCCAGCTTATCCAGGTAGAAATCTTTTGTTGCCTGCTTACTGCGCATGGGTAGTTTTGGATGAACGGCTGTCAGCATATATTGAAGAAAAGTTTATTGTTTGTTGGTAGGTTTTGATGCCCTTGCCTTGTCATTGAATTGCAGACATATATTTAACCAGTAGCCGAAATCGCGTTTTGTTTTATACCCGTTTTCGTTCACATAGCAATAGCCTTTATATTGCCGCCCTTTCATAATCATTGGCTGATAGCCTTTTCTTGCCGCCACTTCCGCCTGCAAAACCGGGTCATACCGGCACATCAGATTGTTATTGCTTACATTGATACACATTTTCCCGTTTACCATAAATGTAAGTCCACGAAACATTTTTTTTTCTTCCACTTTCAATGCCGGCAAGTTTGCCAGGTGATCCCTGATTCTGTCTGCGAGTTTTATATCAAAGGCCATAGCCATTGAAATTACGCTAAATTGTAATGCCTGCAGGGTTCTTCACGGTATTTCCCAGCTCACAATTGCACCGATACCCTATTTTTTTGCCGGAGTATCAAATTAGAAAGTAAGCAGCCGACAAGCAATCCACCCAGCAGGTAATACACAAAATTTCTTGGGTCGATTGGATATATGACATGTGTTTTGCCTTCTGTTAACAGCATTGGCCTGACAACACGTGTAAAATATATTTTAACTTGCTGATGCCGTGCAAGCAATGCAGTTGCCATGCTGAAAATAATTATGGCTGCGGAAAAAATCCTTCTGTTCAATGAATCAATCCGCGAAACGCGCCAGGTCAATACAGTCAGTATAGGAATGAACGCTGCTGTCAGGGAGAAAAGAAAAGAAGTCCGGCTGCCGGTAATAACAAAATCAATCCCATCAATTGCAGGTTCCAGCAACATAAGCAATTGGGTGAATAGGGTCATCGCAGCGATAAAAAAGACCAGCGAAGCCAAGATCATCCAACATAATAAGTTGGTTGTTCCAGATCGCCGTATCGAAGTCATGACTGTTCAGTTAATACTTTTACCAAATGCGTTTTGTTGCAGTTGCCATAGCAGGCAAAAAAGCCGTTTTGTTTACCCGCTGTCAAACTTACACAGAAGGGATATTGGGGAACCATTAAAAAAGGGTTGTAGCCAGAATAAAATCCCCCACAGATAAAAATCCAGGGGGGACTATATCGAAGAACCAGGCATTACCTGGTCGGGTCGGGATGACTGGATTCGAACCAGCGGCCTCTTCGTCCCGAACGAAGCGCGCT
>CAXTMV010000100.1:0-18310 GCA_964245425.1 uncultured Flavihumibacter sp. | reverse complement strand
GGATAACCGTGCGGTATGTGAACTTATGATTCTTTTCACGCTTGCTAATTCCCCCAGGCCATTTTTTTTCCGGCCAGTTGCCAGCTGCCTTTTACCTGTTTGAATAAGAAGGTTGTGCCCATGCCGCATTGCCGGTTGTCGCAACGGTATCCCATATCGATAATGGCGTATTGATAATCGTCTGTGAAGGCAGGCCTGGAAAAATAAAAAACAGTCCGGCTTTCGGGATGATTGATGTAATTGTTGGCAGCATGCCGGGTTAATACGGGTAATAAAATCTTTTTTGCGCTTTCTTCGTCAATGCAGTCAGCCTGCTGCAGTTTACCGGGCTGCCAGTTGCGCGGGCTGGTATCCGAATATGATTTTTTTGACAGTTCATTGAGGATATAAACAGGAACATCTTCTTTTAAGGCATATTTAAGCCACTCGTCGTAGTCGAATTTTTTAAAGGAACAGGGCGCAGCAGTCTGCAAAAGGTAATAGTGCGAAAAGCCACTGTCTACTACCAGGCCGCGAACGGCATTTACAAAGGCTTCGGCAGACGGTGGCTGGTCTTGTGCATGGCCAGCCATGCCTATAAATAATACCAGCAGCAGGCTTACTCTTTTCATGTGACAATGTTCCGGAAAAATAAGTTAAGGTGCTGCAAAAGATGGTTCATATCCGCCTAATCCATCTTAGACAACTCGCCGCTGCCGTGTATAGAAGAGCTTATTTTGGGATCGCCCTTGTAATGTACATCACCGCTGCCAAATATTTCCGCATCCAGCGATTCACTGGCAAATATCTCGGTATCGCCACTGCCATGTACACTGATCTTTACCGCTTCTGCTTTCAGGTCGGCCGCTTTCAGGTCGCCGCTGCCGCTGAGTTCGCAGGAAACATTTCTCGCCTCGCCTTTTAAAGAAATATCGCCGCTGCCATAGGTTTCGGTTTTTATTTCAGGGCAATCCAGCTGCAATTCCACATCACCACTGCCGGCCACTTTAACGCCCATCCTGGTTTTATCGGCAATCTTACCCCGTCCGTTGATATTGCCCGAGCCGCTGGTAGCAAAATAATTCAACTCAGGAGCGGAGACATATACTTTTACATCATCATCGTTGTAAATGGATAGATGATCCCTGAAACGAACGACCAGCCGGCCATCTGTTACACTGGTTTCAATGTATTGCAGCAGATTCTGGTCTGCTTCCACCCTTACATTGAAACTGCCCTGTGATACAATGATATCAATATCGCCGCGGGTTTCTATGCCGGTAAAGCCGGTTACCGTTCGCTGCTCTGCAGTTACCCGTCCGTTGCCGGATACATGCCGGCTGTTTCTGTAATGACAAGAAGAAAGACCAACGACCGCAATGGCAGCCACAAAAAATAATTATTTCAAATCAAATATTTATTATCCAAAAGATGTATTTTTCTATGTTAACTAACGACTAATCAGCTTTCTTCACGCTGCCGGCACCGCTTACCTGCTGCACAATATTAGTAGCCCCGCCTTTGTACAACACATCGCCCGCTCCACTCACCTGTGCATCCAGTTTTTCGCTGGCGTATACATCCGCATTGCCAAAACCTGAAATACCGATTTTTGTATTCTCTGAAAGCAAATCAAAACAATGCGCGTTGCCGGCACCTGATAAATTAAGATCAAATGTCTTAGTCTCGCCTTTCAGGTTCACATCGCCCGCACCGGATACCTGCACGGCAATGGCCGGTGCAGTAATATCCATATCAATATTGCCGGCCCCGCTTACCTGCAGCGACATCTTTTCCGCGTTGGCAATCTTTGCCTGGCTCTTTATATTACTGGCGCCGGACACATCGATATTATTATACAGGGTGGAAGTTACATAAGCTTTAATATTACCGCTGGGCCGCAACCGGAATCCATCCCGGATCTTGATGGTTACCTGGTCGCCCTGCTGTTCAACATCTATATATTGCAACAGGTTCTCGTCTGCTTCAAGGGTGACGGGTTTGGTAGCACCCTGCGAAACATATAAATCGATATTGCCCGATACCTGTACATTCTTAAAGGCCGTTACCGCGTGGTCAAGGGATTTTATATCTCCGTTGCCGTTTACCCGCTTACCACCCATAAACATACAGGAGGAGGATATGAATACAAGGGCTGTACACCCTACCAAAAGCTTTTTCATGTTATGCTATTTAAAAAGTAAAGATGCTGAATTTGGACGTATCAGTAAAATAGGCTGTTGTTAAGACGGTCATATCTTACAACAGGTTACAGGAGAAGTTGGAAGAACGGAAAACAGGCAGGTCTGCCCGTTTCCCTTTTATGAAGATAGCGCATCTATTTATAAAATTGTACAGAATTTTATACCATTGCGTGGCTATTACCGGCACAGCCGTTTTTAACATTGTTACTGTATATTTATTTTCAGGTTCCCCCGGCCGGCCTCTTTTTTACGGGCTGTGCTCAGCTCCCAGCTGTTTTCTTACCTTCGCGGCACCATGACCGAAAAAATCCTGATTCTCGACTTTGGCAGCCAGTATACCCAGCTGATAGCCCGCGCCGTCCGGGAGGCCAATGTGTACTGCGAAATCATCCCTTTTCACAAGGCTATTCCCGCTGATTCCTCGCTGAAAGGCATCATTCTTTCCGGATCGCCCTTTAGTGTAAATGACGACAATGCCCCCGAAGTAGATATTGCAGCCCTGAATGAAAAATGGCCGGTGCTGGGCATCTGTTACGGCGCCCAGTTAACAGCCAAACAATTTGGCGGCCAGGTAGCCAAAGCCAGCAAAAGAGAATACGGCCGCGCCACCATGCAGGTAACGGTTCAGGATACCCTGCTTGATGCGGTCAGTCAAACATCGCAGGTATGGATGAGCCATGCCGATTCTGTGCTGCAGCTGCCGGCAGGTTTTGATGTACTGGCCACCACCGAAAGCATACCCTTTGCCGCCTTTAAGAAAAACATAGCTGCTTTACCGTTATACAGCGTGCAGTTTCACCCGGAAGTATACCATTCTACCGAAGGGAAAAAAATAATACGGAATTTCCTGGTGAATGTTTGCGGCTGCAAACAAGACTGGACGGCCGCCCATTTTATAACAGATACCGTAGCTGCCTTAAAAGAGCAAATCGGCGACCGTAAAGTAGTGATGGCATTAAGCGGCGGGGTAGACTCTACCGTGGCGGCTACGCTTATCCACAAAGCCATCGGCGATCGCCTCTTTGGCATATTTGTAGACAACGGTGTATTAAGAAAAAATGAGTTTGAAACCGTTTTGCACACGTATGCGCAGCTGGGGCTTAATGTAAAAGGCATCGATGCCAAAGAACGCTTTTATGATGGCCTTGCCGGTAAAACAGAACCCGAAGCCAAAAGGAAGGTAATCGGCAGCCTGTTCATCGATATTTTTCAGGAGGAAGCCAAAAAGATACCCGGCGTTGGCCTGTTGGGCCAGGGCACTATTTACCCGGATGTGATTGAAAGCGTATCGGTACACGGCCCTTCTGTTACCATTAAATCGCACCACAATGTGGGCGGCCTGCCGGAACACCTGCACCTGGAACTGGCAGAACCCCTGCGCGCACTTTTTAAAGACGAGGTAAGGCGGGTGGGCAGGGAACTGGGCGTACCCGCCGATATGATCGATCGCCATCCTTTTCCCGGACCGGGCCTGGCCATCAGGATACTGGGAGAAGTAACGGCTGAAAAATGTGCGCTGCTGCAGGAAGCAGACGACCGCTATATCCAGGGTCTGAAAGATAATAACCTGTATGCAACTGTTTGGCAGGCAGGCGCCATCTTATTACCGGTAAAAAGCGTGGGTGTAATGGGCGATGAACGAACCTACGAGTTCACCATTGCCTTAAGAGCTGTAACTTCAGTAGATGGCATGACGGCCGACTGGGCGCACCTTCCCTATGAATTTCTTGCCTTTATATCAAATGACATCATTAATAATGTAAAAGGCATCAACCGGGTTGTGTACGATATCAGCAGCAAACCCCCGGCTACCATTGAATGGGAATAGTATTTGTGTTGCCTAAAGCATTAAAGCGATAAGGATGAAAAAAAGGTTGTTGCCTGTATATATAGTCTTACTGGCTTTTATCTGCCAAAGCAATGTCTTACGGGCGCAAACAGACACTGCCCCTAAGCGTTATTCAATAGCCGTTTTTATACCGCTGTACCTGGATTCTGCTTTTGATGCCGCGGGCGAATACCGGTATGATAAGAATTTCCCGAAATTTATCAGTCCTGGTCTGGATTTTTATGAAGGCATTAAACTGGCAGCCGATTCGCTGGCAACCGAAAAGACAGCCCTTGACATAACTGTTTTTGATACCCGTTCCGCTACGCAAACCGTACAGCAGCAAATGAACTCGGATGCCGCACAGCATGCCGGTTTAATCATCGGCCACGTTACACCGGCAGAAGCCAAAATACTGGCCGCCGGAGCCCTTAAAAACAATGTCCCTTTTATCAATGCCAACCTGCCCAACGATGCCGGCATCGGCAGCAACCCGTCGCTGGTTATTTTAAATGCCACCCTGCAAACACATTGCGAAAGCATTTATCATTTCCTGCAGAAAAACTACCCGCTCTCCCCCGTAGTCATCATCAGGAAAAAAGGGCAGATGGAAGACCGGCTGCAGGCCTATTTCTCTGAGACAGAAAAAAATACCGCTGGCACAAAATTAAAGTTGAAAATCGTTACGGTTGATGAAACCAAACCGGCCGCTTTGCAGCAATACCTCGACAGTACCCACCTGACGATTACCATTGTGGCCAGCCTGGACGAGAATTTTGGTAAAAACATTGCGCAGCAGCTTGCTGCTACTATTGATACGTATCCAACTTTATTGGTGGGGATGCCTACCTGGGATGCCATCGGCGATTTTAACAGAAAAGAATACAAGGGATTGAATATTATCTATACCACTTCTTTTTACAATGCCAAAACAGACCGTACCAGCCTGGCCCTGTATGCTTATTTCAGGGACAATTTATACGGGCATCCTTCAGATATGGTATTCAGGGGCTATGAATGCCTGTACCGGTTTGGCAAACTCCTTGCGGAAAAAGGCAGCAACCTCAATTCCAGTATCGGCGAAAAAAAATACCGCCTTTTTACCGATTGGGATATCCAGCCCATCTTGGATAAACAGACGCTCTCGCTTGATCATTTTGAGAACAAGAAGCTTTACTTCGTAAAAAAACTGAACGGTGCCGTGCTGCAGGTACTTTAAGTATTATTAATTTTGCGTTTATCCGCTTCGGTGTTATCGGCATGTAAAACAATCAGGCTATCAGCATGGGCCGTTAATTTATCAGGCTTCAATAATTATTCATGTATCGCGGTAATAAATCATATCTGCCTCAAAAAACCTGCGTGGCTTGCGGAAAAGCGTTTTCCTGGCGAGCAAAATGGGCCAGGGTATGGGAGGAGGTTAAGTTTTGCAGCGATAAGTGCAGAAAGGCAAAAAAATAACGCTGTCGTTACCGGGTAAGAAACGATCTGCCGCCAACTTTTCTTTGGCACGGTTGTTTTGATTATCCCCATACATGCCACTCATAGAATTTACCGACAAAGGACTTTATTGTGCGCAGGGACAATTTTACGTTGATCCCTGGCAACCCGTAGACAAAGCGGTGATCACTCATGCACACAGTGACCACGCACGCTGGGGCTCCAAATATTATCTCTGCCATCATTTTACAAAACCCATTTTGCAATTGCGCCTGGGCGATAATCATTATGAATCGGTTGAGTGGAATGAACCGGTCTATATGCACGGGGTAAAAATAACTTTGCACCCTGCCGGCCATATCATAGGTTCTTCCCAGGTGAGGGTAGAATACGAAGGTGAAGTATGGGTGGTCAGCGGTGATTATAAAACGGAAAACGATGGAATCAGCGGGCAATTTGAGCCCGTGCGTTGCCATACCTTTATCACCGAATCAACTTTTGGTTTACCCATTTACCGGTGGCAGCCGCAGGAAGAACAGTTTAACGCCATGCGCCGCTGGATAAACAAGAACAAGGAAGAAGGCAAAACAAGCCTGCTGCTGGCCTACAGCCTGGGCAAATCGCAGCGGGTGATAAAAGCACTGGCGCAAAGCGTTGACCATGTTTATGTACATGGTGCGGTATATAATACACAACAGGCATTGAAAAATGCCGGCTGGCAATTTCCCGAAGTAGAAAAAGTGACGCCGGATATTCCAAAAGAATTGTTCAGGCAAAACCTGGTGGTGGCACCCGGCAGCGCTGCAGATACACCGTGGGTAAGAAAAATGCAACCGGTATCTACCGGTATTTGCAGCGGCTGGATGCAGGTAAGGGGCAATGCCCGGCGAAAAAACACAGATGCCGGCTTTGCCCTGAGCGACCATGCAGACTGGAACGGCTTGCTGGAAGCTGTAAAAGCCACCGGCGCAGAAAAAGTATTCGTTACGCATGGGTTTCAGTCGGCCTTTAGCCGCTTCCTGAACGAAAACGGTATCGCTGCCGGTGAAGTAAAGACAGCTTTTGGCGATGAAGAAGAAGAAACAGCAGCAGAGCTGCCCGCAGCAACTGAAACAACCGATGCCGAACCATAAATGAAAATGGACAATACAACTTTACATACACACGATAGGTCAGGCATAGTGGCCCCCGAAGAAAAATCGGGTATGCAGCTATTCATCGAACTGGTAAATGTGCTGGGGGTATCCACTAAAACAAATGATAAGCTGGAAGCCCTTTCACAATATTTTAAACAGGCCGCCGACCCTGATAAGGTATGGGTGATTGCCATCTTCAGCGGGCGGCGGCCCAAACGCGCTGTTAATGCCAGCCAACTGGCAGACTGGTGCCTGGCACTTACCGATCTTCCCGCCTGGTTATTTGAAGAAAGCTATCATACCGTTGGCGACCTGGCGGAGGCGATCGCCCTGCTGCTACCGCCGCCTTCTGAGCGCCAGCAGCCACATACCTTGTCCTGGTATATTGACCAACTAATTGTTTTACAACAGCAGGAAGAATCGGTGCGGCGTCAGTTTATCACAGACAGCTGGATGCAAATGAACCAGGAAGAGCGCTTTGTTTTCAATAAGCTGATCACCGGTGGGTTTAGGATCGGGGTATCGCAAAAAACCATGGTGAATGCACTGGCCAGAACCGTACAACTGGATGCCAATGTAATTGCACACCGCATCAGCGGCAACTGGGACCCGGTCAGCACTTCTTTTGAACAATTGCTGAGCGAGGCCTCTGTTTCAATGGATTTCTCCAAGCCCTATCCTTTTTACCTGGCTTATGCGCTGGAAGAAGACATACAGGCTTTGGGCGATCCGGAACAATGGCAGGCAGAATGGAAATGGGATGGCATACGCGGGCAAATGATAAAAAGAAACAACGAATTATTTGTCTGGAGCCGGGGCGAAGAACTGATGACCGATAAATTTCCTGAATACCACTCGCTCGCAAATGAATTACCCGAAGGCCTGGTGCTGGATGGTGAAATTATACCCAGCATTGAAAAAAAACCATTGCCCTTTGCCCTACTGCAAACAAGGATCGGCAGGAAGAATATTACCAAAAAACAATTGCAGGAAACGCCGATTACTTTTTTTGCTTATGATATACTGGAATACAAGGGCGTGGATTGCCGCGATACACCCCTTCAGCAAAGAAGAAAAATACTGGAAGAAATCGTGCTGCAATGCAATCATCCCGCCCTGATTCTCTCACCGGTGATTGCTTTTACAGCATGGGAACAATTGGCAGGCATCCGATCCGCTTCGCGGGAAATGGGCGCTGAGGGCTTAATGCTCAAAAAGAAGGATTCTGTTTACCAGGCCGGCAGAAAAAGAGGCGACTGGTGGAAATGGAAAATAGACCCATTGGTCATCGATTGTGTTATGATATATGCGCAGAAAGGCCATGGCAGAAGAAGCAATTTGTATACGGATTATACCTTTGCCGTAAAAGACGGCGACAAACTGGTGAGTTTTACAAAAGCCTATTCCGGCCTGACCGATAAAGAATTTGCCCAGGTGGATAATTTCGTAAAAAGAAATTCATTGGAAAAATTTGGGCCCGTACGCACAGTTAAGCCAGAGCTCGTCTTTGAAATTGCTTTTGAAGGCATCGCAGCTTCAGCACGCCATAAATCCGGGGTGGCCCTGCGCTTTCCGCGGATGAGCCGCTGGAGAAAAGATAAACGGCCAGACGAAATAAACACGCTGCAGGATTTGAAAAAGATGCTTGAACTGTATGGAAAATGATCCCTGGCAAGCCTATATTTTCTGCCGGCTTTCCAACATCCGTAAAAATGGGAATCATTTATCAAAACAATACAACAGAACGGCTTGTTTTTATAGACAGGCTGTTTTAATTTTAAGGCAATGTAGTGTTATGCGTAAAATACAGGTGCTGTTATTAATTGTTACTGTTTGCTGCGCCTTTGCGGGGGTTGAAAAATGGCAGGCCAACCCGCCGGATAAGCCAGTATATATTCCCGAAAGCCAGCAACGAACCGGCAATGCAGTGGCGGGCTATACCTATCTGACTACTGGCGATTATGTAAAAGGCGGTATGCCCTACGATTATTTTCAGCTGGCCCTGGGTAAAAGCAATACCAATTACCTGAACCGGCAGGGCTTAAATGCGGGCGTTACACAGGAATACACCGTGGTGCAGGCACCCAACGGCGAAAACCTGGTGGCTCCCAACTGCATGCAATGCCATGCGCAGGTTTTTGAAGGCAAGCTGGTAATGGGGATGGGTAATACCACTGCAGATTTTACCATGGGCCAGAAACTGAATCCGCAGGCCTATACAATGGTAGAAAATTTTTTAAAAAAAGGTTCTCCCCGTAAATACGAAGCCACTAAATCATTTTTACAGGTGGCCAAAACCATCGCCCCTTTTATTACAACAGATGTAAGAGGCGTTAATTCGGCAGACCGGCTGGCCTATGTGCTGATTGCGCACCGCGATGCCGCCAGTTTCAAGTGGAGTGATACGGCCAATATGGAGATTCCGCCCGGGGTGATACCCAGCGATGTGCCGCCCTGGTGGCTGTTGAGAAAAAAACACGCCATGTTCTACAATGGCTTTGGCAGGGGCGATTTCGGCAAATTCCTGATGGCTTCTAATCTACTAACGGTGAACGACACGGCAGAATCGCGCGAGGTAGACACACATTTCAATGATGTATTGTCTTATCTATACAGCCTGCGGCCGCCAAAATATCCTAAACCCGTTAACGCCGCACTGGTAAAACAAGGTGCGATCATTTATACCAGCAACTGTTCAAAGTGCCATGGCAAATACGGCAGCGATGAAAGCTATCCCAACCTGCTGATACCCGAAACCGTAGTACAGACGGATTCAATGCTGTTTAAAAACAATTACCAGAACCCCCAATTTGTAAACTGGTTTAACAATAGCTGGTTTGCACAAAGCGAACACCCGGCCAGGCTAGAACCTTTCTACGGTTATATTGCGCCCCCGCTGGATGGTATCTGGTGTACGGCGCCTTACCTGCACAATGGCGCTGTGCCTACGCTGGAAGGCGTACTGAACAGCAAAATCCGCCCGGCATTCTGGCAACGCAATTTTGACGACCCTCATTATGACGATGAAAAAATGAGCTGGCCCTTTACGGCGGTAACCGCAGCCGGCCCGGGGGTTTATAATACCGGCCTGCCCGGTTATGGCAATTATGGCCATTATTTTGGCGATAAGCTAAGCGACAAGGAACGAAAAGCGGTGATTGAATATTTAAAGACGTTGTAATGATGTAAAACTTTTATAGTCTTACAGGCGGCAGCAGCATTCGCCTGCGCTCATTAAAGCAGTCTTGGTGCTGAAAACAAATAATTAAAAACAACTTTTACCTGGCCAATCTTTATACCACACCCGGTTATCAGATCATTAAAAACTGGCTTGCTGCGCAAGGCCGGCAACCTTTTGCTTTCCAGGAAGAAACCTGGCAACGCATTATCAATGGCGAAAGCGGCCTGGTAAACGCGCCTACCGGTTGCGGTAAAACATTTTCTGTTTTTCTGGGTTCGGTGATACAATATATTAACCGGCACCCAGCTAATTACAGCAGTAAAGCAAAAAATGGCCTGCAGTTGCTATGGATCACCCCCCTGCGTGCGCTGGCAAAAGACATCGGCCGCGCCATGGAAGAAGTGATTGCCGGGCTGGGCATGCAATGGAAAATCGGTATCCGCAACGGCGATACCCCTCTTTCGGAAAGAGAGAAACAAAAAAGACAGGTACCGGAAGTATTAATCATTACGCCCGAGAGCCTTCATTTATTACTCGCGCAAAAAGACAACCCAAAAATATTTGCATCGCTTGCCGTATTGGCCGTAGACGAATGGCATGAGTTGCTGGGAAGTAAAAGAGGCGTACAGGTAGAGCTGGCCGTGAGCAGGCTAGTCGGGAGCCGGCAGACAGTAGTGAGTCATGAGTCGGAAGTCGCTAATAGTTTACAAACTGCCGGGTACGCACTTTCCCTCTGGGGCATCTCTGCCACCATTGGTAACCTGGAACAGGCGAAAGATGTTTTGCTGGCGCCCCTGTTGATGCAGCAACAGGAAGCAGGCGGTGAAACCGGTGTCATCGTAAAAGCCCATATCAAAAAGAACATCGATATAGAATCCATTATACCCGATGAAATGGAAAAATATCCCTGGGCGGGCCACTTGGGCATTAAACTGGCTGACAAAGTAATCCCGATAATCAACCGGAGCCGGACTACGCTCATTTTTATCAATACCAGGGGCATGAGCGAAACCTGGTACCAGACCCTGCTGACCATTGCGCCCGACCTGGCCGGCGCCATTGCCCTGCACCATGGCAGCATTGAACGCGAGCTGCGCACCTGGGTAGAAGATGCCCTGCATGTAGGCACTTTAAAAGCCGTGGTCTGTACGGCCAGTCTCGATCTGGGCGTTGATTTTCGGCCAGTGGATACCGTTATACAGGTGGGCTCCCCCAAAGGAGTGGCCCGTTTTTTACAGCGGGCCGGCAGAAGCGGCCACCAGCCTGATGCCATCAGTAAAATTTATTTTTTGCCCACGCACTCGCTGGAGCTGGTAGAAGCCGCCGCACTCAAAGAAGGCATCAAAGAGAACCTGATCGAAAGCCGCGAACCCATGATGCTTTGCTTTGATGTATTAACGCAATACCTGTGCACGCTGGCCGTGGGCGATGGCTTTATACCCACCATTACCTGGCGGGAAATAAAAGCCACTCATTGTTTTGCCGCCATTACAGAAAAAGAGTGGAATGAGATCCTTTATTTTATTACGGCCGGCGGCAATGCCCTGCAGCAATACGATGAATTCAAAAAAGTAATGGTAATCGATGGCATTTTCCGCATCACCTCCCGGCGAATGGCCATGCGTCACCGGCTGCACATTGGTACCATTGTAAGCGATGCCATGCTCAAAGTAAAATTCATGGGCGGGGGCTATATCGGGGTGATAGAAGAATATTTTATCTCACGGCTCGACCCCGGTACCGTATTTACCCTGGCAGGCAGAAACCTGGAACTGGTGATGATAAAGGACATGACGGTGATTGTACGAAAATCAAATGCCACCAAATCCATTGTGCCTAGCTGGAACGGCGGCCGGATGCCGCTGAGCGCCAATCTGGGCCGAAAGCTGCGGGAGAAATTCAATGAGGCTTTTGAAAAGGTAGAAGGAAAAGGGCGCAAGGTAAAAAGCAGGGATATTGAATTAACGGTGCTGCAACCCTTATTTGATTTGCAGGAACAGTTATCGCATGTACCGCGCGCCAACGAGTTACTGGTAGAGCAGATTGAGACCAAAGACGGCTACCATCTTTTTGTATACCCTTTTGAAGGCAGGCTGGTGCATGAAGCCATGGCAGCCATCCTGGCCTGGCGCATCAGCAAGATCACGCCCATTACCTTTTCTTTTGCCATGAACGATTATGGTTTTGAATTGCTGAGCGACCAGCCTATACCGGTAGACGACAGCAATGTATATGAACTATTCAGCCCCGATAACCTGCTGGCTGATATACAACGTAGTGTAAATGCAACGGAAATGGCCAAACGAAAATTTCGGGACATCGCCGTTATCGGCGGCCTTATTTTCCAGGGCATGCCCGGCGAACAAACCAAAGCCCGGCACCTGCAATCCTCGGCCTCCCTGTTGTTCAATGTATTCCTGGAGTACGACCCCCATAACGTGCTGCTGCAACAGGCCTACCGGGAAGTGCTTGACCAGCAAATGGAAGAAGTGCGCCTGCGGAATATGCTGGAACGCATACAGCAATCAACCGTCGTCATCACCTTCCCCGACCGCCTTACACCCTTTTGTTTTCCCATTAAAGTAGACAGTATGCGCGAAAACCTGTCTTCTGAAAAACTGGAAGACCGGGTAAAACGCATGCAGAAACAGCTGGAAAAATAAGAGCAGGCCCGTGGCCTGCCCTATTTAGCTACATGCTTCGATTAGTTAACAAAGTATTTTCGCTGGCCGGTATATAAAAAAACAAATAGCAGCGTGATTACGATAGCGATAATGCCTCCGACCCCGGTAAGCGCGCCCATGCCAATGAAGATGATAGACGGAACAAAAGGCAATAATTCACCTATCAGGTACATATAATAACCCTGCATTTTCAATTTCCGCATTTGTACAGCGCCATACAGGCAAAGCGCAATGCCTACCACACCTATCAATGTCATCGGCACACGGTTCTCATACATTTTTCTCTGCATTTCCACCGCTTCCGGGTTCAGGAATTTCTTTGCAAAGGCAGGCATGGTTTCATAAGCGGGGCTGTTGATGGTTTCTTCCATCTTATCGAGCGAGGTCTTGGCGCTTACAAAACCATACAAAGTGAAACAGATGCCGATGGCGCACCCGATAAACGTGAGGATGGTGAGCACATTGATGCTGCCGGGCAACTTGGGTTTACTGGTATCTACCGGCAGAAATTCGCTGGGCTGGTTCAGGTCTGACATAATCGTTGATTTTGGTTGAAGGTTGGAGATGTTGTTCAATGGCTAAATTAAACAAGACCCTGCAATAAAAAAAGAACGTTCCACCACCGGTATAACCTAGTTTTGCACACTTTATTAGCCTATGGCCGCACCTTTTCATTACAAAATAAAAGACAATAATTGCTGGCTGGTGCCGGAGCGCATGCTATACTGGGAAGAGCAAAACTCGTTAATTGTCTCCGATCTGCATTTTGGCAAGACCGGCCATTTCAGAAAAGAAGGAATACCGGTACCGGCATCGGTTTATAAAGAAGACATGCAGCGGCTGGTGAGCCAGCTGCAATATTTTCAGCCGCGGCACCTGGTAGTAGTGGGCGATATGTTCCATAGCAAGGCCAATAAAGAGCTGGCGTTTTTTTTGAAATGGAGAAATGACTTTCCCCATATCGATTTTCAACTGGTGAAAGGCAATCACGATATCCTGGATGCGCAGTGGTACCAGCAGGCCGGTATTGTTATTACCGACAATATCCTGACGCTGGGTGATTTTTCATTCGTGCACGATGTGCAGTCCGCTGTACCGCTGCAATCGGCAGCTGCCCATTACCGGTTCTCGGGTCATATCCACCCCGGCATACGCGTAAGCGGCGGCGGACGTCAGTCGCTGGCTTTTCCTTGTTTTTATTTTACACCCGGGTTCTGCGTATTGCCGGCCTTCAGCCGCTTTACCGGCCTGTCCATGATAAGACCCAAGGCAGAAGACCAGGTTTTTGCCATCGTTAACCAGTCCGTTATTCAATTGTAATGTTGCACATTGCTTTTCATTCCATCTATGCACATCCCCTGCCGGAGGGTCATCGCTTTCCGATGATCAAATATGAACTGATACCGGAACAGTTGTTATATGAAGGCAGCATTGACGCCGGTAATTTATTTTCACCCGCGCCCTGTACAGACGCGATCATTCTGCAAACACATACGGCAGCCTATCTTGATAAACTGAAAAACCAGACCCTGTCGGCAAAAGAGCAAAGACAGATTGGCTTTCCGCAATCACCCCTGCTTACGGAACGTGAACTTATTATTACACAAGGCACCCTCGACTGTTGTTACCATGCATTGCGTTACGGCGTTTCCATGAATATTGCAGGCGGCACCCACCATGCTTTTGCCGATCGCGGGGAAGGTTTTTGCCTGCTGAATGATTTTGCCGTTGCCGCCAATTACCTGTTGCAGCAAAATATGATACGGCAGGCGCTGATAATTGACCTGGACGTACACCAGGGCAATGGTACGGCAAAGATATTTGAACAGGAGGCCCGGGTATTTACGTTTAGCATGCATGGCCGGCACAACTATCCTTTTCACAAAGAGCTGTCCGACCTGGATATTCCGCTGGAAGACGGAACGGAAGATGCCGGCTATTTGCAATTGCTGGAAAATAACCTGGCCAATCTGATCCGCACCGTGCAACCCGACTTTGCCTTTTTTCTTTCCGGCACGGACATTTTGTCTACAGACAAATTCGGAAAACTGAGAATAACCATGGATGGCTGCAGGCAAAGAGATGAAATGGTATTCCGGTTGCTGAAGCAGTATAAAATACCCTGCACCGTTGCCATGGGCGGCGGTTATTCGGCCGATGTAAATTTGGTATTGGAAGCCCATTGCAACACCTTTCGCACAGCCTTACAGGTGTATAATTTGTGAGGAGCATGTCTCCGGGTGGATCGACCTTTTTTGAAAAGTGGGTCGTCTTTGTTTGAAAGGTGGGTCACCCTTTTTGAAAGGTGGGTCGCCCTTTTTTGTAAGGTGGGTCGCCCTTTTTTGTAAGGTGGGTCGCCCTTTTTGGGCGGCTCACCTTCATACTATCTCGTCCTGGAATAGCTTGTCACTACAAAGCTATTCCAGGACGAGACAATACGCCGCCACCAAGGGTGAGCCGCCCAAAAAAGGCGACCTATCCGCTATAATCCTGTCTTGATCATTCTTTTCAGATCCTGGTAATTCAGAAAATAAATAAACCGAAGGGTAATTTCATTGCCATGCGGCTGAGAGAAAAGACTGCCCAGGTTTTTTGCATACAGCCGGTTATTACTGCCTTCTACTGCATTCAGGAAATCATTGCCCAGCCAGTTCTTATACCCCAGTATTATTTTACTGCCCAGGCTGAAATCCCAGGTATAAAAAACATCCAGGTTAAAAATATTGTAGTTGGCATTATAGTCGGCAGGTTTCAGGTCGAAGCGTTCCGTCCAGTACCCGTCTGCATTGGAATAGTATAGGTTGGTATTCTCCAGTTTATTCCAGTAATGTCTTGCCCTGAAGGTAAGGTTCATGCGGGATGTAAAATTATAGGTGCCACTAAGGATTGACGTTACATCGGTAAATTTTCGCCGGGCCAGCACCGGCTCGTCGGTATTATCGAAGATAAAAGACTTGCCATTGTTGGCCAGGCCCCATTGCCCGTTATCGTGCCGGCGCCGTATAGAAGCCTCCAGCGTAAACTTATCGCCGAACCGGTACCGGGCGCCCAGGGTTACTGCGTTATAAGGATCATTTGGAAGCGGGCCTTCTGCAAAACCAATATTCCAGCTTACAAAAAGTTTCCGGCGGCTATCGCTGCTGCCGCTTACAAAAGCAGAATAATAGGGTGACCTTTTCAGCACCTTGCCGGGCGTTTGCAATTCAAAATAATCGTTGTACCAAAATGGTTGTATGGGTACGCTGATGCTGAGATCCCAGAAATTATTGAATATCCAGAACACGGATGGCTTGAATTCGGTTGCCTGGTAGCCAAAGGGCATATACAAATAAGACTGCAGTGTAGTAAACGCGTATCGCTGGTTCAGAAAAGTATTGGTTGCCTGGAAAATATTATAACTAACCTCTCCAACACTATTTACCTGGTTGGCCACCTGCAGGTACCCCATATCGTTGGGATTGTATAAATCGGATTGAATATTGTTATTTACAAACCATTGCCATTTGCCGCTTACTTTTCCGAACTGGGTTTCATTGGCCCAGCCATTGTACCCGCCCGTGCCGAATATTTTACTAAACCGGGGCTTTACACTCAGGCCATAGGTGTTCTCTTTATCGTACAGCACCAGGTCGAGCGCCGTTACATTGGCATCGTTGGCCTTGCCATTCCTGATCACATTGGTATTGGTAAAGGTTACGGAAGACCTGTTTTTCAAAGCCTGGTCTAGTACAATGATATTATAGTTGGCAAATGGTTCGGTGGTGATGGAAGAATCTTTACCGGTGGCGATATTATGGATTTGGGCATGTACGGCTTCAGTTACAGAATTAAAGATGCCAATGCCCAGGTTGTGTTTGTTCCTGCCTGAAAATTTAATAGCATTGTATAAGCGGGTAACATCAGGATTTTTTACAATGCTATAGTTGGCGCTGCTGTCGGTAAAATTTTTTACGTCTGTGTAGCCGGTGGGTGTTCTTCCGATTCGTCTGCTATAAAAAATACCGGCCTTATTAAACAGTTCTGTTCCTTCGGTGAAGAATGGCCGGTTTTCTTTAAATTGTTGTTCAAAAGGGGTGATATTATTGACAACGTTATCGGAGATCACCTGGCCGAAATCGGGTATCAGTGTAGCATCGAGCGTAAAACTTTCATTGATACCGTATTTTACATCCAGTCCACCGCTTTTCAGCCATTCATTATGATACCCAACTTTTAGTTCCGGTGTGCTTCTGTATCCGCCGCTTACGTAAGGAGAAAAACTCAGCCGCAGCGGGGGGGCCAATTCTTTTAATCCTTTTAAAGAACCAAACTGGTTCACAAATCCGTCGTTATTGGGGTTTACTTCATTCCAGAAAGCCGCTTCGTTATTGCGGCGGCTAAACCGTAAAAAATTAATGCCCCAGTCGCGGCTGCTTTTCTTTGCAAAGCGCAGTGAAAAATAGGGGATTTTTATTTCTACTGTCCACCCATCTTTTTGCATTTCTACCTTGCTTTCCCAGACGGCATCCCAACTCAGGTCGCCGTAAATGCCAAAATTGGGTTTTGCAGAGGGAGATACCCTGGCATCTGTTTGCACATTGCGGGTAGTTACGAGGAACTGGTAAGCGTTCTGGTTATCGCCATAGGTGTCGATAAAAACCGAAAAATAATCAACATTGGCCCGGCTTTCGTTGTCGCGGGTAGAGAATTGTTTCCGGATCATTGCCGGATCTTCGTAGAGATAGGCGCCGATATATACGGCAGCGTCGTCGTAGAGTACTTTTACGCTTGTTTTCAGTTTGGAATGTTTTCCAAAGACGGGCGTATTGGTAATAAAATCAGTGGCTTCCGGGGCATTTTGCCAAACGCTATCGGTTAATGAACCATCTATATGGGGTGGATCTGGTATCTTAAACGCCTGCAGGTTCTTATGCTGGGCAGACGCTGCAAGGGTAATCACGCAAATAAGCAGTACCAGTAAGATGGTTGGTTTCATGTTTGGTTGTCCTACCAAAAATAACAGAAAAATGCCAGCCACTTTTTAAATTCAAGTATAAATACGAACAATAATGGTTTATACTTAGCAGTGCTGGCAGGCCCCTACAGGCCTACCTTACAGGGAGTTATTTTTCTGTGCCGGCGGGCCAGACCTTGTTTCCTATTTACGGGGTATAACCGTACCGCATGAACGATACTTCAGCCAATTGTCTGAATGGCCTTGGGCCGGATGCCTGTTCTCCCGCGCCATTCCATCCTAATTCATCCTTTTTTTGAGGGTGCTTACCTGGTCCTGCAGGTTGGTAACCAGGTTCGCCAGCTGGTTAACATCCCACCTGTTCTGCTGGCTGGCCTTGGTAATCACCATTTGTGCCTGCCAGAGCTCCAGCACATCATCGGCCTCTACATGATAGGGCTGGTAAGACGGGTTGTCGCTGACCAGGGTGAGCTTACTTTTAGAACGCCCGTTTTTAACGATTCGTTTATACACGATGCCTTCCTGCCGCGAAATAACGATGTATGTATTGCTGCTTTTTACATGCTCCAGGCTTTCTACTTTTTCGCCCACAATAACTGACCCGCTGGGAGTTGGCAACATGGAGTCTCCGATGATTTCAAAAGCGCGGTAGGTGCCGGGGGCCAGCATGGGCAGTGTAAAAGTATTCAGCTCGTCTACAAATTCAGGGTCTGCATATCCGGCCAGGTAACCAGCGGCTGCCTTTACCGGAACAAATTGTATATCGGTTGTACCAGCCACCAGTTTGGAAGCCCTGCGTTTGGCTATAAAATTGTTCTTGGTATCGCCTAGGTCTTTTAACAGTAATTCATCCAGGGAGAGCTTAAAAATGGTACCGATATTTTCCAGTACTTCAATCCTGGGT
>CAXTMV010000099.1:9853-18347 GCA_964245425.1 uncultured Flavihumibacter sp. | reverse complement strand
CTTAATACGGTGTCTGCACCACACGATTACAATGCCTACCTGAACCTGTTAAATACCAACGGCACCATGATTGTAGTGGGTGCTCCGCCGGCACCTGCACAAATACCTGCTTTCAATCTTATTATGAAACGCCGCAGCATCATTGGCTCGCTGATCGGGGGTATCAAAGAAACACAGGAAATGCTGGATTATTGTGCCGAACACAACATTGTATCAGACGTGGAAGTAATCCCCGCCGGGCAAATCAATGAAGCGTATGAACGTATGCTGAAGGGCGATGTACGTTATCGTTTTGTTATTGATATCGCCTCGATGAAATAAGATTTCCTGAAAAAACAATGGGATAAAACGCAGTAGGCCGCCAGGGGGCGGCTTACTGCGTTTTATAGGGAGGCGGCACAGTTTCTATAATGCGTATTAACATAACGATAAAATTCCGTTAAAAACAATCGGGGCAGCAATGACGGTAATCAATCGGCACGTATTGTAAATTATTTACGGTATTTTACTTTTATTTGCATGCTGATACACCAACCGGCTTCTGCTAAACACTGAAAATTTGAAATTGAGATTTTGTTTTTCCGGGCTGTTTATTTTTCTGCTACAGGCCCCGGCCATCGCACAGGTTGATGCTCCCCTGCAGCCGGTAATAAATGACTCCGTAAAAAACAGCCATCAGCAGGATATCAGGGATGTAGTTCACCATGTGTTTACACCCGACCGCCCCCGTGCTTCAGACAGTGGCGACGTGAAAGACACCCGCAAACATTATTCTTTTGTGCCGGCGCTGGGCTACACCCTGCAAACGGGTTTTGCTGGTATTGCCAGCGTAAACATGGCCTATTTTAACGATACCCAAAAAAACACCAAACTATCCAGCATCAGTACCAATGTTACTTACTCGCAGTATCACCAGGTCATCATTCCGCTGCTCGCAGATATCTGGACAAAAGGGAACCGCTACAATTTTATTACCGATGCCAGGTTTATCAGCTATCCCTCGTCTATCTATGGCCTGGGAGGAAGAACAGATCCGAATAAAGGTGTTACCATTAATTTTTCCGGATTTAAGCTACACCAGACCGTTATGAGGGCCTTGTCTGAGAATATTTATGTTGGTATCGGCTATTACTTTGATAAATTCTGGAATATCAAAGCCGTAGACCAGGTATCCGGTATGTTAAACCATGTTATTACCAGGGAGCTGGGCACCAAAGAAACCGCTTCCGGACCGGCATTCCGGTTTTTATATGATACCCGCCTGAACCAGTTGAACCCGCAACAGGGTGTATATTATTCTATCAGCTACCGCGCCAACCAGAAATGGATGGGTAGCGACAGTACTTCCCAATCGCTCCAGATTGACGCCAGAACCTATCTTCATTTTCCTGCCAATTCTAAAAATGTGCTGGCCTTGTGGACGCTTGACTGGGTAACGGCCAGCGGAACACCGCCCTATCTTTTACTTCCCAGCACGGGCTGGGATGACAGCTACAATACCGGCCGCGGCTATATACAGGGGCGTTACCGGGGCCGCAAAATGCTTTATTTTGAGAGTGAATATCGTTTTGGCATTACAAGAGACGGCTTACTGGGTGGCGTAGCATTTGTAAACCTCCAGAATTTTTCCAGCGATCTTTCCGCCACCTACAGTAATTTATTCATGGGCTATGGGCTCGGCCTTCGCATCAAACTGAATAAATATTCCGGCGCAAACCTCTGCGTAGACTATGGCTTCGGGCAAAATGGCTCGCATGGTTTCTTTGTGAACCTAGGGGAAGTTTTCTAAGAAAATGGGGGTAATCGAATAAATGTGCGAATGCGTTTGCTACACTAACCATTACCCCATTACCACACTATTTACTGCTTTGCCGGTGTAAGCCCCCGCACATTTTCAATGACTTTGTCTACCGGGTGAAGCTTTCGGCTCAGCCAGCCGCCGGGCTTGATTCTTTTGGCAAATGTAAGCCGCAGGTTACCGGCCGATAACAGGTATTTATTGCTGGTAGTGGCGCCCGCCACCGTCATTTGGTTGCCTACCAGTGAGAGGCTGGCATTCCAGTTGTTTTTATCGTACCCGGCCGCAATCCGATAGAAGAATCCTTTATTGACATCCACCTTATCTGCCTTACTGGCCGCACCGTGCTGCTTACTGAAGTCGATGCCCAGGCTGGCGCTCAGGGAACCCGTCAGGTAAAAATGATCTGCCAATACCAGCGTATAGGCATACCCGATACCCGGCCCGATCTTTATAAAATCGAGCCGGCGTACGTCTTTCTGCAGGTAGCTGGCCGACAAAGAAACCGGCACCAATGAGCTATCTGCTCTTATAACGCCATAATAAATTTCCGCGCCGATTAATATAGAGCCGGCAGATTTTTTTTGCTGTTCGTTTTCCAGCAGGGCAGAACGAAATGAAAACCGGTTGGGGTTCAGCAAGTGGTACGCCGATATTCCCATTAACTGAACACGCAGATCGGGGCGAACGTAATAGCTTGCAGCATCCTGTGCCGCCAGCCCTTTAGGCGTCAGGTAATAGCCTTTATAAAACTGCCCCAGCAGATCGACCACCCATTTCCTTCCATAAATATGTGTTTGTATATCAAGGTAACGGGTCCTGCCTTTTTCATGATCGGTACCCAGGAACGCCAATGCATAACCAATGTTCACAGACAACGACTGATAGGTAACACCAATGCCGGCAGTTATTGCTGTATTGGGCACATACCTGAAGCGTGAAATACCGGGTGCCCGTTCCAGTTCAAGCCCTGCATATTTTTGTGAAAAATAAAAGCGCGTGGTAATATATCTTTCAAAAGACTGGTAATAACTGCTATCGTGATCCCGGTAATAAAAAGGCCTCACCGTCGGAACGGTTTCATTTTGCCTGGACGGTGCGGGCGATTTCTGTGCAATGACCTGGCTGCCCCAGGGCAAACAGAACAGCAATACCGGCGAAATAATTCTTTGTAGCAGCCGGACAGCTTGTTTACAAACCATATTTCGCGAAAAATTTAACCTGCAAAATGATGGGGGGATATATTTATTTAACCACTACAGGTGTTAACCGGGTTATTTCTGCACCATTGAAAATCTTTGCAAGATTATTGTCATGAGAAGTCTTCCAGCTGTCGATATGTGTTTCAGAAACGATGCGCCAGAAGTTTTTAGATTTTAATTCATCGTAATCGTTTGTTTTGATGAACAATCCAACAATAGATTGGCGGGTCTTAAAATCAATCTTAACATTGTGTTTGGTAAGATGGCCCGCTTCTAAAAACTTCCCTATCTGATCGTTAGTCATGCGTAAAAAATTTGTGCAAATATAGCTGATTACCGGCGTTTGACCGCAACAATTTAAAGGCTCTTACCATGCTCATTACCAGCACTATAACACCCTGCACCCTTCTTATATTTGGCGCATGCAACACAAATGGTATTTTCGCCTTCCCGTTTGGAGAATCCGTTTTTTATGCAATTAAAGGACTATTACAAAACATTAAAAGTGCAGCCCACGGCCACGGCCTTGCAGATTAAAAAATCCTTCCGGCAACTGGCCCTGTTGTACCATCCCGACAAAAATCCGGGCAATGCTGCAGCGGAAGCCGTGTTCAGGGAAATACAGGAGGCATATGAAACGCTGGCAGATCCCGGAAAAAGAGAGGAATACAATTATAAACGCTGGTACAGCAGGAGCATCAAAGATAGTTTTGTAACCGAATTGGTAACGCCCGCTGCCATTCTACATGAATGCCTCCGCCTGAACGATTATCTTCAAACGGTAAACATCCTTCGGGTAGATTTTGACGGCCTGAGCTATCATGTACGACAGCTGCTGAACGACGGCAACAGGGCCATTGTTCAACAGGCAAATGATCCGCAGATGGTGGCAGATATTATTGGAGCACTCCTGCCGCCTGCAGCTGTTTTACCTTTTAAATACCTGGCACCCGTTACAGATTTGTTGCTACGCCTCGCAGACAATTACCCCGGTCTGCAAAAACAGGTACTGATTTTTTTCAACCGGCAAAAAGAAAAGAGCCGCTGGCAAAAATACCGGGCAGCACTCGTCGTTGCCGGCACACTATTGCTCTGCTGGATCATTTATATGATCAGCAAGTGATCGCACTAACCCTATGCCACCAATCGACCTCTCAACTAATCAACTTATATTTGCCGCATGCATTATGTTTCTGTAGAGGGATTGAGCAAGAGTTATGGTATCAAACCCCTGTTTAAAAATATCTCATTTCACGTGGAAGAGGGCGATAAAATAGCCCTGGTTGCCAAGAACGGAACCGGTAAATCGACCCTGTTAAAAATCATTTCAGGCGCAGAGACGGCAGAAAGCGGCAAAGTATGGGTGCACAAAGATGTAACGGTGGCGCTATTTGAGCAAGACCCTGCATTCCTGGAAACCAAATCCATCCTGGATAACATTTTTCACCACAACCATCCTGTCATTAATGCCATCAAGGAGTATGAGGCGGCCAGCGATGCAGAAGATGCCGATCGCATCGGCAATGCCATTGTACTGCTGGATGAGCTGAATGCCTGGGACTTTGATACCAAAGTAAAACAGATATTGGGCAAACTCAATATCCACCACCTCAACCAACTGGCCGGCACCCTTAGTGGCGGGCAGCGCAAACGGGTAGCGCTGGCCAAAACATTGATCGATATCGGCTTTGAACACAAGCATGTACTTCTCATTATGGATGAACCGACCAACCACCTGGATGTGGAAATGGTAGAATGGCTGGAGCATTACCTGAACCAGGAAAAAGTAACCCTGCTCATGGTTACCCACGATCGTTATTTCCTGGATGCCGTTTGCAATGAGATACTTGAAATAGAAGGCGAAAACCTCTATGTATACAAAGGCGACTACGAGAATTTTATGGAAAGGAAAGCCGCCCGCATAGAAAGCGAAGCTGCCAGCATCGATAAGGCAAAGAATCTTTTTCGCAAAGAACTGGAATGGATGCGCAAGCAGCCGAAAGCACGTACCACCAAAAGTAAAAGCAGGCAGGATAATTTTTATTTAGTAGAAGCCAAAGCCAAACAAAAGATAGAAGACGAACGGGTTCAGCTGCAGGTAAAGATGACCCGCCTGGGTGGCAAGGTAGCGGAATTAAAAAAAGTATATAAAAAGTATGGTGATAAAGTAATACTCCGCGGCTTCGATTATACTTTCAAAAAAGGCGATCGCATTGGCGTAGTAGGAAAGAATGGTGCGGGCAAATCTACTTTTTTAAATATCCTGCAGGGCCTGGAACCGGCTGACAGCGGAAAAATAAATATCGGAGACACGGTTGTCTTTGGCAATTATTCGCAGCAGGGCCTCGAAATAAAAGAAGATAAACGGGTCATTGAATTTGTAAAGGATATTGCAGAACATTTTCCGCTGGCAGACGGCAGTTCACTCAGCGCCGCACAGTTTCTGCAGCTCTTCCTGTTTACACCCGACCAACAATACACCTATATTTCCAAACTGAGCGGCGGAGAAAAAAGAAGACTGCACCTGCTGTCTATTTTATTCCGGAATCCCAATTTCCTCATCCTGGATGAGCCTACCAATGATCTCGATTTGCAAACCCTGGGTGTACTGGAAAACTTCCTGAGCGATTACCAGGGCTGTATCATCATTGTATCGCACGACCGCTATTTTATGGACCGGCTGGTGGATCACTTATTTGTTTTCCAGGGCGATGGCGATATCAGGGATTTCCCCGGTAATTACTCCCAGTACCGACTGGCGCTGAAAGACGACGAAAAACTATCCGGCGCCGGTACTGAAATGTCTGACAGCCGGCAAAAGGAAATACTCAACCCGCCGACTGTTGCAGCGCCGGAAGAAAAGCGAAAGGCATCATTTAAGGAAAAACGGGAGTTTGAATTGCTGGAAAAGGAAATCGCTGACCTTACCAAAGAAAAAGAAATCGTTACAGAGAAATTAAACAGCGGCACCACTCCTTTTGAAGAACTGCAAAAACTGTCTTCCCGTATTGGTGAACTAACAGAACTGATGGATGCAAAAGAACTGCGCTGGCTGGAGCTGAGTGAATTGTTTTAAGATACTAGTATAGTTTGCCTGTGCTCCAGTCTAACTGAAAAGGCTCCAGTTGTATGGCCGTTCGGGAACTGGTATAATAGACCGGCGCAGACAATCCATTATTGCCCGGGTAATATGAAGCAGCACCTGTATTGCCGGTTTCCACCCGCCTGATGTTTTTTGCGCCAAAAATGTAGAAGGCATTGGCTGATCGCTGCAAAAGAAAAAAGTTATCGGCCGACCGGATAAATGCATTTTTGCCATTGCAATATCCCCATGCATTCCTGGCTACGCAGGAAGTGCCATTTGCCTGCCTGGTGTAGAGCACGTCCGTTAGTTTATCCCTGACCAATTCGAAGCTGGCAATAGAAGGCTGGTTATTTTTAAATTCTTCAAAACTCAGGTAAACACCTGGTCGCAATACCGGGTCTTTTAAAACAGGTAGATCAAAAGCGTCTTCATTGTGCCGGTTTATTTCTTCCAGGCTGAATTTTTTGCGGGCAGTGACGCCGGCAATTCGGCCATCCATCTGTAACAGTTTTTGCACAGACAATTCCAATGAACGCTCAACAAATTGCGGTCCGTTCTCAGAAATGGTCAGCGCCAGGCTAATGGTGCTATCGTAACGGTATAAGGGATAATAATCGGTTCCTTTTTTCAGGTAAAACTCTGCTTTCATATCTATCCCGCTTGTCCATACATCCCTGTTCACTGCGCCGGTAAATGGGCGCCGCGCAGTTGACGGATCTTCCAGGTTCAGTTCGTCTGATAACCATAATTTTTTTATGACCATTAAAACAACGGGCAGTGATTTGTCTGGCGGAAAAACGACAGACTGAAGCAGGTACCGGCTGGCAGCCGCCTGCAAGCCGCCACCACCCATTGCAACAAAAGTGGGTCTTTTATTGATGCGCTGTTCCGTCTGGTTACGGGTTGCATTGTTCAACGCACCCAAAACGGGGTCTACAACTTTTTTTTGTTTGAAGCCTATCCAGGCGGTATCTGCTCTTGCATCCACTACGGCAATACCGCCTATATTAGCGAGTTGCAGCATGGCAGCTGTGTAAGAAATGTCGATGGTATCTGTGTGGAATTCTTTGATGTCAAAATCTTCTTTTTTGCGCGAATGGGAAGTCTGCGCCCCGATGGAGGTAAACAGCAACTGTGCAACCAGTACTGCCAACATTATTTTTTCGACCGGTTGGGGACCGGCGGGCAAAAGCCTGTTTTTCATAGGGATTGCAAAATACAATGAATATCCGGAACATGCAATAGCCAGATGTCAAACGCCTTTGCTACTGAAACCTCAACCCCGGCCCTCTCCAATGGCAACAGGCATGACGACCCTTACCGCTTGCCCTGGTAATGCGGGCAAAGGCCTTTGAATTTTTAATTGAATCACAAGATGGGTTCATCCGCTGTCATCAGTTCAGCCGCCGTGGTAACCGTTTCTTTGTCTTGCAGTTCAGGTTCTTTTTTTGCTGCATAACGGTGCAGGCGCATAAAACCGGCAGCAGTCAACAGTGTGAGCCCGCTGATCATCCACCAGAGGCGGTTGAACCCCAGGTGCTCGGCTACCTGGGCGCCCGTCATGGGGCCGAAAGTCTGTGCCACCGACCAGGCCATTGTATAAAGGGCCGCATACTGACCCCGGTTATAGGGCTTGCTCCGGCTTATCCAATAACTGTTCATGAACGGCATGGCCATTATTTCGGCAAAAGTGATAATCATAATCATAACAAACGCCAGCACATGCGTCATCGAAAAAGCACTGAGCATACAGTATCCCATCGCCATTAATAAAGTACCTGTTATTATGTAAACGGTGCTTTTTCTTCTTCCTTCCAGTTTGTACACAATCACCATTTCAATCAGTACAATAATAAGTCCGTTCACAGCCATTAAAAGCCCGATAAATGGTTCAGAAAAATGCAACCGGAGTTTGTAATAAACAGACAGGTTCGTAAACAGCTGGAAGAAGCAGGTTGCAAACAATACCACCATCACAATAAACCACATGTAAACACGGTCGTGGAATGCCGATTGGCTGCTGCTTGTTGCCGATTTTTTTTGTGGTACCGGTTTATAATTAACCGGCTTTACAAAAAACAGCATCAGCCCTGCTGCGCCAATATTGGTGATGCCATCCACCCAAAATAATATTTCATAGTTGTACCTGGCCAGCAGCCCGCCGATGGCGCTTCCGATGGCCCAACCCAAATTAATGGACAGCCGGTTCAGCGAATAGGAACGGGTGCGATTTTCTTCCTTGCTGTAAAAAGCGATGGCAGTTGAATTGGCGGGCCGGAAAGCTTCGTTGATGAAACTCAGTATAAATGATACAGCGCAAATGGCCGGAAAGCTTTTCATTTGGCCGAGCACCATAAAAAGCAATCCCCCACCGGTTAATGTGATCAGCTGCACCGGATAAAATCCTAT
>CAXTMV010000099.1:9291-9843 GCA_964245425.1 uncultured Flavihumibacter sp. | reverse complement strand
TGGCCGATGCTGTAACCCATCGCAGGACTGGTCAGGTACAGGCTCATAAAAGGCACCACCATGGTACCGCTCCGGTTTATAAGCATTACCAGCGAAAGCAACCAGGTACTGCGCGATAAGCCCGCATAGGCATCTTTATAGGTAGTAACGGTTTTACTGAGCATAAACGCCTGTAAAATTCTGCAAAGCAGGCTGTTCTGCAAAATAGTATTTGTGGCATGCCGGCATATCAATTTAAAATTATATTTTTAAACAACCGTTACGTTGAAAAAACAATTCGCCATATTTTCCCTGTTTATTTTTTTTCTTGCCCAATTTGGCAGGACCATCAATTTCTGCATTTGTGCCGCAACGGTGTATGAACAGACCGGCACCGTTGTCTGCGATTGCGAAAAACAACTCTTTACCGGTTTACAAACAGACAGGAATGCAGCCCACCAGGATCCGCAACGAATTACTGCAGCAAGAACAACAGAAGAATTATTTCATCCCGTAAGCGCTTACTCTTTTACCAGCTTCATTATCATTGCAACAACTGACCGCACAAGCGCC
>CAXTMV010000099.1:0-9281 GCA_964245425.1 uncultured Flavihumibacter sp. | reverse complement strand
TTAAAAGTGTTTTCTTTTCGCGCGCACCGCTCCTTTGTCATCGTTTTGTAAATGACATTTTCCATCCGCCTGCTTTCCTGTAACAAGCAAACACCCCAAACATTTTATTTTAACCATGGCCGGAATGGCATCGCTGGGCCTCACAGCAAACAGCTGCCTGCTGTAGCGGTGCTTTTCGCCGGCCTGTTCAACATCGTTGTATGAAATATATTTGCATAGCCATACTGGCCATTACAACCTGTTCCTGTAACAGGAAAATAGCCACCCCCTCACCCGCACAGGCGCAACCAGCTTATACCGACACCCACCATAACCCGATGCTCCTGGGCAAACACAGTAAAGAAGATTTGCAGCAGGCGCCTTACGCTACCTGGTTTAACAAGAATTATACAGACTATACAGTCGATTCCGCCACGGGCGAACAGTTAAGGCCTTTAGTAAAAGAACAGCAATTTGAAATATTTATGGGTACCTGGTGCGGCGACAGCAAACGGGAGGTACCCCGCATGCTCAAACTGCTCGAATATGCGGGTGTGCCGCCTTCGCATATAAAAATGATAATGGTAGACAACCATGACAGTACCTATAAACAAAGTCCGGGTCATGAAGAGCGTGGGAAAAACATACACCGGGTGCCCGATCTGATTGTGTATAGCAAGGGTATAGAGGTCAACCGTATTGTTGAGTCGCCGGTGGTATCGCTCGAGAAGGATTTATTATCCATTACAACAGGATCCGCTTACCAGCCCAATTACAAAGCCGCTGCCTGCCTGGCAAAACTGGCAGCAGACAACAATACCGTGGCCCTCACCAAAGACAGTGCCCATATAATTGCTTTGCTAAAGCCATTGGTACAATCCAGCGCCGAAATAAATACATTGGGTTATGTTTGGATGGCTGGTAATGAAATGGAAAAGGCCCTGCTTGCCTTTGAGCTGAACGCGAGCCTTTTCCCGGCAACAGCCAATGTATACAGCAGCCTTGGTGAAATCAATATGAGAATGAACCGGCCAGCACCTGCCAGGCAATACCTGCAGCAGGCCTTGCACCTGGAACCCGCCAATGAGCAGGTAAAGAAAATGCTGGAGAAATTATAGGCTAAGAGAAAAGCAGAAAAAGGAGCTGTTGACACGCGAAAAAAAATCGCACAGGGCTAACATAGCAAAGGGGAAGGCGAAACCTTTTTTGCGATATTAGCCCTGTGCGATATTTTGCCCCGCACTTTTTCTCTTTGCTCTCCTAACGCTATTTGGCGAATACTTTTTTCAGCACATCGGTTACCCGCGCGGCAGGATTGGAACGAATCTGTTTTTCCTCGTCTGCCACATAATGAAAGATGCCACTCAGCGCTCTTTCCGTAACATAAGAAGGCAGATCTGAATTGACTTTATTAAACGTAGTGGGCAGGCTATTGTATTTGTCGATTACCAGTGACCAGTATTTGGTAGCATTCACTTTTTGCAGTGATGCGTCGATAGTGGGCTTAAAAGCGGTGGTTAATTTCGAAGTAGTCGTTTTCTTCAAATAAAAAGTGGCAGAAGTATCTGCACCTTTCAAAATACCCAGCGCATCGCTTACGCTCATATTTTTAACCGCGTCAACAAAAATAGGGGCCGCAGATTTGGAAGCATCTTCTGCCGCGCGGTTAAAACTGAGAATAGCATCATCTACCAGTTTGCCGGCGCCAATGCTGCGGAGTGTCTTCTCCACTTTCTGGGCTTCTGGTGGCATCAATACTTTTACGGCAGCATCCTTAAAAAATCCGTCTGCCGCCGACAATTTATCGGCACTTTTCTGGGCACCCAGGCTCAGGGCTTCTTTTAACCCGCTCACAATTTCATCATTGCTCAGCGAAGTGCCTGAACCACCTTTTACAGAATTTACAGCACTTGTAACCTTGCCAAACAGCGAACTTTTCTTTTTCGTGGAATCCTGCGAGAAAGAGGCTGCTGAAACGGCTACCAGCAATCCTGCAACCATCATTTTTTTCATAGCATATTTATTTGTCATATTCTTCATCATTAATTTATAATTAAATCTCTTTGCTTAAAAACGTATTGCTAACAATCAACCGCCGTCAGATCCATTCAAAGCCCTCCGTTTTAGGTCCTAATTCAAACGTTTGCTGCACTTTCTGTGGGGGAACAGTCAGTTTTCTTTTCTGTAGATCCATCCAGGCACCATCTAACGTAAGAATGGCGGCAACTATTTCATTGTCCTTAAAAATGCGGTGCTGCATGGTCCAGCGGCTGCCGTCTTTTCTTGCCTTCACCAATGCCAGGTCAATGGTAACCTTATCGGCCAGGATAATTTCTTTTTTAAATACGCATTCTTCCCTGAAAATGATTGGGCCGAAGCGCTGTTCTTGCATAAACTGTGCCGTTATATGGTGTTCGGCCAGGAAACGGATGCGGCAGTAAGCGCCATAGTCATAGTAAACCGAGTGCCGGAGGTGAAAATTCGGATCCAGGTCAGACCAGCGCAGATCAACAGGAATGTTAAATTGGCTCATACCGGCAAGGTAAAACAGAATAAGTTATCCCGTTCTGCGTTTAGAGAACGCTTTGTTAAAAAAAATTGTAATATTTTCGCGCCGAATTAAAATTCGATAAAAATGCTTCGCCCGCTTGGGCGTTGCGGGCAGCGTTCAGGAGCGCTGCCGGAAACTTTGCAAACAAAAAAAAACAATACATGAAAAAATTGTTCACGGGTTTAGCGGCCATATGTTTGGTAAGTGCTGTAGGGGCGCAGGTAAAAATAGCTGCTAAAAAGCCAGCGGTAAAAACAACTGCCGCAAAGGCAACAGGTACTATTTTTAAATCAGAGAATGATTCGCTCAGTTATTCTATCGGCATGAGCCTGGCCAGCTTTTACAAGCAACAGGGTATTACCAACATCAATACGGTCATGCTAGATCGGGCTATCAATGATATCAAGACCGGTAAGCCATTGCTAACCGAAGAACAAATGACAGCCTGTGTAAATAATTTTATGCAGAAAAAGCAGGCGGAAAAATCGGAAGCCAGCCGAAAGGCCAATGCTGGTATCATAGAAGCGAATCATAAAGCAGGCGACGCCTTCCTAGCAGACAACAAAACAAAGCCCGGCGTGGTAACAACGGCCAGTGGCCTGCAATACCAGGTGCTGAAAGAAGGAACTGGCCCAAAGCCTTTGCCCACCGATAAAGTAAAATGTCATTATCATGGAACATTAATAGATGGTACCGTATTCGATAGCTCGGTAGATCGCGGGCAGCCGGTAGATTTTCCGGTAACAGGGGTTATACAAGGCTGGGTAGAAGCGTTACAGCTGATGCCAGTAGGCAGCAAATGGAAATTGTTTCTGCCGGCCAGCCTGGCTTATGGCGATAATGCCGCCGGGCCTAAAATAACGCCCGGTTCAACACTTATCTTTGAGGTAGAGTTGCTGGAAATAGTTAAGTAACCGATGGTCTGTCGTTAGAACAGGAAGCGCGAACGAGCTGCTTCCTGTTTTTTATTTTCAGATACAACTGCCTAATCTGAAAATGTCCCATAACAATGTCAGCCTCACAATTGCAGCAGGCGCATAAGCACTTGCTACAAATTGAAAACCGGGAGACAAATCGTATAACTTCTTCTCTTGGTTTTTGGCTTTTCTGAAAGATAGCGGAATCGAAAATGCTGAACTTACAGCAGGTTGTATACCGTAGAGAAATAAGAACTGAGGCTGAATGAAGTAGCGCCTGCATTACTGGACCAGGAAGGTGTTACCATGTTCATACTACCCTCATCGCCGTTCCAGCACCAGCGGCGGAAACCTGTACTTCTTTTGCCTGATAAAGATTACGATCGACAGAAATAAGAAATGGAGCTGCTACCGGCATGCCGCCCGCTAAGAAAAAAAAATAAAAATCAGGCTGCCGCCTTACCGCGTAACCGCTTCCTCACTGGCTTTGCTGTTCCAAGAGCGGCATCTATTCTGTTTAACCTGCGGCCGAGTTGTGCGGCATTCATACGGCGGCCCAGTGGTGCACGCGGCATACGGAAGGATGCATTATTAAGTTTCTTCGTCATAATATACATTTATTAAATGCCTGGCTTCGGCGGTATAAATCGCCATATCAAATTTATTAATCAATACGGCCCCAAGGCTTCGTTTATAATGTTGCACCAGGTTGCTCTTTGGCGTAAAAGCCACCACGCCTTCAAACCCCGCCGCAAAACTAAGCCGGCACACATATGCCACCATATTGGCCGGTGCACCGTAATACTGCTTTGAACGGCCATGATTGCGCGGCGCCGTTTCAACCAGTGTGATAAAATAATAACCCTGCGCCTTCCGGCAGCCAAGTAAACATTGGATCATATCCGGCGCTTCCGTTGTTACCAGTTTAAACAGTTCCCTCCCGTCTGTCTCCGCCCATTCTGCTTTCCAGTTAAACACCCAACCCGTTCGCCGGGTGATGCCCTGCAGATCAGCCCTGCTTACCGGCTGTATACAGGCGTTAATCCATGTACCTCCGGCAACTTCCTGCAGCTTACCCCTGCAGTTGCTGGTATATGCTGCAGACAAAACCGGCATCGGAATATTTTACCTAAATATACCCAACTATTATTAAATCGCAAACACGCTAACAGTTAAAATCCATCATTATTTTTTTCTGCCGGGCAGCCAACTCCAAGGAGTACGTTTAAAAGCATCATCCTATTTCAGGCCATCTACCGGGACCGGGTCAAAAGAGCTATGTGCAAATAAAAAGGCTGCCGGCCACTAACAACCCGGGTAGTGCAAAGAAAAAGCCTGCTGCTGCTATTACACAGGCAAGCTCTGCTGATGAAGCGGGTTATAAGTGAAGATTTATGTATTTAACCAGCACCCCTGCCTGCGCAATTTTATTCCCGTTTGCAGGTTTACAACCAGCGTGTTATTAATTCCGGATTAAAATTGATGCCCAAATGCCTATTGAACTGTTAAAACAATCGTACATAAGCTTTCCTTTTCAGTTGATTGCGAAAAATATGGAAGGCTGGCCGCAGTCCGGCCCCTGTTTTGTCGTCTAACATTCAACAAAAAAGTACTATTATGAAAAAAATGATGACCCTCGCCGTCTTTATTATCGGTGGTTTTATGATCCAGTCCGCATCGGCACAGTTAAAAGTAAATGTAAATCTAAACATTGGCAGTCAGCCTGTCTGGGGGCCAACTGGCTACGATCAGGCAAATTATTATTACCTGCCTGATATTGATTGCTATTACGATGTAAACAGGCAGCAGTTTGTTTACCAGAATGGTGGCCGCTGGGCATTTGCCAGTCAGCTGCCTGCCCGGTATCATTTCGATTTATACAATGGCTACAAAGTAGTGGTAAATGACCCAAAACCCTGGATGCACCCGGATGTATACAGAACAAAGTACAAAAATCATCCCCACGAAAAACAAATGGTCATCCGCGACAGCCGTGAAGAAAAATATTACCAGGTGAAAGGACATCCTATGCACGACCAGTGGGCTAAAAACCACCACGACGATCACCATGATGATCATGGCAGACACTAGACAATAGAAAATTAAAAATGCATATCAATATTAAAAAAAGCCTTTGCCTGTATCCACTCAGGTAAAGGCTTTTAACTTTTTCCCTTTAAATGTTGAAGGAATATTACCTCAAATTTACTACCAGCACTGGTATCCGGATACCATGCCGCACGCGGTTAATGGTTTCGCCGTAAACGAGGTCTTTGAGACCGGAATGGCCATGCGCACCCATAATAAGCAGGTCGGCCTGTTCTTCTTTTATGATACGTACAATTTCGGGTACACGGTACCGGTACCCCAGCCGGGTAATTACCTGGCAGCCCCTTTCCTTTAATTCTCTTTCGTACGCGTGCAATTGTTCGTCGTCTTTTTCGCTTTCAAAGTCTGCGGACGAATCGCCATGCAGTTCTGCACTTGCACTTTCTATCACATGCAGTAATATATACTGGCTGTCTTCCTTGCCCTGGCCCAGGGCAAAAGCCACCAGCTTCTCATCCTGGCCGCTAAAGTCTAACGCAATAGCAATCCGTTTAAACTCCGGTATCTGGAACTGGTTAAATGCCTTTCTTTCATGGTGTATGGTATTGATTATTTTTTCGCGCCTGTTCTTTAACAGGGGAATGACTGTTACGATTACCAATAATACCACCAGGGCCAGCAAGCCTGCCAGCACCAACGTTTTTGAGAATATCGAATGGTCATTCTGCAAAAAACCGGCGCCTTCGGCAAAGACCATCCGCAAATTGAGGTAGACCAGTATACCGGCCACCAGCCACGACAGCACCTGTGTTGCAGGTTTAATGGTAAAAACGCCCATCTTTTTTTTCTCACTTACAAAATGAATCAGTGGAATAATAGCGAAGCCCAATTGCATGCTCAGGATAACCTGGCTGAAGATAAGCAGCGCATCGATCTTATCATCGCCGTAGATTAAGATGGTGAGCACGGCCGGGATGATGGCCAATAAACGCGTAATCAGCCGCCGCAGCAAGGGGTTGATCCGCAGCAGCAGGTAGCCTTCCATTACAATCTGGCCGGCCAGTGTACCTGTTACGGTAGAACTTTGCCCGGCGGCTATCAGGGCTACGGCAAACAGAATGGGGGCAACGGCACTCCCCAGCATGGGCGATAATAATTTATGCGCATCCTTGATGTCTGCAATATCCGTTTTGCCGGCCTTAAAAAAAACAGCGGCCGCCAGCACCAATATTGCGGCGTTCACAAAAAAGGCCAGGTTCAGCGCAATGGTGGTGTCAAATACATTTAATTTAAGAGCATGGCGGATACTTTTTTCATCGCGACCAAACTTACGTGTTTGCACCAGCGCAGAATGCAGGTATAAATTATGCGGCATCACCGTGGCCCCAATAATGCCAATGGCAATATAGAGGGCCTCATTACTGGGCAGGGTGGGTATAAAACCCGTAATCACCTCTCCCAGCCGGGGCTTGGCAAAAAACATTTCTACCAGGAAGGCCAGGCCGATAATGGCCACCAGGGCAATAATAAATGCTTCCATTTTACGCATGCCCAGCTTTTGCAGGTAGAATAAAAGAAAGGTGTCCATGACTGTTATAACCACGCCCCATAAAATGGGCAGGCCGGTTAGCAGGTGTATGCCGATGGCCATCCCCAGCACTTCTGCCAAATCGCAGGCCGCAATGGCAATCTCCGCCAGCAGGTACAATATAAAATTAACGGATGCAGGGTACGCTTCCCGGTTCACCTGCGCCAAATCGCGCCCCCGCACCACGCCCAGGCGGGCGGCCAGGTTTTGCAGCAGGAGGGCCATCAGGTTGCTCATCAGCAATACCCAGATAAGTGCATACCCGAACTTACTGCCGCCAGCCAGGTCGGTGGCCCAGTTACCCGGGTCCATATAGCCCACACTTACCAGGTAAGCGGGCCCAAGAAAAGCCAGTATTCTTTTACCCCGGTTCACACTTTTCGTGGTATCGATGGTATCGTGTACTTCGCTCAGCGATGTATGCGGATGATCCGAAAAATTATTTGTTCTTGTTGTCATAAGCCACCAATATATTTTTTGCCACATGTGCACTGATGGTAATGGCCGCCTGGTTGCGGATTTTTATTTCCATTGAACCATCTACCTCAAATTTCTTTTTTACTTCGAGCCGGGTGCCCAACTGAATATTTTTATGCTTCAGCAGGTCCAGCATATCGGCAGACTGGTCGCTGATGCCATTTACCATACCTGAACTGTTGAGCGGCATATCGCTGACGGCGGCGTGCTGCAAAAGCGGCATTTTTCCATGCACATCGGGAATGGGATCACCATGCGGATCGCGCTGCGGAAAATCCAGGAAGGCATCCAGCCGGTCAACCAGTTTTTTGCTGCTGATGTGCTCCAGCTCTTCCGCAATCTCGTGTACCTCCTCCCAGCCGAACCGTAATTTCTCCACCAAAAAATATTCCCATAACCGGTGCTTGCGAATAATTTGTACGGCTATTTTTTTCCCTTCCACTGTCAGTTTCACTCCCCTGTATTTCTCATATTGCAACAGTTTCTGTGTTTTCAGTTTCTTTAGCATGTCTGTTACAGAGGCCGGTTTGGTTTGCAAAGCCTCTGCCAACGAATTGGTAGTAACGTTTTCCTGCTCCTGCTGCAGGTGATATACGGCTTTGATGTAATTCTCTTTACTGGCTGAATATTTCATGCCGGCTAAATTTATATTTAGGCAAACCTAAAAAAAATCACCGGCTCCGCCAAATCTTTCCACAGAATGACGCCTGACTCCCCCGAAGGGGAACTGTTGTTGCCAACAGAAAACTGGTGGATGCAAAAGATGTCTGCAAATTGATCAGCCACTATCTGAAACCCATTTAATCCGAAAAATCCTCCAAATCCCAGTCCTAAAATGATTACTTTAGCCGCATTACAAGCAGATTTTGTATGAAAAAATGGACATTGATTGCCTTATTACCACTGCTTTTGGCGGCTTGCAAGGGTAAGACAAAAAAACCTACAGAAGAAACAACCCTTACAGCGGCAGATTTTATTGATCTCTTTGAAGAAGTAAAACTGCCTTTTACAGTAGCAGATTCTTCTTTTGAAAAGAAAAAAAAGGATACGGTCTCCATCAGCTATAAAAACTTTACCGGCATTGTTCCGGATACCCTCCTAAACAAATCTTTTGGCAAAAACAACCGGCTTCATTTTTATCCCCTGGGGAAAATAACGGTAAAAAAACAGGATACTTACCTGTTGCTGAAAGTGATGAGCCAGGCGCAAAACGCCGCTTATATGCTGGTTTTTAACAAGGACAACAAATTTGTTACCGGCCTGCCCCTGCTGATCCAGGATAATAACAGCGTCACCGAGCAAACTGCGGTAATAGACAACCGGATTTCCATTACCACCAATACGCAGCACAAAGCACCCGACGGGCATACTGTTTACAGGAAAGCCGTATATGCCTACCTGGGCAGCGCGGCCAGTTTTGCACTGGTGCTGGTAGAATCGAATGAGATAGAAACGAAACGCGAAATCCTCAACCCTATTGACACACTGCCAGCTAAAAACAGGCTGTCGGGCGATTATCGCCAGAACAAACTGAATATCGTGTCCATACGAGACAGTAAAAAGCCAGGCGAGATTCAGTTCTTCGTGCATTTTGAAAAAGAGGATGGCAGCTGTAAGGGCGAATTAAAAGGCAGGGCTAAAATAAGCGCACCCAACAAAGCGGTGTACCAGCAGCCTGGCGATCAATGCATACTGGAATTCAGTTTTGCAGGCAATACCG
>CAXTMV010000098.1:0-18351 GCA_964245425.1 uncultured Flavihumibacter sp. | reverse complement strand
TAATGGAATGAGTTCCGCAAGCCCAATTTCTTAAAGATTGTAAACTCGCTGAAGAATAAAGTTATATTCGACGGGAGCAACCTCTTTGATACCGGCTCTATTAAGGAACTTGGTTTTTATTACGAAAGTGTAGGAAGAGCAACCGCCATACCGGCCAATGGCAATCATAATAAATAAATTTGTATGACTAAAAAAAGGGTTTTGGTAACCGGCGCTGCCGGTTTTCTGGGTTCTCATTTGTGCGACCGGTTCATAAAAGAAGGATTGCATGTAATAGGAATGGATAACCTGGTAACCGGCGATCTTAAAAACATAGAGCATCTTTTTAAGCTGGAGCAGTTTGAATTTTATCACCACGACGTGTCAAAATTCATACATATACCCGGCCCGCTGGATTATATTTTAAATTTTGCATCGCCGGCCAGTCCTATCGACTATCTTAAAATACCCATCCAGACCCTTAAAGTGGGATCGCTGGGTACCCATAATTGCCTTGGCCTGGCAAAAGCCAAGAAAGCCAGGATACTGGTGGCTTCCACTTCAGAAATCTATGGCGATCCGCTGGTGCATCCGCAGACAGAAGAATACTGGGGCAATGTGAACCCCGTAGGTCCGCGTGGCGTGTACGATGAAGCAAAACGTTTCCAGGAAGCCATTACCATGGCCTACCATAGTTTTCATGGCATAGAAACCAGGATTGTCCGCATTTTCAATACATACGGCCCCAGGATGCGCCTCAACGACGGAAGGGCGCTGCCCGCATTTATCGGCCAGGCCCTGCGGGGAGAAGACCTCACGGTGTTTGGAGATGGCTCGCAGACCCGAAGCTTTTGTTATGTTGATGATTTGGTAGAAGGCATCTACCGGTTACTGATGAGCGATTATCACCTGCCGGTAAATATTGGCAACCCCAATGAAATCTCCTTAAAAGATTTTGCAGAAGAAATCATCAAACTGACGGGCACCAAGCAACAAATCGTTTACAGGCCTTTGCCAACCGATGATCCCAAGCAACGTAAACCGGATATTGCGCGCGCAAAAGAAATCCTGGGATGGTCGCCAAAAGTAGATCGTGCTGAAGGATTGAAAATAACCTACGATTATTTTAAAGCACTCCCGAAAGAAGAACTGGTAAAACAGCCTAAAGAGTTTGTAAGCGTCATGTAGCCGCATCGTTAAACGACAAAATCACTGATATCAGACATGAGTAATTTTACCAGCACGATTATGGTTACAGGGGGCGCCGGTTTTATCGGGTCGCATGTAATACGCCTGTTCGTTAATAAATACCCGCAGTACCGTATTGTAAATTTGGATGCACTTACCTATGCGGGCAATTTGGCAAACCTGGCGGATATAGAAGAGAGGCCCAATTATGTTTTTGAAAAAGGCGATATCACGGAGGAAGCCGGCATGGATGACCTGTTTGCCCGCTATCATTTTGATGCGGTGATACACCTGGCTGCAGAAAGCCATGTAGACCGGAGCATTATGGACCCCCTGGCTTTTGTAAAAACAAATGTGATAGGTACGGTTACCCTGCTGAATACCTGCCGTAAATACTGGAAAGACAATATGGCGGGAAAACGGTTCTACCATGTATCTACCGATGAAGTATATGGTTCCCTGGGCAAAGAAGGTTTTTTTACAGAAGAAACGCCCTACGATCCGCATTCTCCCTATTCTGCGTCTAAGGCGGCTTCCGATCATTTTGTAATGGCTTACCACGATACCTACGGTCTGCCGGTGGTCATGAGCAACTGCTCCAATAACTATGGCTCTCACCATTTTCCGGAGAAGCTGATTCCCCTGATGATCAATAATATCAAAAACAACAAACCGTTGCCGGTATATGGCAAGGGAGAAAATGTGCGCGACTGGCTATTTGTGGAAGACCATGCCCGCGCCATCGATACCATCTTTCACAAGGGCAAAACAGGCGACAGTTACAATATCGGCGGTTTCAACGAATGGAAGAATTTAGATATTGTGCATTTACTCTGCGGTATGATGGACAGGAAACTGAACCGCCCGCCGGGTACCAGTGCGGCACTGATTACTTATGTGAAAGACCGGCCCGGCCACGACTTGCGCTATGCCATCGATGCAACAAAACTAAATAAGGAACTGGGCTGGCAGCCATCGCTTCAGTTTGAAGAAGGCCTGGAGAAAACCGTAGACTGGTACCTGGGCAACGAAGCATGGATACAACTTGTTACCAGTGGCAATTACCAGCATTATTACGCTGAGCAGTATGCAAAAAGATAATGTTCTTTGCGGCCTGGCTTTACAAAAAATGCCACTACATTTACCTAAAGTACTGTCTTTTTATGCCATTTATTTCAACTGATTTCCCTGGCCTGCTTGTTTTTGAACCGGCGGTTTTTGGAGACGAAAGAGGCTATTTCTTTGAATCTTACAACGAAGCTGCTTTTTCAAAAGGGGGTGTTCAGATCAGGTTTGTACAAGACAACCAGGCCCGTTCCGTCTATGGCGTTGTACGCGGACTGCATTTTCAGAACCCGCCTTATGCACAAACAAAGCTGATCAGGGCGCTGCAAGGCACCATACTGGATGTTGTAGTGGACCTGCGCAGGGGATCGCCTTCATACGGTAAATGGTATTCAATAGAATTGTCTGCAGAAAATAAAAAACAATTACTGGTGCCGCAGGGCTTTGCCCATGGCTATTCCGTTTTAACGGAAACAGCCGAAGTCTTTTATAAATGCGACAACTTCTACCACAAGGAGGCAGAAGGCGGCCTGGCTTATAACGACTCCGCATTGCAAATAGACTGGAAAGTGAGTCCTGATAAAATGATCCTGTCGGCCAAAGATCTTTTATACCCGGGGCTGGCCGATAACCCGCATCCGTTTATATTTACTGTATAATTTATTTATATGGCCGACCCTGTTATACTGGTTACCGGGGCCAATGGACAGCTGTGCAAAGAAATAAAAGATTTGTCTGCTGCCTATCCGGGTTTTGTATTCAAGTTTCTTGCAAAAGAAGATCTGTCTATCGACGATGCGGCGATGGTGCATGGCTATTTTGAAATGAACCGTCCTGCTTTCTGTATCAATTGTGCCGCCTATACCGCGGTAGATAAAGCGGAAACGGATCGGGAAACAGCCATGCGCATCAATGGCCATGCCACCGGCATACTGGCGGATGCCTGTAAATCAAACGGCGCCCGGTTCATTCATATTTCTACTGATTATGTTTTTGACGGTACTACCCAAACACCTTATCGCGAAGAAGATATTACGGACCCGGTTAATTTCTATGGCAGCACCAAACTGGAAGGCGAAAAACAGGCCATGGTCCATAACCCGGAAAGCCTTGTGATCCGCACTTCCTGGGTATATTCCGCGCACGGTAGTAATTTCGTGAAAACCATGATCCGGCTAATGAAGGAAAGAACCAGCCTGAATGTGGTCAATGACCAGTTTGGATCGCCCACTTATGCGGCAGACCTGGCGGCCGCGCTATTAGTAATTATCCATAAAACACAGGCCGGTGAGATTGCCTGGCAGCCGGGCTACTACCATTATAGCAACGAAGGGATCATCAGCTGGTATGATTTTGCAGTGGCCATTAAAGATCTTACGGGAAGTAGCTGCCTTGTTTACCCGATACCCACATCAGCGTATCCTACGCCTGCCAAACGCCCTGCCTATTCTGCATTTAATAAAAGTAAGATAACAGCCAGCTGGCAGCTCTCCATTCCCGACTGGCAAACAAGCCTGGCGAAGGCCATTCTAAAAATGCAGGGCTCCTAGCCTTTCTTTGTGCGCTTAGCGCTAGAAAGCGTTCTTGTCTCCCTTAAAAGTCCGGTGCACGGTCAGGAAAATGATGCGGATATCGAGCCAGAAATTCCAATTCTCCATGTACCAGATATCATGTTCGATGCGTTTCACCAGTTGCTCGTCGTTGTTTATTTCTCCACGGTAACCGTTTACCTGGGCCCAACCAGTAACACCGGGTTTCAGGAACTGGCGTACCATGTATTGGTTCATTATCTTGGAATAGTCTTCCGTGTGGCGGAGCATATGCGGCCTGGGGCCTACAATGCTCATTTCTCCCCTCAGCACATTGATAAACTGTGGAAATTCGTCGAGGCTGGTACGGCGCATAAATTTGCCAATCCGCGTTAACCGGTCATCGTTGCGTTGCGCCTGTTTGGTATTTGCTTCATTGTTTACCCGCATGCTCCGGAATTTAAGACAGCTAAAAGTTTTATTATCCCTTCCCGTTCTTTCCTGGGCAAAAAATATCGGCCCCTTAGATTCCAGCCAGATAATAATACCCAGCAGCGGCACCAGCCAAGACAGTATAAAAAAGATAACGAGCGAACTGACAACAATATCGAAAAGCCTTTTGCGTCCGCGGCTGCTTACATCGTCAAGCGGTTCACTGCGCATAGAGAGCACCGGCATATCGCGCAGGTAATTGATATATACCGGCTGCTTTACAAAAAAGCGCAGGTCGGGGATGATGCGAAATCGAATGCACTCCTGGTCGGCCTGCTTCATCAAATCATAAATAACCGTTTCCTGCTCCGGCGCAATGGTTGAATAGATTTCATTAATGTCCATTTCTTTTGAAATGGCCATGGCATTGCCGATGCTGCAGAGTATGGGGTAATTGGAGAGTTCATTTACCTTGCTGCTGTCTTCGCAGAACCCCATGATTTGGGTATTAAGGCTTTCTTCTTCCAGGTAGGCGGCCAGTTTTTTTGCCATATCATTATACCCCAGTATGATCACTTTCCTGGAAAGATGTTCTCCATGCCTGAAATAATGCCGCAACATCAGGTACACAAAGCGGTTGATTAGCAGAAAAACGCCGCTGCCCAAAATGATAGAAATGATAAAAATGCGGGAGAGCTCTGTTTGCCGCAGGAAAAACAGGTACATCATGGTAAGGGCCAGCCAGGTAACATATACCCGCATGGTCTTTCTGGCAAAGATTTCGAAAGAAATGATGTGGTATTCATTGTAAATAGCCGATATCCAGCAGGAGAACAGCCAGGATGTATTGAGAAACAGCCAGAAGCGAAAATAGTGGTTTACAAATTCAGACGGAATGCGGGCCATAAACACCAACGTAAGCGATACGCTTAAATTCAGTGTCAGCAAATCCAGGCCCGCAATGGATGCCTGTAAAAAACGAATAAAACGGCGGTTCATAAAAAATAGTTAAGGTAAGTCAGCATTAATCAGATCTTTTTTGAATCAACCCGAAGGTTATCGCGTTGACGTATGATTCTAAGGCGTATAAATTCTTTGGCTACCAGGAGTATAAACAGCGAATTGGTGAACGCATAGCGTTTAAAAAGCCGGCCAGGCTCCTGGCAAAGCCTGTAAAACCATTCCAGTCCGCTTTTTTGCATCCAGCGCGGCGCTCTTTTTTGCATGCCGATCAATACGGGCAAAGCCCCACCCACGCCAACCATTACTGCAGGGATCTTATTTTTCATGGCGCCCATCCATCGCTCCTGTTTGGGACAACCCAGTACCACGAATACCATTTTTGCACCTGATTGCGTGATCTGGCTGGCAATGTTATTTTCTTCTTCGGGCAGCAGCGGGCGGAAAGGCGGACTGTAAGTGCCTGCTATTGTAAGTGCCGGGTAATGCACCGAAAGATAGTCGGAGGTAGCGTTGAGCATGTCTTCTGTGCCGCCGTAAAAATAAACAGGCAGCGCTGCTGCTTCGGCGGCGCGGATAAGATCCGGCAGCAGGTCCATACCGGCTACCCGTTCCTGCCGGATACCCAGTAGCAGTCGCATGGCCCAGGTGAGCGGCAGCCCGTCTGCAGTAACAATATCTGCCTCTCTTACAAAGGGTGCAAATTGCTTATCCTGGTACGCGGTTACCACCATGTGCACGTTGGCAATGCAAACGCCCGACGATGCGCCGGTATGGCTGCGTGCAATGATCTCCTCCAGTATTTCAGTATACGTACCGGTGCTGATCGGAAAAGAAAGGAGGGTATCAGATTTCGTTACAGTCATTTTACAGGTTCATTTAATGTGTTAAGCGAGTATAAACAGGCATAACAGTATGGACGAATGCTTTGGCATCAGCCACGCTTTTTTATAAATTCAGCATAAGCAAGCAGGTGCTTATCCAGTTCTTCGGGGCTGTCAAAACGCGCTTTTATTTTTTTTGCCGGCGACCCGCCATAAATCGAATAGCTGTCTACATCTTTCGTTACCACCGAGCCTGCTGCAATAATGCTTCCCTGGCCTATACGCACACCGCTCATAATGGTTGCGCCATAGCCTATCCATACATCGTTTTCAATGATGGTAAGGTTGTTGAGCCCCTTCCAGTCATAATCTGCATCCCGTATCTGCGAGGCCATCCTGGTAGGGATGCCGGTCTGCTGGTAATGGTGATCATACCTTCCTACGATACCTACTTTATTGCCGAAAATTACATAGTCGCCAATAATGCAGTCTGTTTCAATCGAAGAATCCCTGCCGATGTAAAATTCTTTACCGATAATAAGTTTATTTTTTGCCCACAGGCGTACCCGGGCACCGGCATGAAATCCGCCGGCAATGGTATACCTGCGCCATTTTACTTTTACCAGTAACAGATCCCTTATTTTTTTAATCCCAGTAAGCATATCATTTTTTTTCCGGGGCCATTGCTTATCAGCAACGCAAACGGATTTTATTTAACCCCAATCATAGAAAATACGCGGGTGGTGATGCGGCTGACCAGGTTGTTTTTTCTAAGGAACAGCCGGTTTATCTTTTTATCAACCACTGCGTTGTCCGGAAACCGGAATTCTTTTTTATTGCTTTTATCTGTTACCGGTTTATACCTGTTGTAGCCGAAAGTATTAGAGCCTTCTTTGGTAAAACCAATATTATTGGTTTTGCTGCTTACCGGGTACGCGGTCAGCAGCTGGTGCTTAAACTGGTAATAAAACAACCTGATGTCCCAGGCCCTTATTTTACCCCGCATGGTGTGCAGCAACATCCTGCTCAGGTCGCTGCCACCGGCCTTATTAAACTGCTGCTGCAGGGCCCCGTCTTGCTCAAACCCGGCAAAATCCTTTACATCCCAGTCTACGGATTTTATTTTCGGGCCCCAGCTGCCCCAGCCCCAGCTCCAGGAGCGGCGGGTGAAATAAATATCATACGGATAGTCGGCAGGAATATGATTGATAAACGCAAACCCGCTAACACTTAATACTTCCGGGTGGTTTTGATAAAAGGAGAGCGACTGGTTCATAAAAACAAGGAAGTTTTGTTCAAAAACCAGGTCGTCTTCAAGAATGATGAATTTTTCAAGGCCGCTGGCTGTTTCCTGTATACCAGTGATGATATTGTAATCAACACCCATATTTTTTTCCCGTTCTACAATGCGAACTGATTTAAAATGACCGATGGTACGGAGAAAGGCCCGGACAACCGCCACCATCTCAGCGTCTGTGTCATTCCTGGGTGCATCGGAAAAAATGATCAGGTCGGCAGTTGCAGACAGATCACAGGCAATTAAAGAGGCGATGCATTTTTTGAGGCTGTCGATCCTTTTGTACGTAAATAGAAGAATGGTTGCTGTTTGCATAATATATGGGAACTGAATAATTGGTTAATGGGGCCGGGCTGCCTGTTTTTTTTGCGCCAGCAGGCTTTTAAAAAAGCCACCGGTAAGTTTGGCCACATCCAGTAAAAAATAGACCGGTGGCAGGGCCGCATTCTTTTTTGACCATCTCCACCGGATGGCCAGGTTATTGGTAGAAATCAGTGAAAAAAGAGATCGGTAAAATTTCCGGAAGCTCACCCGGTGAATGGTATGATCCCAGCCGGTGTTTACGCGGCTGTTGCGAACGATGGCTTTTGTTGAAATATATACATTGATGCCCGCTTTTATGCAACGGATGCCATAGTCTTCGTCTGACCGGTACTGGGGGAAATTTTTCTCGTCGAGCAACCCGATTTTTTTTATCACATAACCCGGTATCAGTAACCCCCTTGCAGAAATATTAATGGTCTTCAGGTATTCGATACCCTCCAGGCGCGACAGGGTTATTTCTTCTTCGCGGTAGTTCTGTTTCAGAAAAGGCGTCCAGGCATTGTGGTAGATGCCCAGGTGACTTACCATATGGCTGTCCGGGTCGTAAGACAGGGAGCCGGTGATTGAATTCGGGTGTTTTTCGTGAAAATCGAGCAGATCCTGGATATAGCTGCTATCAATTTCCGTATCGTTGTTAATATGCAGCACAAAATCATGATCCTGCATGCCAGGTTCAACATACCGGATGGCCGTATTTACACATTTGGTCCAGTAATAATTACCATCGCCTTCCAGGATATCAACAGCCGGGAAAAGCCTGCCTGATTTGTTCAACAGAGCCGTCTGTTGATCCGTCGTTTACAACAATCACCTTAAAATGCTGGTAAGTCTGCTTTTCGATCGATTGCAGGCACTTAAGGGTGAGAGCGATACGGTTAAACACGGGAATAATGATAAAAACCATACGAAAACTGTCAATTTATTTTATACTGATAAACGGTATTTCTTTGATAATGTTATGGTTAACCGGTTGCCAGGGCAAAATTAAAATACTGGCGGATGTCGGCATCTGTCATAGCGCGGAATTTCTTTGACAGGCAAAGCCCAACGGCTATCCAGATAAAATAATAATTTCCGTCATATTTCGGAATGTCTTCAACAAAAGACAGCAACCAGCGGAAAGCCAGGAAAATAGCCAGCATTTTACAAAGAAAATTATTGGAGTCGCTAATGGCATAGTAGGCCGCAGCGAACAGCATCGCGCCATATAATAAAACACCAATAATGCCGGAATAGAGTAAGGTGTTGAGAAACCCTGCTTCTGCCCCGTAACGCCCTTTGTTGTAATCGGTATTTTCTTCAAAAAACTCTGTTTTATAGGTGCCGTTCCCGCCTTCTCCAAAAACAAAAGAATTCTTCGACTGCATGGAAGCAAACACTTCCTGGTAAAGGAAGGTGCGGGTATCTGCTACCACATTTTTTTCGGAGCCATTGTCGTAAGCATAGTCGTATTTTTCTATATCGTCGGTTGGATTAAAAATATCGAACCGGTCGGTAATACCCAGGAACAGAAATACCAGCGGTGCCAGAAAAAGCAGGGAGCAGGCAACTTTGGGCAGCATGCGTGGCAGGTAATTTCTTAAATAATAATAGCCAAAAAGAAGGGTGGCCACCCCAATCCTGAGCAGATTTGTCCTGAAATCGAATGCCAGCACAACGGAAGTGGCGGCTACCACGAAGGTGAGCAAACGCCATTTTAATTTCATGTACGGGCTTAGCAAAATGAAAAAACAGGCGGCAAGGGCAATTGTTCTTCCGTAGAGTTCGTGGTTGACATCAAATTTTAAGGTTAAAGGAATTATCAGGAACCCAAATAAAAAAAACTTTGTGATGATCAGCCTGAAAAGATCGCGGCTGTATGCTGTCAGCACACCGGCTATCAGTACATATGGAATCAGCAGTGAGAAAGAAGTGTCCAGTACCAGGTGCTTCCAGTCCCAGTAATTATCTGCCGTGCCAACGCCCCTGATAATGGTAATAATATTCCAACCGATATAAATGGCAAACAGGGTGCCGCTGGCGCGCGGTATTTCTTTTTTCCAGTTTGTTTTGGACGCGATGTACAGAACCGATGCCAGTGAAACCAGTTTCATGGCTGCAATGATATAGGTAGGCTCAATACTAAGTTGCATGGAGACCGCCATGTATTCAACAAAGTCTGCGAGCAGTGTACAAACAAATGATAATATGATCAGCTGACGGAAATGCATAGTATTAATTATTGTATAACCGGATGATGTCCATAACGCGGTCGGACAGCGAAAAAGTACTGGTGGCAAAAAGATGACCGTTCCTGCCCTTTTCAGCCGCACAGGCCGGGTCTGTTTTAAAGACAGCCAGCTTTTCTGCTATGATAGCCGGATCCTGGCTGATCAGGAACCCATTGTTATCATTCTCAATAAGGTCCCACAAACCAGGAACATTGTACAATATAACAGGTATTCCGCAGGCCATGGCTTCTATCGAAGCAATACTGATGCCCTCGTACAGCGAAGACATGATATACACATCCGATGCCACCAGGTAGTCCCGTACGTTCAGCCTGTTGCCCAGAAACTGTACCTGTTGCTGTAGCTGCAAATCCGCCGTTTTTTTTATTTCTTCTTTTTCAAGGCTGCCGGTTCCCAGGTGCAGATAGGTACAGGCATATTTTTTTTGTACGAGCGCGAGTGCGTCCAGGATAGCGCCATGGTTTTTTACATGCGAGCAGCCGCCGGCAGAAACAATTACCAGGTCATCTTCTTTAATGCCCAGGGTTTTTCTCAGTTCTTTTTTTTCATTGGCTGCAGCAGGAAAAAAACGTTCTGGATTATACCAGTTGTTGATCCAGACGGAAGGATTTTTATAATAGTTGAGTTCGTTTTTATAAACACTTTTACTGATGGCCTGGAAGGTGGTTCTGAATAATTTTCTTGCAGTAAGCCTTTCCAGGTATGCCTTCAGCCAGGTGATTTTCCTGTTTTTGAAAACATTGTGGGCGGTTACAATCGTTTTTTTGCCTGCCATCGCTGCGGCAATGGCATAATACCAAAAAACATCTGAACGATGCACATGAACGATGTCTACTTTTTCTGTCTTGATAAATGAATATACTTTCCGGAAATAACGCCAGAGCACCAAGGGGCTTTTATACCCGCCCGACAGCGGCTGGTTAAGTACCTTAATACCTGCCTTTTCGAATACGGGAATATAGGATCCTTGTTTTTGCGCGGTATTCACGGCGGTCATGTCGATTCCCTGCTGCTGAAAAAGAGGGGCTGCGTCGGCATACATGATCTCCGCACCGGAGAAAGTTATTTCATTAAATATATGCAGAACATGCATGTGTTTTTTCTTTTTGTTTAGGGTAAGCGGCAGGCCTTTACTAGTAAAGTGCCCAGTGTATATCGTTTTTTATGATCCTGTTGGGATTGCCCACCGTAACAGAAGACTCCGGAACATCGTTGATAACAAGGCTACCCATACCCACAATACTGCCCGGGGCAATGGTAACGCCTTTTAATATGATGGCCCTGGCGCCCACCCAAACACGGTCTCCAATCAAAATGGGTCTTTCTTTATTGATGATCTCGTTCTGCTGGTTATAAATGGGATGCGTATCGCTTCCCCAGACTTCTATAAAATCGGCGAACAAGCATCCGGCGCCGATTGAAATCTCATTGTTCTCGCCCGCACTGATAATCCTAACACCGCCAAAGCTGGTGCCTTTCCCTATTTTTATGGTGCAGCCATTGCCCCTGATGGTAACAACAGCCTTTCTTAACACAACACCTTCTTCACAAATAATCCGGTTATTATTACCGGTTACCGTTATAATGGTACCGGAGATTTCTGCTGTGTTAAACAGGGTATTATTTCCTGCACCTTGTATAAAGAAAGCCGATTTTTCCGTTCTGCCGGCTACAGACAGTGTATTGCCGCTTCCCTTTACAGAAAACGAGGAGCGGTAAAACAAGGCAGAAAAAGTGAGCCTGTTGCCTTTTCTGCCCGCCATAAAAAGCAGCAGAAAGGAGGTTGTTTTTGAAAAAAAAGAAAGAATTATTTTCAGGTATTCTTTCATAGTTGTCTGTTGTTTACGATTCGCCTACCAATAAGTGCCGCCTTCTACGGTTGCCGCACCAACCGGTTTTTCGCTTTCACCGGGCCGGATCCAATGCTCGTTGTAAAATTTTTCCTGGTAATTGTAAAAAGGTATTTCCCATCTTTTGCCTTTAATGCCAAACAGGCACTGCACGGCCCCGCCGATATGGATCGCTTTCTTACCCATTGTTTTAATGCGTGCTGCCAGCGGCATACCATACGCGCCGCAACCCAGTATGGCAATATCAAAATCTGTATGGGCAATTTGCTCGGTCATATCGTCAAGGGCTTCAAACCAGTCTTTATACAGTGTTTTGTTGTTGGCGTATGATTGTACTGCTTTTATTGTTTTTAATTCAAATGGCGGCAGCACGTCTCTATTGGCAAAAAGCAGTTCCTTTTTTTTGTACTGGCTGATAATACTTTCTTCAAAGGGATGTACCACCAGCACTTTCTTTCCTTCCAGGGCGCTGCTCCAGGGCTGCAGGTGATTAAAGGGCGACAGATCTTCCAGCTGAACCCGCACGCAGGATGGCTGCATGTACGGAAACAGGTATTTTTCGTAATTCAGCCAGGAGCCAAGCATATCAATTTGAGGAGCATCGGCCAGGTACATTTCGCAAAAACGTTCCAGGTTTTTTTCTGTGGTGGGGAAAAAGCCTGAGATAACATTCAGGTCATGTACCAGCCCTTTTTTGTAACTAAAAAAATAAGGGTTACCGCTCACTACGTTACCTATATTTTTTAAAAGGCCGCCCCTTATAAAAAGATGATTTAAGATAAAGCTGAGTTCGGTAGAACCCATACGTCCGATCATGACCGGCTTGTTGCCCAAAAGGTTTTGGCGAATCAGATCGGAAGCGGCCTGGCCGGTTACCTGCACATTGGCGTTTGACACCATAAATTTTTTGTCGGCCCCGATCAGTTTTTGATATGTTGCGTATGCGCCCATTGTTTTTATTCTTTGCCGGTACTAATTAAATAATCGTTTCCTGTAAGATAGGGTTTGATAAAGTTGTCTTTTATAAGGCCGCCTGTCTGCCAAAGCCTTTTACCAATTGCCTGCTGTCGAAATCTCCATTGTCGTCTGCTGGTATAAAACCGGGGGCAAGCGGGTAGGCATGCCAGAAACTGGCGGGGTATATTTTTATTCCTTTTGATATCAGCGCAGGTTTATATGAAAAGGAGCTTTTGCTGCTGATCAGCAGGTCGGCGCAAGCCAAATGCAGAAAAGAATCAAAGGCGTTTACGCTGAGGCAATAATGTACATTGTCGAATGCTGCAAACTCAGGGAAATCCTGCTCGGTTCCCTGTGAGAAAATATAGATAGCTGTTTTTTGATCGCAGGGTAGGGCGGCCAGTGCTTTTGTCAGCACTTTTACATAATAATCGTTGTTAAGCCATCGCTGCGCCCAGTTGCTGCTGTTATTATTTTTCATGGAAACAATATCGCCCCGGCGGATATGGATGGCAATATTGAATTCCGTTGCATCATAGAAAAAGCGATCTTCCCTGCGGGCGGCTGCCTGAAAAAATTTGGCAGACAATGTTTCATAGGTACTGCATTGTTCCATATACCCCTGGTCCTGCGCCAGCAGGAACAGCACATGCTTATTTTTATACGAGGCGATGATATTCCCTATCAGGGCAACTTCATTTTTATTTTCGCTGTTGAACTGGGGCAACCGCACTTTTTTTATTCCTTTATCTTTTAGCAGGTCTTCAGCGGCCACTTCTTTTTCTCCGAATCCAAGCAGCTGCTCCCATTTTTTATTTGAAAAGGGGAAATGGGCGAACCTGAGCTGGTAATAAGCGGAAAAATAATAACCCGTATTCCAGTTCGCCAGCTGGTGGCCGATGCCCGCACCATAATTGGGTCTTGCTGCCATAAATTGGATGGCAGCAGGTTCGGTGTTTTGCTTATTAGCGTTTTTGCGTAACTGGTAGTGCCAGTAACACGCATAGGCACGAAACTGCAAGGGGGTATTTTGAATGGCATCCAGGAAACGGCTGCGCAGCGTACGCCCCATCTTTTCGAATCTGTCTGTTTTCTTTAATGCCATGGTTATAACTGGGTTGTTTTACGCCTGTTCAATTTCAATTGTGCAACAGAAAATAATTTGCCGGCTTCTTCCCTGAACAATCCGCTGAAAGAGAACAGCAGCAGAACAAAGATGGCCGTATACAAAATACCGGCAACGATGAGCGCCGTCCACGATAATTCCCATTTGGCAAAAGATACCACTACCGCTGCCAGCAACAGGATTAACATTATCAGGATGGTTTCACGAAACAGCTCTTTTTTGTCTTCTTTGGAAAGCGAAGCGCCGGTAACCACTTTTTGCGGGTAATAGAAAAGCATGATAAAGACGGGTAGCATAAACGCTACCAATACGCCTGGCATACCGCTGGTGCGGGCCAGGATAAAAAGAAACAATAGGTAAACGATACTTTTTACTACGTTGATGATGCTATTGTTCCGGATATCTCCCATTGAGTACGTAACATTAGACAGGTTGTAACCAATCGACAACAGGAAAAATGAAACGCACATGATGATATTATTGCTGTTACCTATCCAAAACTGCTTACCCACCCAATTGGAGGTTAGGTTGTAGTTGAAAAGCAGGAAGCCGCCGATCAGAAAACCAGACGACCATAGCACGGTCGTCCAGATGCGTAATACGGTGCGCCTGATTTTTTCCGTGTGGCCGGCCCCAAACAAATGGGGCAGGGAAGGCAACATGGAAATGGTAACATTATTGGCGAGGCCGGTGGCCAGTTTTAACGGCCTGCGCGACAAATCAAGTACGGTAACGGCGCTGGTGCCCAGGTACCTGGCCACCAGTATCAGATCTATATTAGTGGCAATGGTTTCAAACAGCCTGCTGGAAAAAGTAAATGCGAATATCCGCGAAAAAGATTTGAAGTAGGCCGGCTGAATTTTCAAGTGGACATTATTTTTTCTGATCAGGATGATGGTAAAAATCAGCGAATAGGCAAAAGTAGCAAGTCCCCTGAAAAGTGCTGCATACGCCAACGCAAACACACCAAAATGTAATACCAGCAATACAATATTAAGTACAATGGCCAGCACAATAACAGAATACAGGAACATGCCGTTCAGCTTGGTTTTCTGGTAGGCCAGTACAATATTGCGAAAAGTATCTGCCAGCAGGCCAAAGGCAGTTCCCCAGAGGGCAATGCGAAACGCCCTGATAATATCTGCCCGGTACTGCATATTTATTTTGGCAATATCACCGATAAAGAATGAAAAAATATAGCCCACCAGCACTGAAACAATAAAAAGTCCTGCAGATATTAGCATGCCGGAGGCAATTGCTACGCCAATTTCCTTCTTGTCGTTCTTGCCAATGGCAAAGGCAACTTTCTGCAATAATACATCGCCTACGCCGGGGTCTACCACGGTAATCCAGGTAAGAATATTGCCGGTTGCCAGCCACGCGCCATATAAGGAACTGTCTATATAATGCAGGTACAATGGAATAATCAGAATGCCATTAAAAATGGAAATGACAAACCCAATATTAAGGAATAGGAAATTCCATAATGTCGTTTTTTTCCTGCTGTGATCGTTCGGTTGGACGGACATTCAGTTATTACTTCGGGTAAGTTGACGGATGAATTGCTGGTAAAATAGTGCTATAACAACCCGTCGGATGCAGCAAGTAAAATCATTGCGGCATCCGACGGTATAAAGGAACAGCGGTTATTTATTCAAACTGGTTTTTAATCATGTATCCATTCTCTTTCAGTAATTTCTCTTTGTGAAAATGCTCGGTATCGGTGGCTACCATTTCTTTTACCAGCATCGCCAGGTCGTATTTGGGTTTCCATCCCAGTTTGGTATTGGCTTTGGTGGGGTCGCCAATCAATAGTTCTACTTCTGTTGGTCTGAAATACTGGGGGTCAACGGCTACCACTTCAAGTCCTTCTTCCAACTGGTATTTTGGGTTTGAACAGCTGGCAACATATCCTTTTTCTTTTGCGCCTTCACCCTGGAAAACGATGCTGATACCAAGTTCCGCAAATGCCAGGCGTACGAATTCGCGTACGCGGGTGGTTACACCGGTGGCGATAACAAAATCTTCGGGTGTTTCCTGCTGCAGGATCAGCCACATGGCTTCGATATAATCTTTTGCATGACCCCAGTCGCGTTGGGCGTCCAGGTTACCCAGGTACAGTTTGTCCTGCAGGCCCAGTGCAATCTTCGCAGCCGCCCTGGTAATTTTGCGGGTCACAAAGGTTTCGCCGCGCAGGGGGCTTTCATGGTTAAATAAAATTCCGTTGCAGGCAAACATGCCATATGCTTCGCGGTAATTTACAGTAATCCAGTAGGCATACATTTTAGCCACGGCATAAGGGCTGCGCGGGTAAAAAGGAGTGGTCTCTTTTTGCGGCACTTCCTGCACCAGGCCATACAATTCTGATGTGGATGCCTGGTATATTTTTGTTTTCTTTTCCAGTCCCAGTATGCGGATAGCTTCCAGCAGGCGCAGGGTACCGATACCATCGGCATTGGCGGTGTATTCCGGGGTATCAAAGCTAACTTTTACATGGCTCATGGCACCCAGGTTATAGATTTCGTCTGGCTGGGTGAGCTGTATAATGCGTATCAGGTTGGTTGAATCAGTCAGGTCACCATAATGCAGGGTGAAGCGCAGGTTTCTTTCGTGGGGGTCCTGGTAGAGATGGTCGATACGATCGGTATTAAACAAAGAGCTTCTTCTTTTTATACCATGTACCATATATCCTTTGTCGAGTAAAAATTCTACCAGGTAGGCGCCATCCTGGCCGGTGATACCTGTGATCAACGCTGTTTTCATGTAAAAATCTTTTAGTGTTTTAATAAAATCGGAAAATCAATCGCACAAGTGTTTCCCTGCGAAGCGCAAAATTATAGAAAACGCCGAACTGGCCGGTTTTTTTGCTTGTGTTTATAATACAGCCTCCGTTACCAATTGCTGGGTTTGCAGAAAATCCTGGTAGGCCATTTTTATGCCTTCCCTGAGTGGAATGCTGTGGTGCCAGCCAAGGGCATGCAGCTTTGATACATCCATCAGTTTGCGGGGCGTGCCATCCGGTTTGGTTGTATCAAATACTATTTTTCCTTTGTAACCGGTTGTTTCTTTAATAATTTCTGCCAGTTCTGCAATGGTCTGGTCTTCACCGGTACCGATGTTTACCAGGCCGCGTTCATTGTATTGCTGCATTAAGAAAAAGCAGGCTTCTGCCAGATCATCAGCATATAAAAACTCGCGTTTGGGTGTTCCGCTTCCCCAAACAACTATCTCGTCCGTATTATTTTCTGCCGACTCATGAAAACGGCGAATCAACCCTGGCAGCACATGCGAGTTGACGGGGTGATAATTATCTCCTTTTCCGTATAAGTTGGTCGGCATTACGCTGATGAAATTGGCCCCGTACTGGTCGCGGTAAGCTTCACATAATTTAATGCCGGCAATTTTTGCAATGGCATAGGGTTCATTGGTAGATTCAAGCGGGCCGGTTAACAGCGCATCTTCATTCAGCGGCTGGGGAGCCAGTTTGGGGTAGATACAGGAACTGCCCAGGAAAAGCAGTTTTTTTACGCCGTTCTTCCAGGCCGCATGAATAATATTTGATTCGATCATCAGGTTCTCGTACAGGAAATCGGCCCTGAAAGTATTGTTGGCATAGATGCCGCCTACTTTTGCTGCCGCCAGGAAAACGTAGTCAGGGCGTTCTTTCTCAAAAAAACGGTTCACCGCTTCCTGGTTCCGGAGGTCCAGTTCTTTAGACGTGCGTAGCAGCAAATGCTGGTATCCGTTCTGTGTCAGGTGCCTGCGTATAGCAGAGCCAACCATACCATTGTGGCCGGCGATGTAAATTTTATCTTGTTGTTCCATTGTAATAAATCTAAGGGTGCTTAAGTAGCGGATTGATAGGGTTTATAATGAATAAGATTACCTGAAGGCATACAGCCATTGACGGTCTTTGGAATAAGTTGCCGCTTCTCCTGTTATAATTTCTACGTTGGCTGTTTCCAATTCGGCCTGCATCATATAACCCAGGGATGGAAGGATAACTTTTACCGTTCTGTTTTTAACAGAAACGACCTGGCCTTTTTGCATCACCAGCGGTCCGCCTATGACCCTTACGACATCGTGCAGGTTAACGGCCGTCTTTTCGAGACGTACATCTCTGTAATCATTTAAAAACTCCCGGATGGCCTGGATTTCTTCATTACGAACAACCGCCGGTTTGCCCAGCCAGTAAACAAAATTTACCACGCCTTCCGTAAGACGAACCTGCGATTGCTCATGTTGGTCTATCTGAACAAATACATAAAAACCAAACAGGGGCTCGGTAACAATCTTCTTCCGGTCGCTCCATTGACGGATTACCCTGTTCAGTGGGCAATAGTGCTCAATCTTTTTACGGCTAAAAATATCAGACACTTTTTTTTCCCACCTCGGCCTGGTATAAACAACATACCATTTTTTTGTTATACTATGCATAGGGTTAAATTTGCATTTCAGTTTAATGTTCGTTTATAGCTTCGCCAATCCGGTTACATAACCTGGGTAGCAAGATTCATTTACAGCCTGATTTCCTCTTCTTCCAATTCTCTTTATTCAACCATCCGTCCTCATATATATGAAGACGACAA
>CAXTMV010000097.1:0-18617 GCA_964245425.1 uncultured Flavihumibacter sp. | reverse complement strand
CCAGCAATGTACTGGCAAATGAAGAAAAGAAGCCCAAAGCAGGTATCGATTTAAAGTTCATCGGTAACAATGACAACCAGCCGGTTTTCCAGCTGAATGTAAACAACACCGAAGATGACGAATACATTGTTACTTTCCGTGACGAGCAGAACAATGTATTATATGCAGGCAAGTTAAAAGGTATCAATATCTCTAAAAACTTCCAGCTGAACACAGACGATGGCGCAGACGGCACCATGAGTGTTGAAGTTCGTGCTAAAAAAAGCAACAAGTCTGAGACCTACAAGATCAACAGAACAACCAGCTTTACACAGGAAATCGTTGTAAACAAATTATAATGACCATTCACCTGTCAGCACAATAAGTTATCACAAAAGCGGGCCAGCAATGACCCGCCTTTGTTGTTAAAAGAAAAAGAGAAAATGTTTATCCCCATGCCCTTACCTAATTAGCCGTATTCTTTCTATTACCCTATTTAATCCGGTACGTTCTGTACACATAGATCAAATAAAAAAACACCGGCCGATGCGGTGTTTTTTTATGAAGCGGCTGGTAAGTTTTAACTAAGTTTCCATTTGCCCCGGATAGTTGCTTTTGCCAGTGTATTGGCTTCGGGGTTATTGATAAACTGTTCTTTTGCCGGATCCCAGTCGAGGGGCTTTCTTAACCAGTAACCGATATTGGTCAGGCAGCAAATGCTGCTGGTTCTGTGCCCCGTCTCTGCATCGCAGATGGGCTGCTGGTTGGTTTTAATGCAATTCAGCCAGTCGTGGTAATGATCAGGACTATTGTACAGGTGTATTTCATTTGGCTGAATGGTGGCCGTGGCGATATTGGCCGGGTCGCTGTCTAAATATTCCCTGCTGATATCTATTTTGCCTTTTTCGCCAATAAAACGCACCCCGTAATTCCTTCCAAAATCCTGGTGTTTTACCTGTATGCCATTTGCATATACCAATACCAGCCCCTTGGTGACATTGCCTGGCGGCGGCAAAATTTTTACGGGCCCGGTCTTATCCATACCAAGGCCCCATTGTGCAATATCAAACATATGCGCACCCCAGTCGCTCACCATGCCACCGCCATACTCTTTGTACAGGCGCCAGTTGGGATAAATATCTTTTTCTACCGGTGGCGACAATTCTGCATTGAATGATTTAAAGGGTGCAGGACCTACCCAGGCTTCCCAATCCAGGTAATCGGGCACTGGCTCGGCCGGTAACGTGAAAGGCACGGAAGGATCGCCAACGGATACCAGTACTTCCTTGACCTGCCCGATATAACCATTGCGCACCAATTCACAGGCTTGCCTGAAATTTTTCCAGGACCGTTGCATGCTACCTGTTTGCAATATTTTTTTGTTTTTTGCCATGGCATTTACCATGGCCCTGCCCTCCTCTATTGAATGTGCCAGTGGTTTCTCGCAATACACGTGCTTGCCGGCATTGGCCGCCAGCACCGTGGCAACCGCATGCCAGTGGTCGGGCGTGGCAATGACCACTGCATCAATATCAGTTCGCTGCAACAGCTCGCGCATATCCTTATACGCTTTAAAGCCCTTGTAGTCATTTTTTCCGGCGGCAGCAGCATAGGCTTTTTCGGCGAGCGACTGAAACAGGGCCAGCTTTTTTGTATCTGCATCGGCACCTGCCACTACCTGCGCTTTGTCTGCAAAAGAATTCAGTAAGCCACGGCCCTGCTTACCGGTACCAATAAAACCAAGATTGATGCGATCGCTAGGTGGCAGGTATCCTTTTCCCCCCAAAACAAAACGCGGAACAATGGTAAAAGCCAGGGTGGCTTTGGCGGCATCTGCCAGGAATTTTCTGCGGTTATTTTTCATATATCAATTTTTCAGCTTAGCCTTTTGAATCCGTCTCTTTTTTGGGTGCCGGATCACCTGTTTGCGTAGGTACGCCCATGATTTTATCAAATGCGGCCCGCATGATCCAGGCTTTTTCAAGATCGGAATAATCGCCATGAGATTTTTCAATGGCTGTTTTCAAAACTTTTTCTACTTCTTTGCAGGTTGTACCATACTCATACAGGATTTTATAGCCTGCCCATTCATAAATCCGGTAACAGGCCAGGTGATACCCGGAATTGTATACGGGCACGCCAATAGAGATCGCGTCTGTAATTATTTTCTCCACCTGTTCGGATTTTGAACAACCCTTAATAATTGTGTCGGCTGCCGCTTTAGCAACAGTATCTTCCATTGGGTAATGATCTGTTATGGCAGCTTTCGCTGGTGGCTGGCAGAAAAAGAATACCAGGATCATACAAAGTCCGGGTAAAAAGGCGATACGCTGGAGGCACATATTATTTATTTTAACGCTTATCGGCAGGAAGATAAATATACAGATTTACCGGAAACCGTTGCATCGGCAGCCAGGCCTGTTATACCCAGGTAAAAGGGTTGCCGGATATGATATGCTGCACTTTTACACCCGTGAGCCTGGGTTGCAACCATTCCTGTAACCATTGCAGGCCAGGTTCCTCGCTTACACTATGGCCCAGTACAATCAGGGCTGTTTTGCCACCCAGGTGAAGGCTGTCGCGTATGTATTCTGCGGTTTCCCATTCATGCACTTCTCCTACCACCAATACGTCTGGTTTGTTTTTCTCTACCATTGCCATTTGGGCCTGTCCGCCTGCAGCGCCCGGCATCAGCACAATGCTTTTACAGGATTGGGAAAGTTTGCCAATCACCCTTACCTGTGTAATGTTCAGTTTGGTTTTCAGGTGTGTGGCCAGCGCGCCCAGTGTAATAGCCGGTATGCTGATAACCGGGTCACCGGCTTTGTAATACGAAAGCCAGCCGGCACGCTGCACAACGGCATAGCTTACACTATCGGGTACAAAAGAGTGCAGGTAATCGTGCAATCGCCAAACGGTTATTTTATTTTCTTCCAGCAGAGCGGCTTTCTGATCTACGATGCTGCTGGGCGATACCCATTTTTTATCGTCTGTATGATTATAAAAAGTAGGCTCATGGGCAATGATGAAATTAGCACCTGCCTTAATGGTTTGGTGAATGATATCGATCGTCGCAAACATAGTGGTAACAATGCCGGTAACCACCTGCTCACGGCTGCCGCTTTTTAATGTATCTACCGTTTTTGCAAAAGGAGCACCCGGGATCGCAGCGGTGACAATATCCATAATATCGCCCACGGTATACGCCTTTTTTGCCTGGAAAAAATCGCGCGCTGCCAGGTCGCCGGCAGAAAAAACAAATGCAGAGGCAATCGATGCTTTTAACACCTGGCTGATAAACGCCCTTCTTTCTTTCATTTGCCGGTGTGTTTGCACATAAGGAAAAATCGGTTTCATAAAAAATACTGTTTGGTTAAAAATCAAATCAGGATAATGATTGCTTATCCATTCCGGTGTTTTGCTTTTGCCAGGCGGATAAATTCTTTTGCTGCGGCCGGGTATATCGCAATCCTATGCGAACGTACCAGGTCGGCAGTAGATTTGGCCGGGTCTGCCAATTGCAGAAAAATGGCTTTCGATGGCATGGAAGGCATATGGCAGTCGATGCAATTATTGCTTAGGACGATGCCGGCAACAGGCTTAATTTTGCATTCCGTATGTTCATTGCTGTTATGACAGTTCATGCAACGCTGCGAAAAAAGGGCTGGCTCATTTACTTCTTTTCCGTGCGGGCTGTGGCAGGAAGAACAGGTTAGCTGGCTGTTGGTAAAGCATTTGCTGGAAGTGAGCAGGCCGTACTGGTTGCCATGCACATCCAGCAGGGCGGCGCTGTCTGCATTGTATTTTGGCAATGAAAACTGGTCGAGGCGATCACCGGCCCTGAAGGTAAAAGCGGGTTGCAGTGCGGTACGGATGCCTGAATGACAAAGCGCGCATACATCCAGGTTTTGTTGCCGGCTCATCCCTTTCTGATTCAGTATATGACTGGCCTGCTTTTCTTCCGGATGCGCGGTATGAAACGCCACATGGCTGGCTGAAGGACCATGACAGCGTTCGCAATCAACCCCGTAAACAATGGACGTTCTGTCAAAATAATCCACTTTGTTACCCGCATCTGTAATCACCGCATTTGAGCCATGGCATTCCAGGCACCTGCCCGAAACAATTCGGTTAAAGCGGGGCACGCCTGGCGGATAACCGGGGCTGTTGCACCAGCTATGGGCCGGCACATAATAAGAGACCGGCAGCTGGTAGAGAATATTGTCTTTCCAGTATAAATATGTCTGTCCCTTTTTACCGGATCCTACAACAATGTCTATTGATTCGCTGTGGGTAGGTTCGCCATTCACATATACCGTCTGAAAAAAACCGCTTTCTTTTTTTTCCAGCCTTACTTCCATAAAGGGATTGTAGCTAAAATGATTTTCTCCATTGTTAAAACTACCTTTTATAAAAGGCGCCGCCGCCGGGCGGGAAGTAAAATAATGAGCGGTGCCAATAAAGCTGTCGTAGATGGCCTGGTGGCATTTCATGCAGGCAGCAGAGCCAGCATAGAGGCTGTCGGCCGGCTGCGCAGCAACTGCTGTCTTACCTGTTTTTGCAACGCCGGCGCATAGCAGGGTGCCTGTGTATACCAATACCAGCAGCAGCAGGGTGGTATAATGTCGTTTTCTTATCTGGCGCAGGAAAGCAGGCATTACAGGTTCCTGATTTTGCAGTAATGTAATCAATCGGGGCGAATAAGCGTAGCCCGGTAAAAAAATAGCGCTGTATGGCGTGACCGTGCTCCGTACGGGCAGTTAACGCGGCGCGTTATTCTTCTTTTACCAGCAGCAACCAGCCCTTATTTTTTTCTACCGTAATCAGTTCGTCTTTTGCAAAGTTCTTTGCCGGCTGAAAACCACTGATGGCAGCTGCGGTAATGGTGCTCCGGCTTTCATCGAGCCCCAGCGACTTCCAGTCTATTTTTAACTGTATGGAAACCGTTGTGTCTGCCCAGCTGGCCAATGAAAGCAAGGCCATTCCTTTCTTCTTATAAACCGTTGCCAGCACTTTGTCGTTACTTGTCTTTACCGGGCAATGGCTGCTCCAGTAACCGATCATGTCGGAGCCTGCGAGGCCCATCTCGTTCCAGGCTTTCCAGAGTGGCCGGGGATCACTTTTGTCGCTCCAGCCCAGGCGGCTGGTCATGCCATATATCATTCCCCGCCAGGGATTGCCATCTCCCTGCAGCATCTCGCCCATCAGGCCAAATGGAATGCCGCTTACTTCTGTTAAGAAGAAACCCGGATCATTTTTTTCGTAATCAAAATATTCGCCGAACCATAAACGGTTCAGGTAAGGAAAATGCTCCATATACAGGATGGCGCTGTTATTAAACCCATCGCTTTTATTATACTGGTTGGCAGAATGCAGATCGATAATGCCCGGGTGGTTGTCTCTTGTTAAGACCCGTTTGATACGCTTCATGGTAACCCGGTCAAAAGCAACGTCATCCAGGTAAATACCGTCAATGCCCACCTGCTGTGTAAGCCAGTTCATGCCTTCTACATAGTAGTTATGCCAGCGGTTCATGCCACTGTTAATAATGGCCGCGTCTTTTAGCTCCGGTACAAACCAGGCCGCTATATAATCATCGCCCAGGTGTTCCTGCAACCAACTGAACCCACCGCCGTTGCCGGCAGAGTAGACTTCATGCCCCATGCTCCGCAGGGCAGGTGTTTCATATGCGTGGTCAGATAGTTCCCGAACGGTATTGTATATTTTTACTTTCAGCCCCAGCCGGTGGGCGGATTCAATATACCCTCTCATTCTTTTCCATTCTATAAAAGGGTAATTGATCCATGGATTGATGGGCGTGGCATGGTGAATATTTACAACCGAAGCGCCGCTTGCTTTAATTGAATCCAGGTTATTGTATTTGTGGTAGAACCGGTTATTCCATTGAAAATCGGTGTTCAGTGTATGAAAGGGGGTAATCAGTAAGGTGAAATTAAAATACAGCACTTCGCCTTTTTTTATAAATCGTTTGCCGCTGTAATTATTGGCCAGTATGGAGCCGCCCTTCTGGGCAACACTGATACCACCTTTTCCCTCATTTGCCCAGGAGGCGGGCAGCAGTAATGGTTTTTGAAGATAAAAATTGGTATTCAGCGGCCGCGTATATTTTTCATCGCGCAGTGAATATTGCAAACCGGCATTTACAGCGCCTATCCAGGCGCCATCCTGGTTTTTGCTGGCAACATCCCATTTCCAGCCAACACTGTCGGGACGCAGATCACCTTTTTGCCCCAGGCCCATCAGGTAGGTGGCGGCTTCTTTTTTGAATGGCAAGTGAAGGGTAATTTCTTTCATGTCTGCGTCGTTCAGGGCTGTTACCTGTACCGTGTAGGCCATAAACCCGTCGAATTCCAAAGAGGCGTTTACGGCTATCTGCAGGGTATCATTGGTGGCAACGGCCCTCCACTGGATGGTGCCAGGCGATTTTTTAATAAACTGTAAGCCACCGTTTCTGAACCGCATGTCCTTACCGTCTTTAGCGCGGGTAAAATGAAAGTGGATGGATTCGGTAAAAAGATTATTCGGCTGCGCCTGCAGGGAGGTCATTTCTTCCGTAAAAAAAGTCTGGATCTGGCGGGGAAACCCGTCGTTGTTGATTTCTACCCTTCTGCCCAGCAGGCGGATACTGTTACTGTCCAGCTGCAACGGCGTATAGGGCGCAATTACATCGTTCTGCTGCGCCAAATCGGAATTCAGCCAGGCCAGCCGGGTCATTTTCTGCGGCTCATTTACGCCATGATCAACCGCCACCACATTACTAACGGTAATGGACAAACTTATTTTTACACCAGCTGCTCCCGCGGCACGCAGCGTTGCAGTGCCTGCATAGATACCGGCCGCTGCCTGCTCCGGTACTTGCAGGCTGCACCAGAGCGCCTGTACCCTGCCAGCTGCCACTGAAACGTTGTTATGCAAAACTGTATTATCATAGGCAAGCCCGTCTGTATTGATACAGGAAATATCTTTTGCCGGGATGCTGTTTCCGGCGGCATTCTTTAAATCAGAGAAAACAACCTGTACATTTTCTATATCCTTCAGGGCGTAGATACCCAGTTGAAAGGCAAAATTCTCTCCTTTCTCTGCCGTACCTGCAAATGCGGGCAAAGGCCCCTTACCCATCCAGCGCTGTGGCAAATCTGTTTTCATGCGGATGGGATGCATGCGGTCTTCCGGAAAAACAATAAATGCATGGCCTGCCTGCTTTTTTTTTACTGCTTCCGTTTCCTTTTTAGTGGCAATTATTTCCATTGGGTAAAAGCTGTTAAAGGCATCAATGGATTGTATTTCTTTGCAGCTGGCATTGGGGGCCATCACACTGGCAGCAACCGTTTTCCCCCATGCATCTCCCTTGTTGTTTGCCGGCTGCAGGTATACGCCTTTGGGATAATTGCTGCGACCCTCATTTCGGTAAGGCATATAATACACATAGTACTTGCCCGGGCCGGCAACGGGGCCGAAAACCAGATCTCCCTGCTCGCGGTTCAGGGTCTTTGCCTGTATGTTTTCAATAAGGGCGCCTGTTTTTGCATCCTGCACAATTATTTTTTTTACCTCCGGGTGTTCATCACGCCGGCGCCAGTTAACCAGCACCCGCACGGTTGTTGCATGGCCGGTATAGACAACTACTGCCCGGTGGTTTCCGAGCGAATCGGCGTTCCAGCTATTGCCGCTGTCTGTATATTTTATTTGTTGCGCTGTTGCTGCCATGGCAAACAACATATACAACAGTATAAAGGAGCTGCGGCTTTGCAATTTTATCATGCCTGTAATTTAATTATAAAATTAAAAACGGCTGCCAATTCTATGGTACGGTCAAAAAATAATGCCGGGCCTGATTCATTATATTTGGGTGCGGGCAGCGCTGGCCGTTCCGGCAACCCACCATCAAAATTAGTTGTGATGAAATATGGCTACCTTTTATTTTTAATAACCTGCCTGCTGATGGCCTGTTCATCGCCCGTTTACAAATACCCGCATATTCTTATAAAAACCGATGCCGGTGAAATTGAAGTGGAATTGTACGCGGACAAAGCGCCCCGTACGGTAGCTGCTTTTTTATCGTATGTAGATGCGGGCTATTATAAAGGCGGTTCTTTTTACAGGATATTGTCAGATGATAACCAGCCGTCGAATGCGCCCAAGGCCAATCTGGTGCAGGGTGGTATCTGGAAGACCAATTATAAAAAAGCCGTTTCGCTGCCGGGTATTCCGCACGAGCCCACCAATAAAACGGGCATTCTTCATAAAGACGGTGTGCTCTCGCTTGCCAGGCAGGCGCCGGGTACGGGCACTACTGAGTTTTTTATTTGTGTAGGCGATCAGCCTGGTTTTGATTATGGCGGTGAAAACAATGCAGACGGACAGGGATATGCCGCTTTTGGAAAAGTGATCAATGGCCTGGACATCGTGAACAGGATCTATAACCGCCCTTCTTATGAGCAGGCATTTGATCCGCCGGTAATCATTAACAATATTGTTCGACCGTGAATTCCTTTTTTCATGGAGAACAGTTCGTTCGATAGTTGGTTCGTTTTGTGGCGGCAACTCTCGAACGAACGAACTATTTTAAAGCCGCCGAAGATGGAGAACTGTCCCTCCGCCTTTTTTCAATTGCACTGTTAAGCTGTCTTTACTGGTAATTGTTCGGGTTTGTTTTACCAGTTTATTGGGGTTGTTATTGGCATCAGGTGCGTCCGTATACATATCCGCCGAATAATTTCCTGCTGGCAGAAAATCAAAAAAGATCGGCAGGTTTCTTTCTTCGTGGTTGGTGATGCTACCGATATACCAGTCGCTGCCTTTTCTGCGGGCAATGCAGATATAGCCACTTACCTCTGCCGACAGCACCCTGGTCTCATCCCAGTTGGTGGGCACTTCTTGCAGGAATTCGAACCCTGGCTGTCCTTCATACGCTTCAGGATAGTCGCAAACCATGCCCAAATAGCTTTCCAGCACCACATACATAGCTAACATATGACAGCGGGTACCGCGCATCAGCGGCCTTGTATACTGCACCACATAGGCAGAATCTGCCACTGCCCTGAAACCGCCCAGGTGATAATCGGTGGCGCCCGCCAGCATCCGGGTAAACGGAAAATTGATATCGTGATCAGGGCTGATGCGGGTACCCCATTTGTTACATTCATAATTAAGAGTGCCTTCGCGCGTAAACTCATTGGGGTACGTGCGACTGAGCCCTGTTGGTTTATAAGCGCCATGAAACTGTATGTGCAGATGGTGGGCAGCCGCTTTTTCCAGCATTTCGGTCTGCATGTTCACCATTAGCTGATCGTCACGATCCATAAAATCTATCATCATACCGCTGATGCCCCAACGCTCAAATTGCGCAAAAGCGCTGTCCAGCTTAGGGTACAGGGCCGCCCAATGTACCCATACCCGGATACCTACTCCTTTTGATTTTGCATAGTCACACACTTCTTTCATATCAAGGCCGGGCACGGCATGGGTAACGTCTGCATGCGGCCCGGGCTGAAAACCGGCGCCATCGTTCACATACCATTCATGCAGTCCGTATTCTACCACCGAATGGTATTCTAATTTGTTCCTCGCACAAAAATCTATATAGTACTGGTTGGTAACAAAATTATTGCCGGGTGCATTAATGGTATCGGGCACCACATTACCGTTCCACCAGGGAAAAGTTGTCTTGCCGGGCTTTATCCAGGATACATCTGCTATTTTACAGGGCGCATTCAGGCTGGTCAGGATATTGGATTCGATGAGCGCCCCGATGCGATCGCTGACCAGCAGCACCCGCCAGGGGCTGTTATGCGGTAACGTCGCCTTTACTTTTATACCGGATTTATCTGGCAGCGGAGATAAGATGCCTCGCAACCGGCCATGCTGCCGGGTAAGGTACATGCCTGCGTAATCGAGCAGGGCCGCTTCTGTAATAGCCAGGTACACCTGTCCCGGAAATTCAAACAGGGCCGGCATATCCATTAACGTATCTTCCCTGATGTCGGAAAGGGGCAATATCGTGTATTCATTCTCGTGAGAACTGGTATAATTGGGCAGTAACAGCGCCCTTACAAGGGGGTTGCCGGTCAGTGCAAATTCCGTGTTTTCATCTGTAAGGGCATAATGGGTCCATTTGTCCTGCAAGGGAATTTCATAACGAAAGGCCAGTCCATTGTTGAAAGCCCTTACTACCAGGTTTACACGCCGGAACGGAGCCAAGCTTTCTTCCATCGGTATAATGGCTTCGCGGTAATGGTCGTCCACCTGTTTTGTCTTGCCCACCACCAGCTCATATTTTTCTTCTTTATCGGCTATAATCGGTTTGTTGATGCGGAGATTATTTTTGAACAATCCGCCTTCCTCAAAAGAGAGGCTGAGCGACGCGTGGCTGACCAATACTTTCCCTTTAAAAGAAAGGCTGTATTGCGGCGATTTATTTACCAGCTGAAAGGAGAAAGAAAGGTTACCATCGGGAGACGTGATAGTAACTGCTTTTTGCGCGAAGAGAAAAGGCGCAAAAAATAAACCCAGGCTGAAGAGGCAAAGCTGCAGGATATAGGGTTTGGGGTATAGGCGATATGGCATAGGTTAAAGATACTTAAATTAAAGTCTTAAGAAATAAGATGGCCTTTAGTGGATAACCTTTCGTCATAATTCCTGCACCACCAACCTTACATCACAGCACCGATGCCCGCCATCATCTTCGACCCTGCGATCTCTTTAATTGCCGCGTACCCACAAATCCCAACATTTCAAAACCATACATTCAGCCATTCTATTGTAATGGTCTCCTTACGTTATAGCTTGAAAAATATTTTCTTTTTATATAGAAAATAGCAAAGCAGCCATTCAAGCGAAAAAATACAAACAGAACCGATGATAAACGTTGGCATCGGGGCCAGGTGCACCCAACCTGCTACGCCATCAGATATGCTTCTGATATAAGCTGTAAACCAGTGGTCGCCCACTATTTCGAAAAATATATATATGAAGATGGAGTTCATACCAACGATAGTAAAGAATAGCAGGAACCGGCGGTGTTGTTGTATATCAATCCACCAGTAACTGGCTGCCAGGAAACAAAGGCACCAGCCCAATGAAGCCAGTGTGAAAGAACTGGTGGCAATTCTTTTAATAATCGGCGTCACCTGCAACCAGTCCAACCCGTACCCCAATGCAAAACAAATCAGCGCCCAGGTAAGCAGGGTCTGTATCTTCTTTTTTCCTGACAGCAGTAATTTACCTGCCAGTACACCGGCAATGGTATGCATGGCGGTAGGAATGCAATTGATGGCCACCCAGCCGTTCTTATTAATTTTATTCATCAGGAACAGATCTGCGTAGTTGCCAAAATTATGCTGGTTGGTAAATGGCTGGTCAAAACCTGGTACATGAGTGTAGCGGTACAAGGCTTCTGTCAGCAGCAGCAATCCTGCGCAAACGATTAGCTGTGCGGTATTGCTCCACCTGAAGATAAGAAAGGCAACCAGGGTGGTAAAAGAAAGCTGCGTAAGAACATCCCAGAGTTCAAAAGACAGACCGCCCGGCCGTACCGCATAATCCAGCACGCCCCAAAAAAACAACCAACCGCAGCGCCTGGCAATTTTTATAAACGATTGCTTCCAGCTGACACCGTTTGCCCATTGTTTATTCAATGAAAAAGCCATGGCGGTGCCGGCCATAAACATAAAAGAAGGCTGTACCAGGTCCCAGAAACGCAGGCCATTCCAGGGATGGTGCGTAAACTGGGTGATAAATGAGTGGAAAATGCCCTCCGAAGTATTGTCATATAAATAACCATATAGCCCGGTAGATTCCATGGCGAGTAGCACCATGATAAATCCACGCAGGAAATCGAGCGATAATAAACGGGTATTAGGTAACAATTAATAATTGGCATTAATAATTAGACCATCGCAATGACAAAACTAAACATCGTTGCTGATTTGTTATTTCCTTACCCGGCGCAGGCGTCCGCTTGTGCCGGGTATTTTTAATCGGCGGAAAATGAATAATTACCCGAACCAATGGCTATTACGGCGTATCCTTTCTCAAAACGCGAAACGGCTACCGGCTGGCCGCTTTCCCTAACAACGCTGGTGGCCGTTGCCGGAATAAACACTTCTGCACTGGTATTGGCAGGTATGGAAACCTGCAACAAAAATTGTTTCGCATCTTTTTTCCATTCGCTTTTTATCAGCCCCCTCACCGACCGGTAAGATCCTTTTGCCCATACAATGTCACCGGCAGGTTGCGGTTTGATAATGATTTTTCTGAAACCGGGCGCCGCTGCATTAATGCCAGCCAAAGATCGGTAAAACCATTCGTCTATAGAACCAAACATGGGATGGTTGAGGGAATAGACGGTTCCCGGCAAATCCCATCGCTCCCATAGCGTGGTGGCGCCATGGTTCAGCATATTTATCCAGCCGGGAAAATCCTGTTGCCGGGCAATGCGGCAGGCTTCTTCGTTCATATCATTTTCACGTAATACATCGAAAAGCATTTTGGTTGAAAAGATACCGGTTGATACATGCCAGTTGTGCCGCGCAAACTCCTGCAGCAATACTCTCAGGGTAAGATCTTTTTCCGGGCTCAGGCCGTACCAGAGTGCAAACAACTGGGCGCTCTCGGTGCCATTGTCGAACCGACCGGTACCCGGCACCAGGAATTTGCCAATAATGGCTGATTTAATTTGCTTCGCCAGGCTGGCATATTTTATTGAATCGGCTGTTTTACCCATAATACCGGCAAACCGGGCGCCCAGCAATACATGCTGGTAATAGAAAGCGGTAGCGGTAAGTGCTTCCGGCTTGGGATCCAGCGCTTCGTGATCACTGATGTCCCAGTAAAAAATATGATCACGGGCTTTGGACAACAGGAACGACAACTGTTTTGTAAATGCTGTATAGTTATTCTCAATGATGCGCTTGTCGCCATACATATCGTACAATTGCTGCTGTACATACGGGAAGGCCAGGTCCCAGCCCAGCGGCCCGGATTCGCCGCCATAGCCCCTGTCTGCGATACCGGTGTAGGGTGCTATCTCCGTGATGCCGCCATCGGGCTGTTGTTCATTGGCATAATCGGTGACTGTTTTTGTGTAAAAATTACCCATATTATAATTGTACATATAAGCACCGGCCGTAACGGCAATATCGGCCCCGTAACCCATTTTTTCCCTGCCCGGGCAGTCGGACTGCACGCTGAAAACATTGCTTAGAAAGGTCCATTGTATGGCATTGTGCAATTTGTTAAACAGGGTGTCGGAACAGGTAAAGGCCCCGTCCTGTTGCAGGTCTGTATTCATGCGCAGCCCTTCAATATCATTTACCGTGGGCCGTCCCGGCCAGCCGGTAATCTCTACATAACGGAAACCATGAAACGTAAATCGCGGGTGCCAGTCCTCCACGCCCCCGCCTTTTAACGTATACCGATCCTCCTGCCACAAAGATTCAGGCGCGCCGGCCGGTGCCGGTATGCCCCCTTTTTTAATCTGGGTAGCAGCGGTGGTCATGGCATTCAAAGATCCATCTTCAAAGAGGGCTTCTCCGTAGCGCAATACAATGGTGCTGCCGGCAGGGCCCTGCGCTTTTATACCGGCTACGCCTGCAAAGTTCTGTCCCATGTCTGCGATAAAGATACCGGGCTTGTATTCCCAAATGGCAACGGGTATAATTTTTCGGGTAACGCGGATGGGTGGTTGCATTTGCGTAACCAGCATGCCATCCGGGCCTGGTACCGGCACTGCATTTTTCCAGTTGGCCTTTTCTGCATTGTTGCCGCACCAATTCTTTTGTTCCAGGCGGGCATCATAATGCTCCCCGATGTATACATTGTTTTGGATTATGGGTCCTGGTGCGGTCTGCCAGGAACTGTCGGTGGCAATTATTTCACTGCTGCCATCTGTATAACGGAGATGTATCTCCGCTTTCACGCAGGGCCGGCCCGTCTGCTGGTAATTGCGAAGATCCCAGCGCCCAAAGAATTTGAATGGCAGCGGGTTCCACCAGCCGCTTCCCAGCATGATGCCGGCTGTATTATTTCCTTTTTTAAGCAGGGCGGTAATATCATGCACTACATATAATACCTGTTTCCGATAAGTAGTGAAGCCGGGGTCCAGCATATTGTCGCTTATCTTTTGCGTATTCAGGTATGCTTCATAATACCCAACGCCGGAAATATACAATCTTGCTGTTGCTATTTTTTTATTTGCGTTGAACGATTTACGCAGCAAAGGCATCCTGTCCGGTGCATAATAATCCTCGTCTTTCGCCGGGTTACGGCTTCCATCGCTGATCCATTGGGCCTTCCATTCACTGGCAGACAGCAGCGCCGTTTCAAACCAGGCGGCCGCACTCCATTCAGATCCCAACCCCTGCTGGTTGTATACTTTCACTTTCCAGTAATAACGGGTAAAAGACTGCAGCCCTTTACCGGCATACGCTACCTGTATATTTTCCGTTGAATTAATTTTACCGCTGCTCCAGCTGTTGCCGTTTGCTTTGTCAATATCGTTTATATTATCACTTACAATAATCTCATAGGCAGATTGAAACTGGTTTCTTTCGGTACTGTTGAAATTCCAGCTTAGACGCGGTGCTTTTGTATCGATGCCCAGTGGATTGATCGTGTATTCACAGGTAAGCGCTGCGGGTTGCAGCAATGACGCTGCAGTTACACAGAATGACCACAGCATGGCAATAACCAGGCATTGAATTTTCATATACAAACTTTCAGGTATTGCAGGCGGTTTGTTACTGTGATGCGTGCGAATGGTCAGTTGCCGGTGGCCGGCACATACTCAAAACTATACTCTCCCGAGCCTGCTTCCAGCACAACATTGTTTTTATCCTGCTTTACCGATTTAAATGCAGTAGCCAACGGCGCGCCGCTTTCCATTACTTTGTCTGCCTGCGCCATGGGCAATACAATTGTAGCCATGGCATTGGCCGGCACTTTTACTTTTATCAGCAACTTACCATCTTTCATTTCCCAGCCGGAGGCAATGGTTCCGTAGCTGCTTTCAAAACTGGCCCTGGCATAGGTCAGCTGTTTTCCGGGTTGTGGTTGCAGCAGTATATGTTTATATCCCGGCTCGCCCACTTCTATACCTGCGGCCACACGGTACATCCAGTCGCCAATGGCGCCGTATGCATAATGGTTAAAAGAATTCATGCCCACGTCCTCAAAAGTGCTGTCGGTCTTTTGCCCATCCCATCTTTCCCAGATGGTGGTGGCCCCCATCTTAACCGGGTACAACCAGGAAGGATAGGTTTGCTGCAGTAATAAATCGTAGGCTACGCTGGTTTGCCCGTTGTCTGATAAAACATGGCATAAATAAGGGGTTCCCAAAAACCCGGTGGACAGGTGGTTACCTCTTCCTTTGATATCATCTACCAGGTATTGGGTTGCTTTTGCACGCAGGTTATCCGGCAGGAGTCCAAACTGCAGGGCCAGCACATAGCTGGTTTGCGATTCCGAAGCAATGCGGCCTTCGGGCGTAACATAGTTTTTATTGAACGCTTCCTTTACCTTTTCAAAGATGCCATGATAGGTTTGCACATCTGCTGTTTTGCCCAATACGGCAGCGGCCTGCTCCACCAGGTGCGAAGAGTAAGCATAGAACATGGTAGCGATCATATCAGGGCTGGTATATCCATCGTTTTCCGTTTGTTGCATTGATTTGTAGAACAGCCAGTCGCCAAATACACTGCCGCCTATCCATACATAGCTATCGCCTGCTTTTTTGCGAATGTATTCTACATAGGCTTTCATACTGGGGTACTGCGTTTCCAGTATTCTTTTATCGCCAAAGATCAGGTACATGGTCCAGGGTGCAATGGTAGAAACGTCGCCCCATCCGGCAGAAGTGCCGTTGTTTTTAAGTACATCCGGAATCACAAAAGGAACTGCACCATCGGGGTTTTGATCTGCTGCCACGTCTTTCAGCCATTTGGTAAAGAAAGGCGATACATCCATATTGAAAGCGGCGGTGCGGCAAAAAGCCTGTGCATCGCCGGTCCACCCCAGCCGCTCGTCGCGCTGCGGGCAATCGGTTGGCACATCAATAAAATTTCCTTTTTGGCCCCATTGAATATTATGCTGCAATTGATTGATCATTCCATTGCTGCATTCAAAACTACCGGTGGGCTTCATATCAGAATGCACTACTACGCCGGTAATATCTTCAGGTTTTAATTCGCCGGGGTAACCGTTTACGGCAATATACCTGAAGCCAAAGAAGCTAAACCGCGGTTCATAGGTTTCTTCTTCGCCGCCTTTTAATGTATATTCAGCCAATGCTGCCGCTGCACGAAGGTTATCTGTATAGAAATTACCGGTTTTATCCAGCACTTCTGCGTGGCGGATGCTTACTTTGGTGCCGGCCGATCCTTTTACTTTCAATCTTACCCAGCCAACCATGTTCTGGCCAAAATCGGCCACCAGTAAGCCTTTGGGTGTTGTAAAGATTCTTACGGGCTTTAATTCCTGTATCTTTCTGACCGGCACGGTCTGTACCGCCACCAGGTTATCTTTTGCGCCTGTACCCAGGCTAACAGGTTTCCATCCTGCTGCGGCAAAACCGGCGTTGCTCCAGCCTTTTATTTCCTTCCGGGCATCATAACTTTCACCATCATAGATACCATCGCGGGTAACCGGCCCGTCCTGCGTACCTTTCCAGCTGTTATCGGTGATAATGGTTTGCTCACTGCCATCGGTAAACGTAATAGTAAGCTGGCAAAGCAATCCCAGTTTTTTACCCCAGGTACCCCAGTTGTTTTCCCATGCCAGTGCACTGCGGTACCAGCCGTCTGCCAGCATAGCGCCTACGCTGTTGGCACCCGGCAACAGCAGAGGGGTAATATCAAATACCTGGTACTGGAGTCTTTTATTATAGGAGGTCCAGCCCGGTGTAAATATTTCGTCGCCTGCTTTTTTTCCGTTGATGTACAATTCATAAAAGCCATGACTGGTCACATAAGCCCTGGCGGAAGCTATTTTTTTGGGTACCGAAAAATCTTTCCGCACCAGCAGGCCGGGCATTCGCCTGTCTTCAAGCTGCACCGGTTCTATCCACTGCGCTTTCCAGTCCTGTGGCTGCAACAGGGCTGTTTCCCAGAAAGCCGGACTGCTCCAGGCTGATTCATTACCGCCGGCATCCCACACTTTTACCTGCCAGTAATATCGCTTGCCTGATTGCAGCGCAGCACCCCCATAAGGCAATAAAACAGAAGCGTCGCTGGTGATCTTCCCCGACTGCCACACGGTATTTTTTGAAGAAAAGTTTTTATCTGTTGCTACCCGTATACTATAAGCGGTCTGCATAATATTCCTGCCAGGGCCGGAGAGCTTCCAGCTTAGCCTGGGCAACACATCAACCCCCAGGGGATTTATTTTATGTTCGCAGGAAAGATCTGCTACCATTATTTTCTGTGCAAACGTAACCTGGGTCAGCAATAACAAGAGAGCGATGCTTAAAAATTTCATAACCGTTTTATTTATCGTGAATGCTACCATAAACAGGCAGGTGCCCGTACAATTGCTTAAGCGGGGAATATACATCATTTTGAAACTTTACCCGTCATGCTGTATCCTACTCATGAAATTGTATCAGCTGCCTTCATTGTATGGTTGGTTTTACTTAACAGGCAATGCATAAGCAATATAGCTATCACCCGATTTTGTTTTCATTTTGCCGCCGCCGCAGGCAATTACAATGTATTGCCGGTCATTGACGGAATAAATAGCCGGCGTAGCAAAGCCCGGCGCCGGCAGGCTTACCTCCCATAACAGCCGGCCGTTTGATTTATTAAACGCCCGGAACTTACCATCTTTAGCAGCGGCAATAAACAGCAGCCCGCCGGCCGTTACCACGGAAGCACCATAATTTTCGGTACCGGTGGGTGTTTTGCTGCCCTTAGAAAAATCCGGATCGTTGCCCAGCGTTGTTTTCCATGTATAGTTGCCGGTGTTCAGGTTTACTGCCTGTAAAGTACCCCAGGGTGGCGCAATGGCAGGCTGCCCCTTGCTGCTCAGAAATTTATTATACCCGGTAATGGTATAAGGAACGGTATAAGGCGATTCGCTTTTTTGCTGGCTGCTGTCTGTAAATACTTTTTGTTTCTCCTTATTGTCCAGCACAAAAGAAGCAATTGCTTTCCGGGCGGTTGCATCCAGTTGCCTGAATGCCGGCATCATTCTTCTGCCCGATTGCAAGAGCGTATCAAAGGCAGCCGCACCGTACTTTGTCTTTACATTGACCAGCGAAGGAAAATTACCCGAACCTTTTCTTTCGGGGCCATGACAAGTCATGCAATTGGCCTGGTACAGCCGCTGCCCGGCCTGCACATAATTTTCATGGCTTGCTGCCTTATTGGTAACGGGTGTAGCCTGGATAACCCATGCCATTTCATTGGCATTGATGTAAAGGGTACCCGTTTGCGGATCAAAACTTGGGCCGCCCCATTCTGCGCCACCATCCAGCCCGGGAAATACCACGGTGCCCTGCAATGAAATAGGGCTGAACATATTCTCGGCCCGGAATGAAGCCAACCTTTTTTTCACTTCCTGGTAATCGGTATCGGGCAGCAGCGGGTTGATGTCTTTTTGGGTAAACAGCTGTCGCATAAAAG
>CAXTMV010000096.1:8666-18628 GCA_964245425.1 uncultured Flavihumibacter sp. | reverse complement strand
GGTATACACGATAGAAGGAAATACCAATGATGACGGCAGCCGTGAAGGATATGAAGTAGCCGAAAGGACGAGGCCGATAAGCAGCATGTTCGGGTTCATACAATTACAATAATTCTTTTAATCATTTTTTATATGGAAAAAGCTACAGCCATCAGCATCGCAAAAAGCCTTTTTGAACAGCACACCGTCAATGATTTTTATATAGCCAAAGACGGCCAGGGTTTTTTTAGCGAAACCAGCGCGAATAACCACCAGCAATCTTTTAAAACCGACGAGCCGGTTATTCATGTAACCCGCGCTGAAGCGGAATCGTATAAACCATCTGATGTGCCTGCGCCTGAAGCTACAGACGATGTGCAATTGACTGACGAAGAAAAAGAGGCGGCCCTTGCAGAAGCGGCAAATAATGAATTGTCTGACGCAGATAAGGCTGCTGCCTTGAATGCTGCCAAGAAAAAGAAAGCAAGCAAGAAATAAAGCCTACGATAAAAACCCCTGCTAAATAGAGACGACCCTGCGGCACGGTGAAACGTGCCGCAGTATTAAAATCAGCACATTATGCCACGCCCTAGCGCAAACGTTTTTTTGAGCAATGGAAATTTGGGAATACAAGCGCCCGGTAATTTCGGGACGCCGGTATTAGTACTGGGCATTCCCGTTGCACCTACGGCCGGTTTCAGCGTTGCATTTTCAGTTAAAAGTTTAAGGGATGTAGACACTGCTTTTGCCGATGCTGGCAATGCGGCAGTGGCGGCGGCTATTAAAACATTCTTTTACGGCGAAGCGCCGGAAGGTACCGAACTGTTTATCGTTTGCGTGGTAAATACAACGTCTTTAACCGCCATGGCCGTGGAAGCCATCGCCGGCAAGGCAATCGACCTTACCAATGGCAAGGCTCGCCTGGTGGCATTCGTTCGCTTCCATGACAACAGCTATGTAATTACAGTTGCCAATGGCTTCGATGGCGATGTGCATGCATGCGTAACTGCTGCGCAGACGCTGGCGAATACTTACTTTACCCGGCGCAAACCCTTCAGGGCATTGATACAGGGTTATGGCTTTACCACCTTTGCCGCTGCCCTGGATTACAGCACCAATACAAAGCGCAATGTGGGCATTGTGGTGGGTGATGTATCCGATAACCCGCACGCCGCTATTTTACTGTGCCTGGCCCGCGCCAGCCGCGTACAGCCGCAGGTAAACATCGGTCGCGTAAAATCCGGTAGCCTTGCCATCGATGATGCGGCAACGGTTAAGCTGGCCGGTGTGTTATTGGAAAATGTACAGTCTACCGACCTGGATACGCTGTATGATAAACGCTATATCACTTTTGATCGCAATGAAGCCTCACCGGGATACATATTCAACGACGATAACATGCTGACGGATGTTACCGATGATTATAACAACCTGCGCAACGGCCGGGTGATAGACAACGTAGTGCGCATTGCATATGCTACCTACTACCTGCAATTGAAAGATGATGTGAATGTGGATGAAGGCGGCCGGCTGGCCACCGTGGTGGAGCGTGCCCTTGAAGCCGATATTGAAACCGCCATTGATGCGCAGATGCGCGATCAGCTATCCCCCAAAAAGGATGGTACGGCAGCCGTATACTGCCAAGTAAACCCATCGCCTGCCGATTACCCAGGACTAAATGCACAAAACCAAATTACCAATCCAAATTTCAACTTGCTGGCAGCCGGAACCGTATACCTTTTCGTAAGTGCCCGCCCCAAAGGCTCGCTGAAATACATCAATATTTACGTGGGGCTGACCCAATAATTTATAAAAATTAATCCGTACCCCTATGGGATTTAATAGCAGAGAATTCGAATGGGCCGATGTTAAAGTCGTCTTATTGGGCGCTCAATTAAGCGGGCTTCGTGGGCTAACCTATAAGAAAAGCCAGGAAAAAGAATTGGTATACGCCGAAGGGCCCGACCCTAAAGCCATACAGCGCGGTAATAAAAAGTATGAAGGAACGCTGATGGTGTTAAAGTCAGATTTTGACGATTTGACACGCGCTGCCCTGGCTGCGGGGTATAATGATATCACCGAGGTGCCCGGTTCCTTAATTAACATCTCTTGTGTTTATGACCGGGGCGATGGTACACCCATTCAAAGCGTGAATCTCATTAACGTGGAGTTTACAGACTTTGAGGACGGAATGAAGCAAGGCGATAAGTTCAAAGAGATATCACTGCCGCTGCTATTCACCAAGCTGAAAGTGCAAGCATAATTTTCCTTCAAATAAAATAACAACTACCTACAATGGAAAAAACACTAAATGGCCAGGTGAGTATCGACCAGATAGAGGCCTGGAAAAAAGAGACAAAAGCAAAGTATGGCGATAACCACAAAGTTTATAAGTACGAAGTAGATGGCTGTGTAGCGTATTTCCGGAGTGTTGATCGTGATACATTCGCGGCCGCCACATCTAAACTTAGCTCCAGCCCGGCAAAGTTCAGCCAATACATACTTGAAAAAACATGGCTGGGCGGGGATGAATCGATACGTAAGGATGATTCGAAATACTTCGGCCTGAACTAATACATATATGAATTGATTGATAAGAAAAAGTGTGAGTTGGGGGAGCTATAAGCAATGCAAATGGAAAGATAGATACCAGCAATTTCGTCAATTATTATAACTGGTTGTTGCGCTATCATTTCAAGGGCATTGCTCCAGAAACTTTAACAGATGATGAATGGGCGCAGGCGATTGCAATACTGGCGGATATAAGAAACAATGAAGCTAAGCAGCGGCCCTTCGGTTAATACGTAAGGGCTTTTCTTTTATGGGCAATTTTATTGAATTCATATTAAAACTTAATGACCTCTTGACGCCGGGTATGCAAAAGGCGGCAGCGGCAGCCGAAACGTCTGCCTCAAAAATAACCCGTGCAATGGGCCAGCCACGAGAGGCAATGGGCCGTTTCACTCAGTCGATCGGCGAAAGTAAAAACAGCCTGGATAACCTGGGCAACGCCTGGGACGGGTTTACCTCTAAAATAATTAAAGGCCAGGTTATCGGCAATGCGATTACGGGAGCGTTGAAAATGGGTTTTGAGCAGGCGAAAGAATTTATATCCGGCAGTCTGTCTTCTGCAATGGATATGGCCATTACAAAGAAAAGCTTTGAAGTGCTTACCGGCGATAAGGCCGTTGGTTTAGGGCTGGCCACAGACATTAAAAAGTTTGTAAACGATAGCGTATTCGGCCCTGAATTATACAAAGATGCCCAAACAATGATGGGTTTCGGCATTGCCACCAAAGACGTAATGAAGGATTTGCATATGCTTGGTGACGTTAGTATGGGCAACGCGGAGCGGATGGGTGCGCTTACCCTGGCATTCAGCCAGACCACCGCCGCAGGGCGCCTGATGGGCCAGGACTTGCTACAGTACATTAACGCGGGATTCAACCCTTTGCAGGTGATGAGCGAAAAATGGCAGCAATTCGGGTTTAAAAGCAAGCAGACCGTGGGGCAATTAAAAGACCTGATGAGCCAGGGCGGTATTAGCAGCGATATGGTGGCAAAAGCCTTTGAACTGGCCACCGGCGAAGGCGGCAAGTTCAACCACATGTTAGATCAGATTGCTGAAACAAGCGGAGGTAAATGGGCAAAGTTTACCGGTAACTGGGAAGGCTTCAAGGTAGATATGGGCGATGCTTTAATGCCCCTGGCCGATGTAGGCATCGGCATACTAAATAACATGATGAACGTGGCCAATGACGCCTTGCCTTCCGTTAGCCGTGGGGTGGGATACCTGATAGACCAGATGAATGATATAAATAGCGGAAATAGCGAATGGAGCCGATGGGTCGACATAATAAAAACAAACGGACTGGCCCTTTGGGATACCGTAAAAAAGATAGCATCTGACGTATGGCATATCGCCAGCGGCATGCTGGATAGTCTTAAAAAAAGCGAACTATTAAAGGATGTAGCCGCGCAGATAAGCGGGTCATTTCAGGCCGCTTTATGGTTTATACAAAAAATAGGCGCAGCCATCAGCTGGGCATATGACAAGTTTATAGCGCCCACTTTCGATCGAATCGAATTGGTATACCGAATGGCTAAATCAGTATTTGGCGGCCGTGTCAGTTCCGAGGCGTTGGGCGGTTCCGGTAAGACCATTGGTACGGCACCACCGGTGTACGTCCCAAACACCAAGGTGCCCGGCAAAGACAATCAAGACCCGCTGAAGGGAAATCAAGATAAACCCCCTGGAATCAACACCACGAAGGCAAGCGAGATCAACAGCGGAGGCCAGCGGACTATTACCATTACCATCGGCAAGCAAATAGAAAGCTTTCATGTGCATACCACCAACATAAAAGAAGGTGTAAACGAATTGGGGCAGTTGGTACGTGAAGAACTGCGCCGGGTTTTAAACAGTATAAACGGAATAGCAGTAAACTAATGCCAACATTCAACATCGGACAGCTATTTGAAAATGCATTTGGGTACCAGTTGCCCGAACAAAGGCAACTGCCGAAAGCTGATGAACGGCAAACGACCAGCAACCAGGGCGCCCCACTGTATGCAGATGATATATATGGCAGGGAGTTTTTTCTACCGGTCACATTCACCTACTACAATGAAGTAACCGGTAATACCATCGATTACCAGGTGCCTTTTGCGGTAATCAGCATCAGCAAAAGAATAGTGATTGAAGAAACGGTGATGGTAGAACTTATCGGAACGGTGAAAGAATTGATAACCGCCAGCGATTACGATATTAATATTAAAGGCATTATTGTCCGGCCTGATAACCGGTGGCCAGATACCGAAATAATGCAGCTGGAGGAAATTACCAGTCTTAACAAAAGCATCATTTTACGCAATGCGTTAACAGATATTTTTTTAAAAGGGGCGTTTGAGCACCACGTAGTAATTAAAAGGTTCAACATGCCGGCCAACCCCGGGGTAGAACATGCGAAGGCGTTTGAGCTGGAGTGCGTAAGCGATGCGGTGTTTACCCTTGATGTATAACCATGTTTGTTTTATGTAGCAATATTACGATAGGGCCTTACAAGCAGGTAAAGGTGCATGAGTGCAAGATTATAAAAAGCATGTACTCTTTTGTGGACACGGCAGTTATTAAAATTCCAGCCACCGGGCGATTGAAGATACAAGGGGCGGACACCAGTACCACGGAAACGGCAAAGCTGTTTTCAGAAGGAATGCCGGTAACGATAGAATTGGGATACGATAATAACCTGGTTAAAGAATTCAAAGGGTTTGTGAGCCGCATAAACTTTACAACGCCCTGCGAAATAGAATGCGAAGGATACAGCTACATATTACGTGGTAAGACCTATTTGAATGTGTTTAAGAATACAACGTTAAAAGCTATCCTGCAAAAGCTCATTGAAGGAACGGATATTGCCCTGTCGCCCGGCATAGCCGATATGATAGTGCAAAAGCTTAACATAAATGGTAAGACAGGAACGGAAGCTTTGCAACAAATAAAAAAGGAATTGCTGGTAGATATTTTCTTTACCGAAAATGAATTATATGCCGGTTTGGTATATACGCAGGAAAAAGGGACAACCCGGTACCAGCTGGGCCGTAATGTGATAAAAGACGGCAATTTAAAATTGCACCAGGCTAAAAACCAGGAAGTGATAATAAAGGTGAAGGGCCAGAAGACAGACGGCGAAAGGGTAACGGCCAGTTTCGGCGAAAAAGGGGAAATAAAGCAGGTAAGCACCCAGTCTGTAACCGATGCCGCCACTTTGAAAGCCATTGCCGAAAATGAACACAGAAAAATTTCATACGATGGCTACGAGGGTAAAATAACTGCTTTCCTGCATCCATATTGTCAGCCGGGTTTTTCAGCGGTGGTTATTGATAAGCGTTTCACGGAACGCGGCGGCGTTTACCTGGCAGACAGTACCGAAGTAGTGTACGGCACCCGGGGTGCCAGACGGATAGTGGGCATTGGATTTAAATTAAGAGACTAACCCTAATGGATAAGGTAACCAACGATATAGGAAGCTTGCTTTTCATGGGCAATAGTCAGAGTGGCCCTACAGTGGTTCAGCTGGCCACCGTTGGGCAAATAAACGGCGATGACACGATAACAGCGGAATTAATAAGCGGCCTTATTGTGGACGATGTGCGGCTTAGAAGCGTGGTGAAGGATGGTAACCGGATTATCATTGAACCTGCACCCGGCAGCCAGGTACTGATTGCAAGCATAGATAATGGGGGCGAGTATGTAGTAATAGCTGTCGAAGAAATTAACCGGGTGTATGTGAAGATTGGGGAACTGGAGTTTGAATTGAGCGATAAACTAATGGTCAAGAACGGGGCCGATACCTTGAAAGATGCGCTTACGATGATTGTGGAAGCGGTGCAGCAGGTGACAGTGATATATGGCAATAACCCGGACTATGGAAAGCTTACGCAGGCACTTGAAAAAATAAACAACCTGTTGGCATAATGGCATTAAGTAAGGACATTTTAGGACAAGACTTGTTTACTGTTCGGCAGCAATTCAGCAACCAGACAAGGGACGAACTGCTGAATACTTACGGCAGCGATGACGCCATAAGATTGGCCGCCTGCAAGGCAGAGGCTCAAGCAATCATCAACCATTTTACCGCGGCCGGGGTTGTCAATGTAAATGTAGTAACCGCCGGCACAGCCACCGCACAGAGCGGTACCGGCATTGGTCATATTTCTTAAAACAAAAAAATACAACTATGAACGAATGGAGTACCAAAAAAATTGCAAATTTCTTTACCCTCATTTCCATAGCAGCTATCACTATTCTGCTGTTGGTGATAAAAAGCACCGGCCATGATATCGTAAGCAATGGCCATGCATTGAGTTGGACGATTCACAAAACGGGCGGTCTATATGTGGTTTTACTATTTGCTGCCATAGGACTGGAAACGGCTATAATCTACGGCCTTTTTGAAGACAGCTTTTTTATTGAAACAGCGCTCTGGGTTTGGTTGGTATTAATTGGCTTGTGGGTCGCTGTGTTCTTCTTATTTGCCTTCCACCGTTACCAAGCTGGCCATGATATCAATGAAAGCAAATTCTACATTGACTTTGCCACCCAAAAAGGATGGCCTATTAATCCACCTCAAACGAATTAGCATGATAGCCCAAATTATTTTCTGTTTTCTTTTTACCCTGGCTTTTTTCCTCCATGAAAAATACCGCATACAGGATGAGCAAACCGATGACCCTGTAGTCAGCGCTTCATTAAAAGTGCTGTGGCACCGGTATAAGGGATTCGTGCAGATAAGCGTATATGCATACGTGTTCTATGTAGCCTTAATACCCGCAAAAGACTGGCTGCATGCATGTGGTATAACCCTATTCTTTGCATCCTTTTTTTGGATGTTTCACGATGGGCTGTTGAATAGCTTTTTGTTTAAAAAAGAATGGTGGTATGTAGGCAATACTGCCGCAACTGACAAAACGCTGAAGCGAACAGCCTCCAGCATTTTGAAAGTAGCATCATTGGTCGTATCAATCACTTTAATACTATGGTCGATATTTCGATAAACGAAGATTTTGATTTGTCTTTCACCGGTGGCGACTTTACCATCGGTGAAAGTACGGAACAGCACCAGGAGCTGCTATTGCTGTGCAATAAAGGCGAGTGGCGGGAGAATCCGGATGTAGGGGTCGGCATTAAAGCATACTTGAAGGATGAAGATAACGGCGGTTTGCTGCCGGAAATAAAAGAGCAGTTTGAAAGGGACGGTATGCAGGTGAATAAATTAACACAGTCAGGCTACGATCTTAAAATCGATGCAATTTATAAATGAATCGACAGGCCATTATACAGAAGCACCAGGTTACGATGGATATCGCTATCCAGTACGCAGGCACCGCAGAAAGCTTGTTTGATTTATGTAACCTGAACGGAATTGGCATTACGGATGATGTGGCTGCGGGAACGTTGTTGATGGTGCCTGATGTAGCAGAAATTAAGCCATATACTTTTTTAAAGCTGCGCGGCGTGAAGCCGGTAACCATACTTCTCAATGACGGGCAGCTGGTGGGCGAAGGAATAGAATTCTGGGGTATCGAATTTGATTTTATTGTTAATTAATGGCAAGAAGCATCCAAGACATACAGGCAGATATATTGCAGCAGGTGGCCGCTGACGACACGCTTAACAGTCGCTTGACCAGTACGAGCAAAACGGCTATCTGGCAGCTGTTCGTATATGTTTTTTCGTATGCCGGTAATGTATTGGAACGCCTGTACGATACACTTGTGACAGAAATTACCGATATCATCGCCACGCAAAAACCGCATACCCTTCGTTGGTATGTGTCTATGTTAAAGAATTTTCAATATGGCTATTCATTACCGTTAGATACAGATGTGTACGATAATAGCGGATTGTCTGCGGATACTATTGCAGCCAGTAAGATCGTCGCTTATGCTGCCGGCAGCAAACAGCGCCGGCCCAGTGGCCGCCTGTTTTTGCGCTTGAAACTCGCTAAACTGGTTGCCGGTGACCTGGCCCCGGTCAGCAATGATGAAATGGCTGCCGTAGATGACTATGTTTTTCGAATTGCCGATGCAGGCGTGGATTATGAATTAACGAGCGGCCCGGCTGATAAGATTGTGCAAACATGGACAGTCTACTACGATCCTGAATTACTGACGGCAGCAGGTGATAGAATCGATGGTACCGTAGCTGCACCGGTTCGTACCGCCATTAAAAATTATCTGAAAAACCTACCCTTTAATGGCGAATACCGCACTACGTACCACGTAGATGCGGTACAGGCCGTTAGCGGGGTAACAGATTGCAAATTGGAGCTGTGCCAGGCCAGGTATGGATCGCTGCCGCTGACCTCCATATATGTGAGTTATACGCCGGACGCTGGATATATGCGATTTGAAAACGATGCCGACCTGGTAATAAATTATATCCCCTTAAGCCCGATTCAGTAATGGTAAACCACAACATCTATAACGTCAATTGGAAAAAGCTGCTTTTGTGGCTTATTCCTGGGCCATTGCGCCGCGTTATCCTGTTGCGATGGCTGACTATCATCACCGGCCCGGTGCAAGCGCTTTACAGCGCCCTAATGCTTTACAAGGGTGGTGTTAAATACTGGTTGGGCATTAATAGCCAGGTCTGCTACATGGAAAAAATGCTGAACGATCGGTACGATGCCACGATGCGCCGCATATATATTGAGCGGCCGCCTTCCGTTTTGCCGCTGTATGTATACTTAAGGTCTGAATTAAAGCCCGTCTATATTTTTAAAAATGGCGAGGGTAACATAAAATATTTGTTCACCAAAGGTGAAACAGTTAGCGGGGGTGTAGATTTTTATGTGGTCGTGCCAAAAGGGTTATCGGCAAATTTCATTGAAATGAATGTTTTGATTGAAAAAAACAAATTACCGGCAAAGGAGCATGCCATTAAAATAATATGAACCGGATAGACTATAGCCAGGCAGGCGGATTGCCAGTCACACAGGAGCATCTTGATTATGCCCAGCAAAATTATTTGAAGCCATTATCGGCCATTGCTGCCTTTATCGGCAATAAGGTAATTATATCCGGCATGGTGGAAGCGGCCGGAAATGTAGGCGATGGATGGCTGGTGATAGATGGCGAACTGCTGCCATTTGTGGGCGGCCCGGCTGCGCCCGGTATTGTCGTTATAGATAATGCCGGTACTGAATTATTTAACGATGGCAATACCCGCGATGTGTACCATACGCGGTATGCAACGTTTGGCGCGCCGGCATCCTTCAATTATGCCGATTTGCTTCGGCCTGGTACTATCCGGGACATATCGTTATCGGTATTTAAACCCGGCATGATAACGATGTGGTCAGGCGACCCGGCAGCCGTACCATTGGGGTGGTATTTATGCGATGGCTCTAACGGCACGCCCAATTTAAGCGCCACTTTTATTGTCGGCTACAGTGCCACCGACCCCGATTACAATGCTG
>CAXTMV010000096.1:2318-8656 GCA_964245425.1 uncultured Flavihumibacter sp. | reverse complement strand
AAGTAGGTGGCGAAAAAGAGCACCGGTTAACGGTAGACGAAATGCCCGCCCACGCGCACAATTTCGGCGAAACAGGCGATAAGGATACAGACCCAGTAAATACCTATAGGGTGATTGCAAGCAATACAGATGGGCCGGTGAATCGTAACATAGACGCTAAGATGTTGGCTGCTGGTGGCGGGGAGCCGCATGAGAACCGACCACCCTATTATACACTGGCTTATATAATCAAGTTACCCTAATGGCTAATAAAGAGACTGCAAAAGGTTGGTTCCTGCGTGGCTTGAAGCCGCTGGCTTCGCAATTCGCGCAAATATTTGACTGGATTAGGTGGAAGGATGAAAGCATAGCCGTGTCTGACGTGGAAGACCTAACGGATATTCTTGTGCATAAAGCAGAAACTTCTACCATTAATAACTTATTGCTCTTGCTGCCTGACGTTCAAAATAAATCCGCAGCCTTTACTTATGCATTAACGGCCGGAGTGAATTTAGAAAAGCTTTGGTTTAAAAGCAGCGGCAGCGGTACCTTAAAAATGGGTACAGCGATAGGCGTATATGATATTTTGAACGGTATTGATTATGTGGCCGGTACCGGCAGCGGTATCATTGATATAAACCAGTTTGACACTATTGACAGAACAGTGTACATAAGCGGCATTAATTCCGACACCCTATTTTATTTTTTTAAGCGTTAGTACCCATGAAAAAAATTACAGTCCTTTTGTTATTTGTAAGCACTTTTTTTGCAGCATTCGCGCAGACCTGGAGCGGCGAGAAGGTTATTATAAAAAACACACTTTCGCTCCGTGATAAGAATATTCAGAAATTTAGTACGGATACCACGCTGTCGGATAATAACGACAGTACTATTGCGAGTGTTAAAGCATTGCGGGCTTTTATGGCCAATCACGGCGGTGCCGGTGGCGCTGATGGGAACAATTACACTTATAACCTGCAATACAACTCACAGACGTTTCGCCTGTCACGGACAGGCTTAAGCGATTTAACAGTGGTCATCGATAAGACGGGTTTGGGCCTTCCTTTGGTGGATAATACCGCAGATTCAAGCAAGCCAGTAAGCACCCCGCAATTTCAAAGGATAAAAGACAGTGCTAACAATAAAGTACGGTTGATTTTTAAAAGGGCGGACAGCATTTTTGTGGTTACCAACAACGGTGTATTATTCGCCTATAAAGACAGTGTGAATGCGGCAGGTACTGGAGACGGTAACAATTACGTCACCAGCATTACTTATACAGGGCAAACACTTCGCGTAGTGCGCACGGGCCTTGCCGACCTGGTGGTAACTATTGACAAAACAGGTATCGGTCTGCCGCTGGTTGACAATACTCCCGATGTAAGTAAGCCGGTTAGCGCCTTGCAGCAACAAAGGATTGCAGATAGCGCATTCGACAAGATCAGAGCGCTCTACCGAAGCCATGATTCGGTGTTCGCGGTTATGACTAAAGGGGTTTTCTTTCAATTTAAGGATAGTGTGGGCGCTGCTGGTGCATCGGGTACCGATACGGCGCATGTAGCAGGTTGGGGTATGAAAAAAGATATTTCGGGGAGAACGGTAATTGACCGTTTAGATTCAATGCTTATTATAACTTGGCTTAATGCAAACCATCCGTATTTTGTATACGGCGACACAAAATGGTTTCGGTTTAGCCCGATGCATGACACCATTTATTTTAATGAAAGCAATCTGCCGGCAGTTTCCAGTGTTGGCGGACCCTATTACGCCAATATCGATTCGATGAAGCTATATAAGCCCGCCAATGGTTCCATTGGCTTCACGAACGAATACCATACAGACTACGGCGCTATCAGCGGGGCAAGATACCAGTACAATGCCACTTCTACCGCTACGGCAGACGATAAAACGATTCTGGGCAGCGGTACCGGCCGGTGGGTGCTAACCCCTAACAATGGAAACGTAGGCATTGCACAGTTGGGCGTTCAGCAGGGAGGCGATTTAACCGCTACCATTAATGCAACAAAAGGTTTTGTTTGCTCAAACCTATATTCTTTTTTCCATGAAAAAAATCGCACCTATGTTGTCAATCCAGGCACAGGCATAGGGTTAATAAATTATTGGTCTTATGTGGCAGAAGATTCGGCCACATCCGTATTAACGAATGCTTACTACACAGGATCAGGTAAATCTTGGTTTTCATATGCGGATAACACTTTTACTACACCAGTGGTAAACCCGTTTTTTAAAGGCGTTCACTTTGTTTCAAGCCAAACATTTACAAACCGACAGATAAGCACAGGTGTGCCGCAGGATACCACATCTAACTTTATTTCGGTGATATACGGAAAAAATTTAAAAGTGCAGGATTGCCATTTCGAAAACGGTGCAACACAGTCGGCAATATTTTATTACAATTTGGACACGGTAGTATTGTCTGGCAATACACTTGTGAACCTTGGAGGCTGCTTTGTAAAAAATTTCTTTGGCGGAGATTCCAGCCTATACCTGGGCATTTTTAAAAACAACATCAATAATGGCCTATACAATGTTTACGATGGCAATTCGCCGGCAGGGTACGCTAAATACCGGAAAGGTGACAACGCAATAGCGGCGGCGGCAAAAAGAATGGTCATCGATCACAATTACTTTAAGCAACTAGGAAGGTGGTTCGTCGGTGAATCTTTTTTAAAAAACAATGCTGAATACTTTTTCACTAACAATACCATAGACGGCAATAATAGCAACAATGCCGGGTTAAGCACTGGTGGAGATGTATTGACCTTTGGTACGCTTGCTGATACGGTAATGATTACTGGTAACCATTGGATCGGCGAAAATCACAATCACCAGGATGCCACTGATAGTCTTTTCGGATTACCATTGTACATTGCTTCCAATTTGCAAGAGCATTCAGCGGCAAAGCATTTTATTTTTTCTTATAATGACGCACCATATGCGCATTTCTCTTTGGCCAGAAATCTAAAGGGGGAAATCTATAAGAACAATTTTCTTTCTCCTAATTCCGACCCTACCGCTGAATCGGGGACAGCAAACCTGTTTGCAAGTGAAGGCAGTTATTCGCAGGGAAGCATTAACGTAAAGGTGCATGATAACACCATTGTTTGGGGTAATGGCCAGTTGATGAATTTCGGTAATAATAACATGATTCCCATCGACACTTTTTTAATGACGAATAACGATGTAACTCTTATAGGTACGGCGGCAATAGGAAATATCGGCCTGGATTCAGCGGGAAATGTGCCACATATCTTTTTTAAAAATAACACCCAGTTTAAGGGCAACGTTTTCACGGCTTTTTATACTAACGGCTTTGGCCCGTCTATACCGATTGATTTTACAAACAACAATCTTACAAATACTAATATCAGCGCCGCCAACCTGGCCACTGTAACCGGTACAAATCCAACCATTAGTCTTTCAGGGAATTTTAATTCCCTGCTGCGCAAAAAACCCAGCGACACCACAATAGTGCAGGCTTACACAGGCAATGGTTATAATGACCAGCCAGTAATTATTCCACCCGCATCATCGAGCGGTTCGCCGCAGACGTTAGATCAGACCCTTTCGCAAGGAAACACCACCGCACAAGGCATTACTAGTACGGACAGTATTAAGGTTCGGGCCATGAATGCCAAAGGCAGCCTTAAGGTTGGTGATACAACCTATCCCATTACTGCTAAAGCCACTTTCTTCGGGACCTCTATAACAGCCGGGTATGGTCTGGTAAATCTAACGGACCGTTATTCGCACGAAACCATAAAAGCTTTTTCTGTTATAGAAGACAATCAGGGACATTCAGGCAGCTGGCTTACGTACAGAAACCCATCGGACCAATCAATGATTTCGCAATTGCCGCTTGTGCCGCGCTATGATTCTACGCAGAACTTTATGATGTTCCTGGAATATGGTGCAAATGATGCGCTTGGCGGCATCGATACCGGTACATTTAAGACGGCCTATAATTTAATTATTGATACAATTTTAGCAAGGGGTTGGCCAGCTAGAAAAATAATGATCGTCGGTGAAATATATTCTACCGCCGTGGGCAATGCACAAGCGTTTTCTATTGTAGAAAGAAATATTGCAGCAGGCAAAGGTGTTCGGTTTTGTGAGACATACAATTACATGTTTGCCCGCGGTGGCGCAGCTTTATTGCAGGATGGGTTACATCCTAATACTAAGGGAGCCTATGTAATTGCCCAGGCGCTAACTGCTGCCATCGCATCAACTGAAACATATTCCGGTACGGGTGAATATAGGGGCGATGCATTGGCAGATCGAAACCTGACTGTTATAGGTGGCACAAATTTAAATCAAAACCTTACAGTGAACGGGGATGCCTTTATAGGACACCATATCATCAATCCACCTGCAAATCAAATGGTGACCATTGAAAACCCTTACATATCGGTTGGGGGACAGTATGGTGGTATATCGTTCGTTCCTAACAGAATTAATACTGTCCAAACCGATTCTTTTTCCTTTCGGCACTTAGTTAATAGCTATGCGCATCCTGATTTCGGATTATATTTCGATAATAATCAAATTTGGAACTACACGGATGGCGGTTACGGTGGCCGTCCTGCCTTCAGTTTCTTTGGCGGACAAATAGGTAGTAACAGGTACTCTTTTAACAACGGCGGCGTTGCTATTGCAGATTCTGTAACAGTTTTAGGAAAGGTAAATCTTCCAGCCCTGCCAAATGGTACTGGAGCGGATTCGTTGATATCAATATCGAATGGATTGGTACGTAAGGTCCCACCGCCGGCGTCCGGTTCAGGTTCGGGGCCATGGTCGCTCACAAGCAATGATATTTATTCGAACAACAGCGGCAATGTTGGCATTGGGACGAATACGCCCTCTAACAAGTTAAGTGTAGTTGGAAATGTAAGCATAGCGGGTAACAACGGTATAAGCGGTTCGCTTAACTTAGGCGGCCATATCATTTCACCAACGGTGAACGTAATGCAGACTTTTGAAAACCCGTATATAACTACAGGGGGACAGTATGGGGGTATAAGCTTTGTTGCACATCCGCTTAACACCGTCCAGACGGATTCGTTTTCTTTTCGACACGTTGTGCAAACCTATGCTAACCCTGATTTTGGGTTCTTTAAAAATAATACCGCGAAATGGTTATACACCAGCAGCAACGATGCCATTACGATCGGTAGCAACAACTTTGCAGTAACTAACAACGCAACTTTCAATGGGCCTGCAATAATAAATAATAATTTAAGCGTTTCTAACAGCGCTATTATAAATCAACTAGCAGTCGGTAATAACAATCCGTTTTTCCCTTTTATTGTAAATAAGACCGGCGCAGATGCAGGCAGCGGTAATTTTAGAATTAATGGTTTTTTTGGGAACTATAACGGAAGCAAGGGAATGTTTATCGGCTACGATACCAGCAGCGCTTCCGGAGATGGTATGATAGGTAGCTTAGCTGCAACAACCTTTATGGTATACAACGGCTCCGCATGGGCACCGGCCGGAAAGTTCAGCACAGATAAAAAGTTAACAGTGTTTGGAGGTCTTAACTTATCTGGTCTGAATGTGCAACCTGTCGACACAAGTGCCTATAAAGTGGCAGTGGTAGACGCATCGAATAATGTAACAAAAATGTATTGGCCGTCATCAGGGCTTACCAATCCTATGACCACATCAGGAGATTTAATAGTAGGTGGTACAGGCGGCACACCTACAAGACTAGCAACGGGCACAGCAGGGCAGCATTTAGGCGGCGGGAATATTTGGCGGGATACCTTATTGGTAAGCAGTGGCCCTTATACCCCTACGATAGGCAATACCACTAACGTGTCTGCCAGCAGCCTTGGTAGTGCCTATTATACAAGAATTGGCAACATAGTTACTGTTACTGTAAATGGAAGCATTACCCCCTCATCAGGCGGATCTGTATCATTGATTACAATTGATCTTCCTTTTACCACTGCCACAGGAACACAATCCGGCGCTGGCAACGGTGTATATTCTATAGGCACTACAGCCTATGTGCCAGGTGTATGTTTTGTAAACTCTACGACAACGGCAGAATTTAGATTTTATCCGACCACAACAAACCTGGAATTTTTAACCTTTCGTTCACTTATAAGCTTAACTAATTTGCGCCAATTTATTTCATTTATATTTTTATTGGTATCGCAATTGGCGATAGCCGCCGATCATGGTCGTGGCGTTGCGGGTATGGATAAATACGGGTATTCCATCTGGTACGCTGGCAGCAGGGTTACCTCATCTGTGCACAGCGGCAACCCGGACGTTACCCAGATAAATACCGGGCTGACTTTTACGAACCATGACACGCTGGTTTTTAC
>CAXTMV010000096.1:0-2233 GCA_964245425.1 uncultured Flavihumibacter sp. | reverse complement strand
GTGCATGATGTGAGCGGGGCGGGTAACTTCATAGATGGCTATGGCGCAACGGTAACAAATACTTCTTTTCAGCAACTGGAATATGTGAATGTATCCGGTATGGGGATAGGCGGATTTGTATGTACGAATTATTGGGCACAGATTACCATGCATTTTTTCCATGATAATAAATTAGTTGATATAAAGGTTATAAATAACAGTTCCAACCAGCATGACCAGCCGCTTTTAAATTTTGACTATTCCGGCAACAACGACATGCAGTATACTGGCAGCAAATCACAAACCTTTTACAACGACAGTATTATAAGGTGCAAGTTTGATGGATACCTGAATGCGGCTGCTGTTATTGTAATGGGTTCGAATTGGGGTAGTACGGCTGAGACAAACCGAAGTGTTAACCTGGATAGTTATTTTTATGCGGATACTATACAAAATGTTTCGAGAACTGGCGGTGGTAATGTAGGTGCCATATCTGGCACCGGCTTCAATTGCAAAATGGATATGATGTTTTTTTCAAATATTGACGGGCCTGGCAGCGCTAATGCATCACACAATGAAAGTGTGGCATGGTATGGTACCATCATGTTTTTGCGGGGCAGGCAGTCTAACTGTTATGCCAGCATGTTACGAAACCATCCGCTTGCATGGAACGGCGTTTCCGGTGCTTATCGCAACGGGTTCAGTGCCTACGCCGGAAATGTGGTGGATCATCAAAGATCGTATACACCGCAAGAATGGGCTACCAGTAATGTAGGTAACAGGACGACAAGTAATGGGTTTTTTCCTTGTAAGACATATACAGTTTACAACTCTACCTTCAATACAGTGGAAGCATCGTATAACCCGCCTGGACACTATTTTGGCTTCGCTGGTTGCGATAATGAGAATACTGATAGTATTCATGCAAATTATAATGCCGGAAGCCGGATCGAACGGGATTACGCCTTATTTCATTCGACCTGGGATAGCGCAGGCCGTGGTTTCGTGGTGGCCAACATTGGTAGCCCGGCCACGCATCAGGAAACGATTGGAAATCGCGTTTTCCTTCCCTACAGTACTAAATTATTTATTGATACAGTCGCATTCATGCCAGGGGATACCCTTAAACTAAGCACACCGGGCACTTATTACAGCTGGTTTGACCATGATCTTTATGGCAATGCAATTCCCACCAGCGGAGCGCTGTACGCGGGTGCTGTGCAGCCTGTAAGCGCTAGTTCGCCGCCTAGCTGTACCACCAATGCGAGCCCCCTCAATGGCACCACAATTAGCACACAGACTACCGCTAATCTAAGTTGGAATGTGGCGGCAGGTGCCACCGGTTATAAAATTTACGTGTACGTGAATGGCGGAAGCCTGCCGGGTAGTCCCTCTTATACCACCCCCGCCACTTCCGTTGCCATTACGGGCTTAACACCAGGCTTAACTTATCGATTCTACGTTGTACCCTACAATGCTTTTGGAGATGCCGTAAGCTGCGGGATTGCTTATACAACCTTCACAACGGCACCCCAGGTCTTTGATTACATTCGTATCCTAAGAAGGTAAATGATGTTGGTAGTTGGATTTACAGCCCTGGCGTGTCTACGCCGGGGTTTTTTGCTATTAAGCGCCTATTTTTGTTCACTGATGTGTTTTATTACCATTGATTGGAACGGCAAGACGCTTAGGTACAACTACCAATTATTGTACATGATGGGCAATGATTTTTACTACCGGCTATATCATTCTAAAGGGAATGTAGTATTAAGCAGGTGCGTACAAACCGACGAGTTTACGCAACGGGAAGGAGTGGAATTTCCAGAAGACTTTTTAACGGTTATCGGGCGCGCTATAAAGCTAGATCAGGGCCCGTTAGCTAATGGAAAGTATTATTTAAAATAGCCCTAAAAACGATAATTTTCCACAACTCCAAAATTAGGATGAATGGTTTTTATTTTTGGGATAAATGGTTTTTGCGCCCTTACATCAACACATGCTGCTATCCAAAAAGCCCGAAGGGCGTCCGATTAATAGCCCCCGGTGCAACCGGGGGCTAAAGGCGTACCATCAATGACGCCAAAGGGGTTTTACAAAATATTAAGGCCCGTATCAAAAAAATAATATCACTGATATCATTAAACGATGATATCAACACATGCTGCTATCCAGGAAGCCCAAAGGGCGCCTTCTTAATAGCCCCGGTGCAACCGGGGGCTAAAAGCGTACCATCAATAACCCCAAAGGGGTTTTG
>CAXTMV010000095.1:4517-18658 GCA_964245425.1 uncultured Flavihumibacter sp. | reverse complement strand
GCCTGCATTAACTCAAAAGCCGGTCTGGTTTGCCGTTACATGATGATTGTCATGGTTGTAAACCCACTATATTCTCAATGAATATCCCAAATTGGGGTGGGAGTAAAAAAATAAATTTGCTATATTGTCTGCCCATTTTATATTTGTATTCTACGCACGCATTTAACCGGCATAATAGTGAGCCTGGTTTTTTATTTTTTTTAGCCTCAAAGTTTATTGTTTTTTGTCAGTAGTATCAGTTTCGTTGTCAGTTTCAAATTGAATGGAAGGATTGTATTTTTTTAACTGTATAAACCGGAATGTTATGACACTATCAGCATTTATTGACCTGTCAGCAGCTAAAAAGCGATCAACCGTATTACAGGAAGGGGCGCCACTTGCAGCTTGGACAAATTCACTGTATAAAGTGTTCCTGTTTCAACTTTCTGCGTTTTATGTTGAAACATATTGTTACAAAGAGAGTAAAGACATCCATGAATTCAGGGTCATACCCGGTCCTGAGCAGTTGTCTTATTACCTGGAACAAATATCCATTGAGGGGCTTTTCAATTCGTAAATAATAACGGAAAAGTAAGGATTATGCTGCCAACCATGTTATTGGCCTGGCAATTAAACACCCGGTATACCTTCAAATGGAAAAGCCATTCATAATCTTTGCCATAACTGGATTGGTTGATAAATGTTAGTAATCGTTCTTTTCTTGATAAGAAAATGAAGAAGGCTTACAAAGACACCTGGACGAAGAAGCAGCAAATCTTTGCAGCCATCAGCGTTAAAAAATAAACGTTCCGTGGGGTTGGCAGTTGTTTTCAATACACGCGAACCATTGATGCGCAATGACCTGGCTGGAGCGCAATGTTTGTGGAAAATAAAAAGTCTTACAATAAATTAACCAGTGCTCAAATTGTTGTCGTCACAAGCGAGCCACTAAATGATTAACAGGTTTCCACTCCTTTTCATTTTACCGCTTGGCACCCGTAAAGCCACCTATACTGTAGTATTTTTACTACACAAAACCTTTTTCCACTTAGCCTATTGCGCCTTTGAACAAATGGAGGTATCTTAAATGGCTTTTGGCTACACCTGATTTGAAGCGGCAAGCATAAATTGTAAATATCGTTATAATGGAACAACGCCTGTCAGAATTATTGACATCAAACAAACGCCTTAAATTAGAATGTTTGTGGCAGCTGGCTAATTACAAAACTTTCATTTGTGAGTTTCAGGAATACACAGACGAAGCCAGGGAAAGGCTTGAGCAGTCGCGATCGCATATTGCAGCTGTTCGAGCTGGTTTACCGATAACCTATATATCGAATTTTCCTTCTTACACGATATTAAAAAAAAGATATTCCCTTTAATCTAATTTTAATTTCTGTTCGTTTTTACTGTAACTGGTTTTTAAACGCTGCTTTCGAAATTTGTGCTATAAAAGCGCAACGAGCATGAAAAGCACCATTACTTTGTTGCATGCTGCATATCTGTAATCGCCACCTGCGGTACCATTGCCTTATGCACTTTCTCTACAATCATTTCCTTGGGTACGCTAAAAGAAGCCGACGACTGTATATTCACGGACGAGGCCCCGATTTTTACGGTATACATACCCGCCTCTGCCATCCAGGAAGAAATATCAGTATAAAAAGAAGCTAAGTCTTCGGGCTTAAGAGTAAAACGAATGGTTTGTGACTGGCCCGGCTGCAAAAGGCCTGTTTTGGCAAAACCTTTTAGTTCGGCAGCAGGCTTATCAAGCTTTTTCGCCGGTGCGCTCAGGTACAATTGCACTACTTCTTTTCCGGCCACCTTGCCCGTATTGGTAATGGTAACGGTGGCAGTAAGGCTGCCGGCAAAAACGCCTGCACTTAATGTAACCGGGCTATAGCTGAAAGATGTATAAGACAGCCCGTATCCGAATTCAAAAGCAGGCTTAATATTGAAACTGTTGAAATAGCGATAGCCATTGTATACACCTTCTTCATACCTGACCTCGGCGGGTATCAATTTTCCCATCATTGAGTTGACGGCCTGTTCAGGAAACTCTTTGCCCGGAAAATTCCTGGCTGATGGCATATCTTCATATTTCATTGGGAAAGTAGTGGCCAATTTACCGGATGGATTTACTTTTCCGCTCAATACATCCGTCATGGCATTGCCCCCCTCTTCTCCGGGCTGCCAGGCCAGCAATACTGCATCTACCTGATCCACGATCGCCGAAAGATCGATAACGCCCCCTATATTGAGCACCGCTACCACCGGTTTGTGCTGTGCGTGAAACGCATCCGTTGTAGTCTTCAACAACTCTTTCTCCACCATCGTCAATTCATAATCGTTGGCTACCTTTCTGTCCGTTCCTTCGCCTGCATTCCTGCCAATATAAATAATGGCCATATCAGCAGCAGCTGCTTTTTGAAGGATGGTAACGGCCTCTACAGCATATTCAGCAGCGGGTGGCGTGGGGTCCATAAATTCCTGCATGAGTGGCTTTTTCGGATGTTTGGTATTATAGTCGTTTACATAATCCATATAGTGTTGCTGCAATTCTTTATCTAAAGAATAACCGGCTTTCAGAAGGCCATCTGCCAGCGATATGGCATAGGGCTTGCTCACATCACCGCTTCCGGTGCCGCCAGCAATCAGGTTAAAGGCATAATTGCCAAACAACGCAATTTTTTTAACCGTGCTTTGTATGGGCAGCGTATGGTTGTTGTTCTTCAGCAACACCATGCTTTCTGCTGCCACCTCTCTCGAAACCTGCGCATGTTTGGCCAGGTCGGAATGGTTGGGATAGGCATATTTCTTAAACGTAGGCGTTTGCAGCATGACCGTTAAAATACCCTCCACATTTTTATCCAACACAGCTACCGGCAGGGTTCCTGCTTTTACAGCGTCTACGATTGCTTTTACCTGGCTGCTGGTACCTGGCATCAGCAGGTTATTGCCCGCCTTCATCTGCGCCACGGGATCTTTGCCCCCAAACCAATCGGTCATCACATAACCCTTGTATTTCCACTCATCGCGCAGGATGCTGGTCACCAAATCGGCGCTTTCTGATGTATAGGTTCCATTAATATAGTTATAAGAAGTCATGATGGCCCAGGGCTTCGAATCTTTAATGGCAATCTCAAAGTTCTTCAGGTAAATTTCCCTGAGTGCTCTTTCGCTTACAATCGTATTGACCGTCATACGATCCGTCTCCTGGTTATTGGCTGCAAAATGCTTGATGGTAGCACCCACCCCCTGCGATTGTATACCGTTGATAATGGCTGCCGCCGTTTTGCCCGACAATAAAGGATCTTCGGAATAATATTCAAAATTTCTGCCGCCCAGCGGGTTGCGGTGAATATTAGCGCCCGGCCCCAGGATAAAATCAATTCCATAGTCTTTGATCTCCTCCCCGAAAGCAACACCCAGCCGCTGTACCAACGCGGTGTCCCAACTGGATGCCAGCAACGTTCCCACCGGCCATGCCGTTGTAAAAGCATGGTCTGCCGAATCTTTTGCGGTCATGGTTAACCGGTGTACGCCGGCAGGCCCATCTGCAAAACCAAGCGAGGGAATGCCCAGCCGGGGGATGGGGACGGTATGCCCGGAAATACCCGTTATCTTATCCGGCGTATCATCTGTAGACCCCATCGAAAAACTGCCGATGGAAAAACCCTTGCCCACCACCAGGTGCGCTTTTTCTTCCAGGGTCATGGCCTGAACCACCGCAGAGACGGGGTCTTTACCGAGCTGGGGCGCCGTGGTCTGGGATTGTGCCACCATATGAATACCGAGGGCCAGTGTGAGAAATACTTTGTGCAGGCAAGTCGTTTGCATCGTTGTAGGTATAAATGGTAATGAAAATATGTTAAGCGTCTATGATGAAATTTTACCGGATAGCCTTTCTTCAACCAGCTATTTACTAATATGTAGAAAATGAAGGTATGTATATTTGTCCTACATTTACTAAAAGTTAGTAAATAAATTTTTTACTCTTGCGCTCCCCCACCGAAAAAAAAGAATTGCAGCATTTTTTTAAGAAAGGCTACCTCGATTTCAGGGCCAACCTGTCGATAGACTGCGCCATTTTTGGCTATCACAGCGGCGAACTGAAGCTGTTACTGGTGAAAAATATAGTGCTGTTAAAATGGTGCCTGCCGGGTGGTTACGTGCGCAAAGACGAAAACCTGGACCGGGCCGCAGCAAGAATTACCACGGAACGAACCGGCCTCAACAATATTTTCCTCCAACAATTCAAAACCTTCGGGGAACCGGGAAGAACCAGCAACCTCACCATCGATGCAGCAAAACTCGCAGCGCTGACCGGTGTTCAACTCAATGAAAAAAGCTGGTTATTTGGCGATACCATATCCGTAGGGTTTTATGCCATCACCGATATTGTGGCTGCCCAGCCCAGGGCCGATTTTCTATCGAGCGAATGCGCGTGGTTTTCTGTAGATGAACTGCCCGCGCTCGGCTTTGATCATGCAGACATAGCGCGGGAAGCGCTTTCGTCCATCCGGATGCAGCTGTATCATTTCCCGATAGGAAAAAATTTACTAGCCGATAAATTTACGCTGAAGGAAATCAAGCTGTTTTATGAAGTCATGTCGGGCAAAGAACTGCATGCCTCTAATTTCCCGAATAAGCTTGTCTCGCTGGGCCTGATTGTGAAGACCAATGAGAAACGCAGCATCGGCGCACACCGTTCTCCTGCCTACTACCAGTTTGATGACGCCGTATACAAGAAAGCATTGCAGGAAGGGCTTGTTTTAGTCTGATACTGCCCAAGGGCCATTGCTGCCCTTTCCGCCTAAATTATAGTTCGCCGGCAAAATCAGGTGTTTTCACCCGGTCAGGCCTTAGTTTTTAATGGCAATTTTACCAAGGCAGACGAGCACCTGCTATAAGCAAGAATATAATTCGACTGTTATAATATAAGACCCATAGCTGCGGTAGCAATCAACCAGCATTATTCTATGCTGTGCCCTGTCAATCGTTTTCTGCCCGTATTCCACCCATCGATAACTAACTGAAATCCTTTATTTTCTTTCCCTGGAATTTTGTTGAACGGCGCAGGCCAATGCCTGTAAGCACAGCCTCCTTCATATGCTGCGCTGCAGCCCTTATCGGTAACCATAAAATCATGTCTCATGCACAAGTTCCTCCTTCCCCTGCTCGGCATTGTATTATTGCTTGAAGGGTGCGGCAAAGGCCGCTTCGCAGATTTTCCCGTAAACAAAACCTATACGGTGAATTTCAATTTTCCGGATCTGTCGCGCGAAGAATTCAGCGACCGGGAAAAAGGCGACCAGGCAAAAGACTGGTTATTGTATTCGCTGCTATCGAATGCAGGCCTTAGCCGGAAAGAATTTGCCGAAGCAACTTTTGACCTTGCCCCGGTACGTTATGGCTTTAACGCTACCCTGGCGAATTTCGACTATGGGCCAACGCGCAGCAAATTTATCGGCAACGGAGAGGTAGTGGCGCTCCTCCCGGTATCAGATTCCATCACGCGCAATAATAATATCGCCCATATTCTTGATGAAACCAGGAAAGACCAGGGCGAGAAACCGAAAAAACTATATGTCTTTGAATACGATCTGAATACGGAAGGCAGGTTTTCAAAGCTGACCCGGAAAGACAATATAGATGCCGCCCTGTATTTTACCGAGACCATGGGCTATTACGAAAACAATATCAGCAGCCTGGAAGACCTGCAGCAATTTATGCAACATACAGATGACATCACCTATGCCCGTCAGGATCAGCAGGGTTTGGTATTCGGCGGCCGCCGGATCGCCGGCCAGCCTTATGGCAAGGTGCAGGTAGAGGATGTAGCATCCATCTGGCAATCGGAAAGATATATCAACAACAAACAGGAACAATCGCAGCTGGAGAAAGATACTTTCGAAGATAAGTTAAAGGAACAGACAGACAGTGTCAATGACGTTTACAATGATGCCTTGAAAAGCGTCGTATTTGCAGACGGCCAGGCTTATGCCGACCTGGACGTTCCGGAAAAGAACAAGATTGTTAAAGACGTACAATCCGGCATTGATGCCGACCCCGGAACCGATTACGCGCACATCAACGAATCGGTATATAGTTCCGATAAAAAAATCGTCCGCCTTATTTCGGCATTTAGAAACGCATTGAATAAACTCGACAGCAGGCAACTCCGGCAGGAAGATGATTTTTACAAAGGCCGGGAAAGCGACCGGGTAGCGTCTGCCAGCGGGTTTTCATTAGACCCCGCCATTGACTATGAGCGGTCCATCGGTTTTGTGCAGGAGCACCTTAGTTATTTTGCCAGCGCCCTGCGCCCTGAATTCACCGTGCAGCAACTGCTGGAACAATTAAAAGATAAAGACGATGACCTGATGCTGTATGCGCTCGCAAAAATGAGCAAACAAAAAGACGAGCTGTCGGCCTTTGTAAGCGATGCGGGAATGAAGGCCTGTAAATACCAGCGGGCAAGGTATGATGGAAAACTAAAGGGCACGGCCGTTGGCATGACCCTGTTCTACACCGACCTGTTGGCGAAAATGTGGGCAGCCAATATGTTTGATTCGCACCCCGACGTAAATATCGCCGGGTTCAGGAACCTGGAACAGACAAAGATGGTACGCGCTGCTATCTTTAATACCGAAGCCAAAGAATTACCCTCCTGCCGCCTTTGGTTCGGCCCCAATAAAAACGGGTTTCAAATAAGTGGCTTCGATAAGTCGGCGATTAATTTTTCCAGGAATGCAACACAAATTTTTGCGCTGTCTGCCAACCCGGCCGATAGTACCGATATAGACTCTACAGGCAAAAGTAAACACCGGGAAGTGCAGGCGGCACAGGAATTTGATGTTGTACTCAGCTGGTGGAATGACCATTACGAAGAAATCGGGCAGTTTGAGCCACAGTACCAGCGACTGAACGAAATAATGAAATGGAGTACCATCATACAATGGCTGAACAGCCATACAGAAACCAGCGCGAGCATCGGCTTTCTGAATAATTATGCCGTGGCTGATAATAATTGGTTCCCCGACTGGGTAACCACACAGAAGGATCTGAAATTTAATAACTGGGACAGTTTTAGCTTTTTCCAGGCCGGCAGTTTTGGTAGTAAAACAGAATCCATGCCGATACTGGTATCTACCAACCACATGTTTGTTGGCGGCGTAAGCCTGGCAGAAAAATCGCTGATCAAGGAAGCGCCGGACGTACTGGGTGCTGAACAATCACTGGTACGAAGATCAAATATCGCTGCCGATATCAACCAGACAGGCGAAGACGCTTTTGTTACATTCAAAGACACCAAAATAAACCTGGCAGAAAACGTTCAAAACAAAACTGTGGATATTGAGCTGAACCCCAAAGAAGGTTTTAAACTCAGGAACCGCTTCGGCGAAGTAGCCAATAAAAAGTTTGAATGGCGTATTACAGAAGACCCTGCGGGAAGCTTTGCCGTGCAAAATAATTTTGACGGCATCCCTGTTGGCCGGCTCAGCGTTTCCGAGCTGGAGAAAAACGGGTTTTCCATCGGTTTCGAATCGCAGGCTGTAGACAAAGGAATGGCCATTGCCAAACAATGCAGTGATGCCGTGGAAGAAACAGGCGCCTTTTTAAAAAAATGCCCTGGCGTAGAACGGCATTTTCTTTCAACAGATGGTAACTGGTATGTACAACCGAAGAATTCAGAGAACTGGATGGTGATGCGTGTTACGCCCGAAGATATGCCAGGCGCCATCAACCTGGAAGAAGGCTGGATGGCCCGCACTTCCGGCAGCGAATCCAGGTCAAAGATCATAGAATTGAAATGGGTTGACCAGGAAGCTGCTACCAAAATGTCTGGCAATATGCTCCCCTCCCGGTATGGTACAGCAGACCTGCTGGACGAATCTCCTTTGTCGCTGGAGAAAGAACTGGTAAAAACCAAGGGAGAAGCAGGCGCAAAAGCGGCGTTGAAAAAAATAAAGGAAGACGGCCTAGCGGAGGTCAACCAACTTGAACTGCATGAAGAATTTGAAAAAGCGGGCATACAGACAGAAAAACTCATCCGGCATTTTGGCGAAACGCCGGAACTGGTTGCCCTGCAAATCAAATACAACCTGAAGACCGGATTGCAGGCCATTGAAACCAATAATTTTGGTAAAGCGGTCGGCTGCTTTAACGAAGCCTTTACTACGCGGCCGGCCGGTGTCAACAGTGCCGACATCCTCGATGAAATCAATGGCATACTCGATAAGTCCAGTATTTCCGCCAGCAGGAAAATGCAGATTGCCGAAATGGGCAAGGCTTATTTTACCGACGAACAGATGTTTATCGCGGGAGAATGGGAAGGATATAAATCCATCGCTAAACCCGCCACGCTGGAGTCTGCCCTCTCCCGCAAAGGAGTGAAGATAATTTATCCCCACAATGACGCCTTTATTAATATTGATCCCGCTGCATCTTTTCAGACCATCGCGGAGCAAATCAGATCGATTCCTAATGCACATGTGTATGAGCTGTCTGCGGAAGCCATAGGCAAGAATACACGCCTGTATGCAGCCGTAGATCACGTACAGGTATTTGATTTTACGGTGCAACGGCTCCAGTTCCGCATCTCACCCGGCAGTGCGCTGACCAACTGCCGTGAAAAAGACAAGGATGGAAACTGCAAAGATGAATACAGTGTAAGAGGGCCCGTGTATTTTATCGACGCGCCTTCTGCCAATTGATAACGGCCCTGATGTAAAATGATGAATACGCAGTCAGGTACTATAGCATAGGATGGTAAGGCATTGTTTAATTTTTAAAAGGGCATCCATTGTTGACCATACAGTCAGATAAAATCTACCAGGATGTCTTTAACCAGGCCGAGCAATGGCGGGCAGAAGGAAAACTGGCAGCAGCCTTTGATTCTTACCGCGAGTTGCTGGCCTACCGGATGTTGCAGGAAGAACACAGACCGGGGCTGCCTTTTACCATCAATGAATTCTATATCGTAGACCGCCTGGCAGACATTTCGTTGCTCACGGGCAACAGCCATGCTGCCAGGCATTTGTTAAAGGGGCTTTCACAGGTATCAAAATCAGTCAACAACCGGTCACTGCGCATACATACTGTTACAAAACTGTTGCTGATAAACCTTAGAGACGGAGATTTTGATGCCGCCCAACAAAATGCCTTATCCCTGCAGGATATTACCGGAGATATACAGAAGATCAACATATCGGTGCCCGGCTTGCTGGCCTGGGAACAGCAAATGGGTTTGGGCGAATCCTCCAGCCCGCAGGAAGCAGCAGACCAGCAGGTTTGCCTCTATGACGCATTGGCGCAGCTGCTGATGGCCTACGGAAGATTTTCAGAAGCCCTGCTGATGCTGCAACGGGGTATCGATACCGGCCATAACCATCCTTCACCGCTGGTGGCATCCAGGCTGCTGCCCATGCAATTACAGCAAGCAGCCGTCTTTTTGCAACAAGGCGATGTGCAAATGGCCAGCGTTACCCTGCAGGAAGCTACCCTTGCGGTTCGGCAAGCCGAAAAAGCGTCTGGTCTTTATATCCGGTTGCTGGACCTGCAATCCAGGCTGGCCCTGGCAAAAGGCGATATGGGAGAAGCCTACCAGCTCCTCACCCGGCTTATCGCCATCTGCCAGGATCAGCAATTAACACTTGCCGGCATCCTGGCCAGTTTTAACTTAGCGCAGACCCAGGTGCTGCTAAACCAGGTACAGGCCGCAACGGGCCTGTTACAGGATTGCCTGTTTAAAGCCAACCAGATCGGCAACAGCCAACTAGCGGCAAGGGTCAACCGCTTTTTGCAATTGGCAGAGAAACGGTTTCAAACCAACATTCCTGCCCTCAATTATATTGCCTCCCGGGGCCGGTCCGTGCCGTCATTACCTGCTACCCGGCAGGCAATTCCCAAGCTGGAGCAACGGACAGACGATTACGCTGCCTTTTTCCAGGAAAAGGCATTGCTGTTTCAGCTTTATCTTTCGGGTGAACAGCCCGATAAATCTTTCGAGATACTGACCCAGCTTCGGCTCTTTGTTAAACCATGCGATTCATTGCTGATCCATCACCGACTGCAGGTACTGGAATGTATGCAATTGTATTTTACCGGTATGCCTGTTCCGGCATCCTTTCCGGTAAAGCAGGTAATCGACTTCTTTCAAACAAAACAACTGCTGCCTGAACTCTGGCAGTTCCGGTACTTGGTGGGCCGCACTAATTTTATACCGCCTGCCGGAAAAATGGAATGGGATGCCGAAAACCAGCGCTTGTTACAGCAGGTTACCGCTTCTTTACCACCGGTAATGCAGGCGCTCTACCTGTTAAATAAATGGTCGCCGAACGAAGAATTCCTGATGGGCGCCTGCAATGAATTACTGGTATTGAAACAGCAAAGCAATACCGCTGCGCCTCCGATCCGCTGGGTAAAAAAATGGCGCTTGTTACAGGCCATACATGCTTTCCAGGAAGAAACCAACCGCTACAAAGACCTGCTGGCACGTGAGATTGCCAATGGCCGGCAGCCCGGTCCTACCCGGTCAGTTATGAGCAGCAAGGGGATGCTCAAAAAATTATGGCGGCAACCGAAAGACAGGTTAACCATCTCTTTCCTAGTACTGCCGGATCGCCTTGTTGTCATTGCCAGGTCTTTCCTGAAGCTTCGGGTATACGTCAGCTTTATTAACCGCATCGCATTAAGGTCGATGGTATTCAGTATCCGCGACCTGCTGTACCCCGCTGGTAAATGGAGGGGTGTGGATACAGGCGGGATGCAGGTAACGGATGATAAAGATCTGTCGTCGCTTTGCCGGGAACTAAAGGGCATCATTCAGCTTGATAAAATAGTGGAAGCCCATGGCCCTGCCATCAGCCGTATCAGGTTTATACCCGATGACGTGCTGCACAGTTTTCCGTTCCCGCTGTTGCAGTCGGAGGAAAATACGCTGGTAGATAGGACCTGTATCAGTGTGTCCATTACAGATAGCACCCAACCAGGCCGCAGGCTTCCGTTAACAGGCAAACGCATCCTGCTGGCGGGCATGTCAAAAGCAGTTGCAGGCTTCAGGGCGCTGCCCGGTGTGCTGGCCGAAACAACACATATCAGGCAACTGGCGAAAAAAGAAAATGCCTTGCTTCAAACCCTGTTAAACGAAGAGGCGACTGTTGAGGAAGTGAAGAAAAAACTACCGGTAATGGATATGGCTTTTTTTTGCTGCCATGGGGTATTCAATTTTTTGCAACCCGACCAAAGCGGGCTGGTGCTGGCCGGTGGAGAAATATTCAGCTTAAAAGATATCCTGCAAGCCGGTGACTTGTCGAACCTCCAACTGGTGGTTTTATCCTCCTGCCGGGGTGCCGAACATTTTATCCTGCCCGGCCGCTGGGTCATCGGCCTGCCGGAAACATTTTCGAGGGCAGGCGTACAGGCAATACTGTCTTTTTTATGGCCGGTGGCAGATGATTTTGCGGCTGCTTTTACTTCCTTTTTTTACCAACAGCTAAACAGCGCCGCTCCCGCGGTCGCCTTTCAGCAAACGATACAGGCAGCCCGAAACCGTGAACTGGCCGGTGTGGCGGCAGAATACTGGAAACCGCCCTATTGGGCAGGGGCTGTTTTGTACGAACGTTAAACGGTGCAGGCCTGTGTAAACGATAAGACAATCCTATTTTTGTACCTGCAATACTAAAATCTGTTGTATGCCCCAAATTTATGCCTTACTGGTTGGTATCAATAACTATCCGAAACAGCCCTTGCAGGGTTGCATCAATGATGCGACGGCAGTTGAGTATTACCTGAAAACCGTTTACCCTTCAGGCAGCCTCCATGTAAAAAAAATTACCGACCATGAAGTGGATAAGCCTGAACGCGCCGTCATTATAAAGGCCTTTGATTTTTTTGCCGGCGCAACGGCCGGCGATACCTGCTTGTTTTATTACAGCGGGCATGGCTCCAGCGCCACGGCACCCAACGTGTTCTGGACCAGTGTAAACGGCCGTTTGCAGTCGTTTGTATGCAGCGATAGCCGGCTGCCGGGCGGAAAAGATCTGATGGACAAGGAAATGAGCTTCCTGATTTGGCAGACTTTGCAGAAACAGCCCGGCATTCATTTCGTTGCCATTACAGACTGCTGCTACTCCGGCACCATTACGAGAGATATAGACAGTATCGGCATCACAGACCGAATGCTATCCGACGGCGCGGCGCCGGACCGGGTAGAAGACTACCTGGGCTATGAAATACCCGGGGCCTATGTAAAATCAAAAAATCCATTAACCGGTGAAGATCGCATCACGGTTATGCAGGGACAGCATATACACCTGGCGGCATCCGGAAACGAACAGACATCTAAAGAACTGCAGGTGAATGGCAACCGGCGGGGCGCTTTTACTTATTCACTATTAAAAACTTTATACGCCTGCAATGGGCAAATCAGTTACCGCGAACTGGTCAATAAAACAAATGCACTGGTATGCAATATGGTGCCTGATCAAAATCCGCGTGTAAACATAAACGGCGGGCTGCCGCCATCTGCACAGGAAAAAATATTTTTGTCGGCTATCCCTGCTGCACCGGAGGCGCGGTACCTTGTCTACCAGGAACAAAAAAACAGGCGCTGGTGCTTACAGGCCGGTTTGTTACATGGCTTGTCTCAGGGCGACCGCGTGCGGATTGAAGGCCTGGCAGATGATATAGTGGTCGCCTACTGCTTTGCCGATTATTCCGTACTGGCGCCCCACCGCAAACTGCCCGACACTGCAGCGGCGCAGGAATACTATGCCACCGTTACCCTGTTGCCGGATAAAAAGTTGCTTATCAGCTGTACGCCCGGCCTGGCAGCTACCGATCTTGACCGACTACTGGCTGCCTATAAAAAATGGAACTCCGGTTTTTTTGTATTGTCAACAGAAAGCCCCGGAACCTATATCATACGCAAAACAGCACAGAATGCCTATTACATCGGGCTGCCCGGCACCACCACACCCGTTTTTGAACCGGTTATCGTGAACGACGATGTCGATATTACCGTTTTTTTTTCTGCCATCGATACCGTTGCCAAATGGCTGTTCCTACTTGAATTTCAAAATGCCGGTACCAACTTAAGCAATGAGGATTACAGCATTTCTCTATATTGTTCAAACGATAAAGTCTATTCTGACATAAATGGGTTTGACGAGGTGCCGTCCATCCCCGCCATGAATGAGCTGCATTACCGGCAAAAAGAAGATAAACCCCGGGCACCGGCATTTCGATTGCTGATCACCAACCATACGAAGCAGCCATTATGGGTCAGCAATGCCTACCTGGGTTTCGATTACAGCATTGAAACGGGTTATTTTAATTTGCCGCCCATTGGTGCGGGCAAAACAAGCGCTTTGTTATTTGTAAAAAACAATGGCGAGACAACCGATACGATTGTGTTAAAGATTGATGATGAATACCGGCAACTGGGTTATACCGGTATTAAAGAATACTTGAAGTTATTTATTTCATGCAGCCCGATAGCGCTTGCCCACAAGAACCAGGCAGGTCTTGCGCTTACCCGTAACAGGGAAAGAGGAGACAATATCATTTTTACAGAGAAGAAGCCGGACCAGGACGCCATTGACAGGCCCATTTTTTCGGGGAAGGACTGGAAAACGGAAACCATTGGATTTCACATTATTGACCACCCTACTAGTACAGCAACTGCGGCGCCAACCCATTAACCGGCCTGCTGTCATTCAGATTTCCCCACCGGGTTGGCTACAAAGCTAACAACCGTTCACTTCCACTTGTGCGGAATAAATAATTTTGCGACTGCCCCACGGTTTAGTATCTTTGCCTATCAAACTTGTAGACTTCTAATGACCAGCAAAACAGCGCCATTCCGCATTGTTCATTGTAATACGCCGCACACCTGCTGCTGATGGTTTCTTACAGGCAATTTTTGTTTACGAATAGTCAATTAACAGATGACCAATAATTTAACAACCGATTTATCCCATATAATCCACCAAAATGATAGACTAAACATAGGAGTACCCTTGTCCGTCCTTGCCACCGAATACCCGGGCAAAGTAACTTTCTCTTCCAGCTTCAGCTATGAAGACCAGGTGATCACCCATGAAATACTGAGCCGGCAGCTGCCCATCAGCATCTTTACCCTGGATACCGGCCGT
>CAXTMV010000095.1:0-4507 GCA_964245425.1 uncultured Flavihumibacter sp. | reverse complement strand
AGGAGTTTGGGTAAATCAACCCGCTATTTCCATCATCACACTCGAAACCGGGCGGCTGTTTCCCGAAACTTATTCTGTCTGGAACAGCACCAACGAACGATACCACACCCATATAAAAGCCTATTACCCGCAACAGGAAGCCCTGCAGCATTTTATTGCAGCAAAAGGACCCAATTCATTTTATGAATCCGTAGAGAACCGTAAAAACTGCTGCAGCATCCGCAAAGTTGAACCGCTGAAAAGGGCCCTCGCCGGCAACGCCGTATGGATAACCGGCCTGCGCGCCGAACACTCCGTTAACCGCCACAACCTGCCCATGGTAGAATGGGACGAACAAAACCAGGTAATCAAATACCATCCCCTGCTACACTGGGCCACCGAAGAAGTAAAGCAATATATCAGGCAGCACCAGGTACCGTATAATCCTTTGCACGATAAAGGTTTTGTCAGCATCGGCTGCGCGCCCTGTACCCGCGCCATCAGGCCCGGGGAAGATTTTCGCGCCGGTCGCTGGTGGTGGGAAGATGCCGATAAAAAAGAATGCGGCCTGCATGTACATGAGGAAGCGCCTTCAGCAGCAATGACCCGCAAATAAACTAGTTTTGCATTTTTAATGAATGAAATTGACATGATGTACAGTGATAAAGGCAATAGCAATGGAACAGTAACAGATGAATACCGCCTGGATTACCTCGACCAGCTGGAATCCGAATCGATTCACATCTTCCGCGAAGTGGCGGGCCAATTTGAACGACCGGCCCTGTTGTTCTCAGGCGGCAAAGATTCTATCACACTGGTATACCTGGCGCTCAAAGCCTTCCGGCCCGGAAAATTTCCTTTTCCACTGGTACACATCGATACCGGCCATAATTTTCCCGAAGCCCTCCGCCACCGCGATTCACTCGCCGATCAAATAGGCGAGAAATTAATCGTCCGCAACGTGGGCGATACCATCCGCGAAAAAAAATTGACCGAGCAAAAAGGAAAATTTGCCAGCCGCAATGCCCTGCAGACCTTTACCCTGCTGGATACCATCGAGGAATTTGGTTTTGATGCCTGCATCGGCGGCGCCCGCCGCGATGAAGAAAAAGCAAGGGCCAAAGAAAGGATTTTCTCTGTGCGCGACGAGTTCGGCCAGTGGAATCCCAAATTACAGCGACCCGAATTATGGAATACCTATAACGGCAAAATACACAAAGGCGAAAACGTACGCGTTTTTCCCATCAGCAACTGGACGGAACTGGATGTCTGGAATTATATCCGCCGCGAAAAGATCGATCTGCCTTCCATTTACTATGCACACGACCGCGAAGTGCTGGAATACGAAGGACAGCTGGTGGCTACTTCGGAATTTATCCGACTGGACCCCGCCGACAAAGTATCGGTAAAGAAAGTGCGTTACAGAACCGTGGGCGATATGACCTGCACCGCTGCCGTTGAATCGCACGCGTCTACCATCGACGATATCATTACCGAGATCATCGCCACTAAAACAAGCGAACGCGGCGAAACAAGAATAGACGACCGGGTAAGCGAAGCCGCGATGGAAGACCGGAAAAAGAATGGCTATTTCTAAGTGTACGTATTAAGTGTTAAGTCCTTTGCTTCACCCTTTCATACAAAAAGATCACAAACGACTTATTGCTTACTGCTTATTATTAAAACTTGACAAGCCATAGCAACAACTAAAACCTGGAACTTATTATTTAGAACGCAACATGGATATACTACGTTTTATCACCGCGGGCAGTGTAGATGATGGCAAGAGTACCTTGATTGGCCGCCTGTTGTACGATAGCAAATCGATCCTGATCGACCAGCTGGAAGCCATCGAAAAGCAAACCAAAAACAGGGAAGAGGGTGAAATAGATCTGGCCTTGCTCACCGATGGCCTTCGCGCAGAAAGGGAGCAGGGTATTACCATTGATGTGGCATACAAATATTTTTCTACCCCCCGGCGCAAATTCATCATCGCAGATGCACCCGGCCATGTGCAGTACACCCGTAATATGGTCACCGGCGCTTCCAATGCAGACCTGGTAATAATACTGGTAGATGCCCGGCACGGCGTGGCCGAACAAACCCGCCGTCATTCCATCATCGCCTCCCTGCTGCGCATTCCGCATGTAGTGCTGGCCATTAATAAAATGGACCTGGTCGACTACTCGCAGGATGTATACAACAACATCATGATCGACTACGCAAAAGTGGCCAAATCACTGGGGTTGAAAAATATTATCTATGTGCCCATTAGCGCGCTGAACGGCGATAATATTGTTGACAAGTCCGATAAATACCCCTGGTACGAAGGCGAATCCCTGCTGCATATACTGGAAACGACCCAGGTACAGCATGATATCAATTTAACCGATGCACGTTTTCCGGTACAATATGTTATCCGGCCGCAGACAGAAGACCTGCACGATTACCGCGGCTATGCCGGCAAAGTGATCAGCGGCGTCTATAAAAAAGGCGATAAGGTAACCATATTGCCATCCGGTATAGAAAGCACCATCAGCGCCATTGAAGTGAATGGCCGTGAAACAGCCACCACCTTTGCGCCCCAGAGTGCCGTGTTGCACCTGGCCGACAAAATTGATATCAGCCGCGGCGACCAGATTGTACAAACCAGCAACCAGCCGCAAGTAACCAATGAACTGGAGGTTTTATTATGCTGGATGGATAACAAACCACTGGTACCCGGCAGCAAATACCTGCTGCAGATTAATAGTCGCGTGGTAAGGTGCAGTATAAAGGAAATAGCCTATAAATTAAATGTAAACACCCTGCAGCAGGAACCCGCACCTGCGGCTGCCGGTTTAAATGATATTATTAAAGCCACCATCCGTACGGCCGCACCCATTCCCTTTGATTCTTACCAGAAATTAAGGGTGAACGGCGGCGTTATACTGATTGATGAGACCAGTTGTGTTACGGTGGGGGCTTGTATGATCCAATAAGTTCGAACGATGATGGTTCCTGCTGTTGCGGCATTGCCGTGCCAATGAACGCCCAACCATGAACTTTGAACTGTTGACACAATAATAAACGGTAACTACACAATGAACCCAGAACAGTCTAATGGAAAAGTGATCATCGCCGGTGCCGGTTGCGGCGATCCGGAACTGATTACGGTAAAAGCAGCCCGTTACCTGCAACAGGCAGACGTGGTATTAACTGATCGCCTGGTAAGCGATGCCATACTGAAAGAATATGTTCCGGCAGCCGCCACCATCATCTATGTAGGCAAACAATGCCGCCGCGGTTACTCCACCCCACAGCAAAGCATCAATGCGATGATAAAGGAATATGCCGGGCAGGGCAAACTGGTGGTACGGTTAAAGGGTGGTGATGTGTCCCTTTTCTCCAATATTTTAGACGAGTTGCAAGTGGTGGCCGATAATAATATACCCTACGAAGTAATACCTGGTATTACCGCCGCCACGGGTGCTGCCGCTTATGCCGGCATACCGCTCACAGCAAGGGGCTATGCCACCGCCGCTCGGTTTATGACCCTGTACAAATCGGATATTGTGCCGGCTGGTTACTGGAAAGACCTGGCCGCCACAGACGATACACTGGTGTTTTATATGTCGTCCGAAACCCTGGATGATGTAGTCAATAACCTGCTGGCCAACCATATTGGGGCAGATAAATTAATGGCCGTTATTGAACAGGCCACTACCCCTTTGCAGCATGTGCATGTAAGCAGCCTGCAGCAATACCATGCAAATATGAAAGGACAGCGTTTTGTTTCTCCTTCCTTGGTAATTATAGGAAAAGTTGTTGCTTTGCAGCAGCAATTTGCGTGGCTGCCCAATAGTAACAGTAAAGAGTATTATTTTAAGCCGATGGGCAGCTTGTTACCAGCCACCCATACCACCGACAATAAAAGCCAACATGTTAGCAGAGCATAAATTAAAAGCCTTACTGGATCTGACCGGCCAGTCCTCAAAAGAAGAGCTGACCTGGATGCATGGCTATATTGCCGGGCTGATTGCGCCGGCCGCCACAGCCGCCGTTCCGGCAGCGGGCGCCTCAACCGGTAAGATCACGATTGCCTACGGCACCGAAACCGGCAATTCAAAAAGAGTGGCCACCGATTTTGCAGCCAAAGCAAAAAAAGCAGGCATCAATGCAAAAGTGGTAAGCCTCGACCAATACCGCCTGAATGATCTGACCAAAGAAGAATATTTTCTAACGATCATCAGCACCCAGGGTGAAGGTGAACCACCGGAAGCAGCAAAAAAATTCTACGACCATATACACCACAACGGGTTCCGGCTCGATAAAATGAAATACAGCGTACTGGCCCTGGGCGATACGTCTTATCCTCTTTTCTGCAAGGCCGGAGAAGACATCGATGAGCAACTGGAGAAACTGGGCGGTAGCCGGCTGGCGGCCATACAACGCTGCGATGTGGAATTTGATGAAGATGCCAACCAGTGGTTTGCCACCGTGCTGAAAAGACTGGCTGAAAATAAAACAAGCGCGGCAGCACCCGCCC
>CAXTMV010000094.1:0-18736 GCA_964245425.1 uncultured Flavihumibacter sp. | reverse complement strand
GCGTATCAATATCCAGTTCCATTTTCAAGGGCTCCATGCCGGCGGCAGCGGGCAGTGTAAATACATAATACACACCGGTATACTTACGGGCCTTGTTCTGCCGGTAATAGGTAAAGGTATTGTCTGTGCGGGCAGGAAAGGTAAGCACACTCAGGAGCGGATTGGCCAGGAACAGCTTTTCTTCTACCGGTAACACTTCCTCCGGCAATACGCTGAAAGCCGCATAGGATATATAACCGTTTGTTTTATCATCGTCTGGTATCAGGGTGTTTTTTTGCAGGATAGGGTCGTGGTCCGGGATGCCCACCACCAGTTCACGCAGGGCAATCGGCGCCGCTGTTTGCGAAGAAACGGTGGAAGTAATCCCCCGGAAAACAAAGATCCCCGACCGGGCATTGTACCAGGAATGAACAGGTGCTACAAATTGCTTGTGGCGCAGCATCGTGCTCTTATCGCTCAGCAGCATACAGATTTTCTCATTCTCCAAAAACGCTTCCCCACTGAATTCAATCTTGCCGGGATTGCCAATGGGATGCCGGTAAGCAATACAACGCCGTTCTTCTTCCACAAATTTAAACGTATAACTAAAGACCGCTACTTCATCCCTGCCCAAACGCGAACGATTAAACGCAAAAAAAACATGCTTTTTTAATTTTACCTTCAGCCGATCATAATTATCATAATTATCTTTTTTAAACGAGAAGGTATTGCGGCGCTCCATGTTTTCAAAACTGTTGGGAATAAATTTATTCAACCGGCTGTTCCTCGCCTTGTTCCGGTACAGGTATTCAATAATGGTATTGTCATTCCTGTTTTCCGCCGCAGGATCAAAGACCAGGGTCTCTGGTTTGATGTCGAGAAATTGTTGTATTTGATCCTCCTTGCCAGCGAGATCCAGCCGCGGCTCCTTGATCATGATTACATTGCTGACCACCGGCTGCCCCGGTAAAGAATTCGACAGGCAATACGTATTCAGTATGGTTGGATGATCCGCTTCTTCTGCCGATTCATCTACCGGTAATTCCGCACAGAGGAATATCTTGATGCTGGCGTCTTTATTTTTTATAGAAAAGAGTACGGTGTTGTTGATGATCTCACCCGTGCCGGTAAACCGGCCGCTCAGGCCATGGTACTGAACATCAAGAAAGTTCTCATTGCGCCTGCTTAAATAGAGAGAAGTCTTCTTTACTTTATGGCCTTCCTGTCCTGCATCGTAGACATAAGAATACCAGACGCCCTGCAGCGAATCAAAGGCCGAACCGGCCGTCTTTTTTTTGCCGGCCATCGCTTTTTCCTCCAGCTCCGCAGGCAGGTAGCCCAGGAAACATTTTAAGGCGGCGAGCTTATCGGACCGGATATTATGCCCGGCAAAATAACGCTGTAAGCTCTTAGCAATGAAGTGCCCGCTTTGCTCCGTAAAAAACCGCCGGTAACCTTTGTGGTACACCCGATCAATTTCATCATTGATATGATGCAGGGCCTTGGTAAAAGCAGCGCCCTTTAGTTCGTGCAAATGGCCGCAGGCCAGCTTGGCCTGCAGGGCTTCCCTGATATCTTCCGGTATGGGTTGGTTAGTGTATATTTTTTTCATAGAAAAAATTGTCTGATAGAAATAATAGGCGTGTAAGGTAAAGTGAATGACTAACAGATGGGGGTTTTTTTACGGCGAAAAAATAAATTTTTGTTTTCTGAATGTGTAAATAGTTATATAATATAACATTAGAAGGGGTAGACAGGAAAAATAAATTATTGAATGCGTGTAATATTTGTGTCCCTAAAGGCTTCTTAATTTTACTTTTTTACTGCCATCGGGCGTTAAAACCAGGTAAATCACTACCCGGCTGCCATCAGAACCGCAGGCCAGTCTGCGAACCAGCTTATAAAATAAATGCCAAACAATATGCAAACACTACCACTCGGTTACCTGACAACCAAAAAAAGCAACCCCATCGGCTTCGCACGCGAAAAAGAGCCACCGCCTGCTTCCCCCCTGATTTACGACAGCGGAGAAGCGAACCTGTTAACCATTGCCCCCACCGGAGCGGGGAAGGGCCGGGGCAATATCATACCTACCTGCCTCAGTTATAAAGGCAGCCTGATAGTACTGGATGTAAAGGGGGAGGCGGCAAAAATTACGGCGAAAGCAAGGCGGAAATTCGGGAAGGTCTATATTGTTGATCCTTTCAAAAAAGTAACCCGTACGCCGGCCCGGTTCAATCCCATGGATATTGCCATGGACCCCTCCTGTGTGGAGCAACAGGGCATCATGATCGCAAAAGCTTTTCAGCCAGACAATGGCACTTACAGCGCGGATCCTTACTGGGACAATACCGCCCATGAGCTATTGAGCGCGGTCTGCATTCATGCGCTCACCAGCGGCAAAAGTTTTACCGATATGCGCCGCATCCTGTTTGCAGAAGACGTCACTTATAAGCTGGCGCTGATGCTCGATAACAAAGAGATCAGAAACCCACTCGCCATTGAACTGGTGAGGGCTTTCTTACAAATTCCGGAAACACCCACCCGCAACTGTGTACTCTCCAGCGTGCACCAGCACCTGGGTATCCTGGGCGATCCTGTTGTGCTGGAATCGCTGGAAGGCCCCAGCTCCTTCAATATCCAGTCGCTGGTAAACGGCGAACCCATCACCATCTATTTTGTGATACCACCCAATAAACTGGCTGCTTATTCCGTGCTGCTCCGGCTTTGGTTTACGTCGCTGCTGTACCTGTTTACCGAACGAACCACCCGGCCCAAGCTGCCCACCCTGTTGATCATCGACGAATGTTCCAACCTCGGCAAGCTGGATGGCCTGATGTCAGCCATCACGCTGATGCGCTGCTATGGTTTGCGAATCTGGTGCATGTTCCAGTCGGTTGCCCAGATCAAAGACAAGTACAAAAGTGAATGGCTGACGATCATCGACAACTGCGATGTGATACAGGCTTATGGCTTCAAGCATTTTCCCACTGCCAAAGAAATGTCGGAGATCATCGGGGGCATCAGCGCAGCGGAACTATTGTGCATGCCCCGCGAAAATGCAATACTGATGCGGGCAGGGATGCCGGTAGCCACCATTAAAAGACTCGATTACCTCAAAGACGAATTGTTCAAGAACAGCGGGTTTCAGAAAAATCCTTTCTATGCGTTTTCAAAAATATAGCTTTTTGTTACGGGCGATGCGGCATGGAACGCCGGCACGGCAGCTGGCCGGATCAATGACTGCATCGCCCTTTATTCTGCTTCCTTTTCCCAGAAATCGATCTCAAAATTGAACAGGGCCTGCGGAGTCAGCTGGTAGGTGAGCGCCAGCTCGATCAGCGTATCAAAACGGATATCTATTTTTCCTTTTTCAATTTTGCTTAATTTGCTCTGATCCAGGTTGGAGGAAAATGATACCTGTCGCACACTGGAAATTTTGAGCACGTCTTCGCGATGCCGTTTTAAGTAAGCGCCCAGTAACCGGCGAATCTCTTTTTTTCTTTTGCTGTTCATCTTCAGCTTGAAAATTCAGCGAATTCAGCTGTTTCAATATGGTCGTATTCGACCATATCATTTTTTTTCTTTACTTTTAGTGCAGAAAAAAAAAGGAACCGTTTAGCAGCCCTGCGGAAGCTTTTTTCCGGCGGCTTCTGCGAACTTCCTTAGCCCGACAGCGCATGGAGCAACAAGCAAATGAGAGCAATGATAGTATGATGGCCGGTTTCCGCCAGGGGCGGGAAGCCAGCTTCCAGGCCTTGTTCCGGCTGCTGTACCCATCGCTTTGTCTGTATGCGGGTAAGATTGCCGGCAACAACGGCGTGGCGGAAGATATTGCCGAAGAAGCTTTTATTAAAGTATGGAACCGTCGCACCGATTTTCCCCATTTTCCGGCCATCCGTTCTTTTCTCTATACCACCGTGCGCAATGCCTGCTTCGATTACCTGCGCAAACAACAGACGCAGCAAAACGCCCACAAATGGGTGCTGCCCCTGCTACAAGCCGGCGTTGAAAATAAAATGGACCTCCTTATCAAAACAGAAACCTACCGCGAACTATATACCGCTATTGAGGAACTGCCTGAACGTTGCCGCAAAGTGATCGTACTTTCTTTTGTGGAAGGGAAAACAGGTAAAGAAGTAGCAGCTACCTTAGATATGGAACCCAGTACCGTGCGATCGCACAAGAACCGGGGTATTATGCTGCTGCGCCAGCGGCTCAAACCATTTCTTTCCTGTCTTGTTTTGATGGCCGGCATACTGCATTGATCATCGCAAAGAGAAAACAATGCAAACGCAGCCATACATGCGAACGCTGTTGGCCCTGCCAGCGCTGTGCGAAAAAAAACCGGGCGGTGCTTGCAACACTACCCGGCCAGGCCCTGGGTTAACACCCTGGATAAATCCGGCGAAGGTTCTATCATTGGTTAACCCAAACAACCAAAACTAGCCATTTGAATGCATTCTGCAAAACCGGCAACCGCTGCTATTCCGTATTAAACAGGCTGCCGCAACTGCCCGGGATAATAACCAAAATGCGCATGAAAAGCATAAATGAAATGGCTGGTGAACGGACAATGAACAGCTGCTGCCACCTGTTTTGTATCCAGCGCCGTGGTCAGTAATAAACGCTGCGCATGCGGCATCGCCCCTGCATCCCTCGTAAATGGGTGCTGCCTTTTTTCTGAACCGGCCGAAGCTTCCAGCGGTAGCGCGAGCAAGCGCAGCATATAAGCATGCGCGCCGCTGGAAAAGAAAACATTGGCCGGATCAGGCGCAGGTGGTTTTGCCAGTGGTTGAACCGCAGGCTTTGCTGCCGGTTCGGAAAACAGCCATCCTTTTTTTCGGTGTTGAACAGGTAACCGGAACGGTATCATATAGTAAGATTTGATGCGCTAGAAGGAACCATTCCTTTTTTAAGCACCCAATAAAGATAGGGGCCTGTTGCCGTAGCATTGTGTTGAAAACAACTGCTGCAGAACGTTTTTTTCTCCTTCTAACGAAAGGTATTTTACTGATCTTTTTTTAGGGCGATGGCTGCAGCAATCCTTTTTGCATCGGAAGCGATCTCGCGGAATTGACCGGTCGGCCCCACCCAGAAACCGCAGAAATAGAGCCCGTCGCGGCCAAAATATGCTTGCTTTGCGGTGCTTTTTTGTAGATCTGCCAAACGTTCCGGGCCAGCATCTAGCAGTCTTGTATCAACGCTGCTATAGCCAATGGCCGCCACGATGGCATCAAAATCATCTTTTTCGCCGCCCTCAAAATAGACGGTTGTACCGGTTGCCCCGCATATATTGCCCTGTATTTTTATATGGCCCCGGCGGATGCCTGCTACCGTACCTGTATCGATCAGCGGCGTATTCCGCCGGTTTTTTATTTGTTGAAACGGACCCTCTTTCAATTTTTGAAGACCCAGTTTGCGAAGATCGCCAAACAACCACCTTGTTAAAGGCGCGGTGATCCAGTCTGCAAGGCCCGCAGGCAAACGGCTCAATAAAATGCCCAGCCGTACAATGGGCACACCCAGTAGATCGCGGGGTATGATATTGACGGGTGAACGCACTGCCATAGATGGCGCAGCGTCCTGTTCATACAAATCCATGGCTATTTCGCAGGCAGAATTGCCAAAACCGATGACGAGCACTTTCTGGCCTTTAAAAGCAAGTCCTGTTTTATATGCCTGGCTGTGCAGGATCTTGCCGGTAAATGTTTCCATACCAGGAAAATCGATTGGCCTGGGCCGGCTGAAAGCACCGGTGGCCATTATTAAAAAGTCTGACCTGTAAATGCCGTTGACCGTCTCCGTTATCCAATACCCATTTTCTTTTTTTATCGACGCTGCAGCCGTATTAAAAACCGGCCGGATGGAAAATGCTTTTTGATAATCTTCCAGGTAGTTAACCACCTGCTGCCGCGAAGGATAGCGGGGCAGGCTGCGCTTGAAGTTTTTATAGGGCAGGGCCGACAGGTTTTTAGGCGTATGCAAATGCAGCCGGTCATAATGATTGCGCCAGGGCTGGGCTACCCGGTCTTCCTTTTCAATAATGATATAGGGAATGCCTTTTTGCTGTAAGGCCGCCGCCGATGCCAGGCCCGACACGCTTGCACCAATAATAAGCACCGGTGTTTGTAACATGTACGAGGATTAATAGGATTAGTATAGAGACTTCAATTCGCTCTGCATATAAAACGGAACCCAGATTACACTGATTGAACGGAGGTAAAAGGATTTTTATTGGAGTAGCCTGTCATCCCTGTTAATCCGTTTGATGCCTGTTATCCCTGTTCTCATTCAGCGCGAAGCGACCTGGAAAGGCTGCAAAAACGTATTTTTTACCCGTTGGGATCGCAACACAAAACTTACCCATATTAAGCCATAGATCCCGGTGCGGACAATCTGCATCAGCAGCGGGGTTTGCAAATCTCCGTAATTGCCGGGTGCCGGAAACGCATTGTACAAAGCCAGTAGCAGCAATTGCCCGGTTAACAGGCTGCCGATATAACCCACAAACATGCGCGGGAATATATCGCGCCGGTTCATGAACCAGTACAATAACGCAATGATGCCACCGATGCAAAACAGGTTAAAAACCATTTCCGCAAAAAATATAAATTGTTGCCGGGTGCCACCTGTTTTGGCCAGTGCCATCCATTCCGTACCGCTGAAATAATTGCTTTCAGTAAAATTAATGATTTGCAACAGGCAGCCAATAGCCAGTGTAATACCCAGTACCGCCACCCATCCGCCCAATGGCCAGCCCTGCGCTAACACATAATAAACGGGCGCACTCTTTTTATTCAGCCACCGCATCAGCAGCGCCAGCACACCGGAAAAAACAACGGCCAGCAATACCATCAGCCAGTTTACCTGCAGCGGGTTGCTGGCAACGGGCAATGGCTGGCTGCCGGCCGGCGGCTCGGGCTCTTCCACGCCGGTATAAAACAGCGAGAATCCGAACTTGCTGGCTATTTTTTTATATTCTTCCCGGTATTTGTTTGACTCATCGGCGGGTATATGGTCCCTGAATGTTTTATAATAATAATGCAGGCTTACAACATTATCTTTTACCTCGGGTGCAAAATCAAACTGGTAAGAATCGTTTTTTATGTGCAGGGGTTCCGATGAAAAAGGCCAGTCCTCCGGCATGGTGATGTCCAGCACATACTTCAAAGTGCGCGGATAGGGGAGTGCCAGGGGCGCATTTTTATAAGCGTCTGAAGGGTCGGGTACCAGGTCATAGACAGATTTGGAAAATATATCTACTTGTTTTTTTCCTTTCTCACTGGTATGCCACAGCGAAGGCATGGTATAATTTTCGGCCACCGTCAACTGGTTTTTGGTACTGTCGTCTTCAATGGCAACGGGCGCGGCGGTGCGGATGCCGTCGTATGTTTTACTATAAAACTGCTGGTAGCTTTCTTCCAGTTCACGCGTACTGGTTTCCGCCAGGCTGCTGCGTGCGCCGTCTGCGGCCCCGCCGCTGTACACGGTGTTTACCCGCAGCCGGCTGCTGTCGTGCGCGGTCAGCTCCAGGTGCTCTTGTATGCTGGTATGGTACAAAAACCCGGGTTCTACCGGCTGCAGCTGCTGCTGTCCTTCACGTAACAGTAAGGCATAACCGTAATCTGGTATGAAAATATTAACGGGTTCGCCGCGCTGAAAAGCGGCTGTGGCATCGGCATAAATATAGCCCTTGGATCGCTCAATGGCTACAATCGCATGGTCGAACTCGCCGCTGGAAGGAGCGGCTTCGGCCAGCTTGGAGCGGGTAACGGTATTCACCAGTGCCACCCAGGCGGGTATCTGGTTTTGCTGCAACAGCACCGCCAGCAAAAGGGCCTTGTCTTTGCAATCGCCGAAACCCTGTTCAAAAACAAGCGAGGGCGTATGCGGCTGGTGGGTATAAGTGCCTATTTCAAGCCCCAGGTAACGTACCTGGTCCTGTACATAACGGATGGCCAGGTTGGTGTACAGGTCCTTGTCTCCGCGTGCGGCCTCCTGCCATTGTTTTACCTTGGCAGCCAGCGCCGGCGTGAGCGGATACTGGTAATGGTTAAATAATTGCAGGCCCCAGTTTACCACCGACTGCCAGCTGTCGAATTCGCTGATGGCAACATAAGGATAATTGTCGAACCAGCCCGGTACCCCCGGCTGCGATTCCTCCTGCTGAACGGGTGGATTGCTCCAGTGGTAAATATGGCTGTTGTCTTTCTCCGTTTCCTGCGGCGCCGGCGCCTGGTTGAAATAGCGAATGTGCAGGGGGCGGTTGGCCGGCGTAATATAGGTCTGAAAATAATTGGCTACCAATATGCCATTGGCAAAATAAACTTTGTCGCTGAAATGATTGCTAAAAACAGGATTGAAGCCCGTAACTGAATAAGAAAATTCTATTAGGTCGCCTTTCTGCACGCCTTTTACGATGAGGAAGGCCCGCTTTAGTCCATTGTACTGAAATTCTTCCGCTTCCGTTTCTTCCTGCACCACTTTTACTTGTGCAAGGTTGAGCTGGTTGATGGCTTTGCCGTTGTGCCAGAGTACCAGTTTATGAAACAGTACTTTTTGAAAGTCGGGTGCAAAGGTAACAGAGGCTTCGGAGGCATTCTGCACGCCCGATTCATTTACGATATGCCTGATCACATGGCGGTATTCAGTCTGCAGCGAAATATTAACCTGGTTGTCTGCCAGTTCCAGGTAATAGCCGTTGCCCACTGTGCGGGTGGCGGGTGGGGTATGGTTGGCAGCCTGCACCGGGTACAGCCAGGCGGGTTCGGATGCAATGGACACATTACCTGCCCGGGCAATAGAACAGGCACTGCCCAGGAGGAACAATAAAACAACTACGCGCATAAGAGGGTTTTCAGGTGCTCAAACATAATAAATAATCGGCGTATCAGCCAGTATGTGCAGGCAGAACTTATCCCGGGCATCGAAAGGAGGAGAACGCCCGGCCGGCCCTGAGACCGGCCTATTAAAAATTTACCGGCAGCAGCGATCAACCCACCAACTAATTTCACGTGCAGGCAACTGCGTCATCCAATCCTGCGTACGGCTAACAAACAGGCGCTAACTTTGAAATTCCTAGACGAAATAATTACCGGCTGCATTGAAAATAATGGCCGCGATCAGAAGGTTTTTTACGAAAGGTATTATGGCTATTGCCTGAAAATCGTTTTCCGTTACATCTACCGGTACGATAAGGCGGTAGATGTGGTAAACGACGGCTTCGTAAAGATCTTCGGCAAGATGCACACTTTTCATTGCGAACAATCCAGCAAAATAGAATTTATTATGATGGGCTGGATGAAGACCATCATGATAAATACAGCCATTGACCGCCTGCGGCGGGATGATTTTCTACCCGAAATCGGTTTAACCAATGAAGGCATCTGGATCGAAGATCGCTCCCGCGCTTCCGACCAGGCCCTGTTATATGAAGACATCATCAAAGAAATAAAAAAACTGCCCCCTGCCTACCGGGTGGTATTCAACATGTATGTCATAGACGGGTTTACCCACCAGGAAATTGCCAACCAGTTGAATATTGCTGTGGGTACTTCCAAGTCGAACCTGTCTAAAGCACGCGTGCTGTTACAATCATTCATCAAAAAAGCGGACGAAGCAAAAGAATGCTACATGTAAATGACAATAGCAATGATGATTTGTTCCGTAAGGCTGCAGAAGATTACTTCTTAAAGGCGGAAAAGCCCGACTGGGATACCCTGTTACATAAAATTAATACCGGCGAACTGCCATCAGCTGAAAAAACGCCTCCTAAAAAGAAAAAATATTATCCCCTTCTTTTCTTACTCAACAGCTCCCGCTCCATCCTTCGCCTGCTCAGGCTGCCCGGAGGGACCGAAAAAAGTAAAAAAAAAATTGAACCGGCGGAGAGGGATCAGCCGTATGACAGCGGTCATACCCGGTTGTATGTTCGTGGGTCATTTGCCGGTGGCCATTTCCGATCTCCTGCCTATGCCGGGCTGGAACCTTTGACGGTTCAACTGCGTATTCACTGGTGAGGAATACCGGATTCTTGTTGCTAACAGGCCAACCAACCATAAACAGGCAGATCTAAAACCCGCGGCAGGCATTGAAAAAAATAATAGAAGATATTTTCAGCATCCTTCATAAAAAGGAAAAACAACAATTCTGGACCCTGCTGCTGGCAGATGTATTGATAAGCATGCTGGATCTTTTGTTCCTTTTTGCATTGCTGTACATCATCGGTTTTTATACCCGGGCCGGCTATCCGTCTACCGCTGTACAGCAACTGCAAATATGGCCACGCCAGCTGTTTGCCGCGCATCCCATCGGGCTCATCCTTGTTTTTTTCCTGCTTTTTACAGCTAAGAATATGATCGGGTTTCGGGTGGCCAGCCGGCAGTATCATTTTGTATACAGGGTCGCTTCCAGGATATCACGGCAACTGATGAGCGAATACCTGGCCGGCAGCTACCAGGATTATGTAAACGTAGATTCTTCTGTTGCCAACCGGAAAATAAACCAGCAGCCCATCGAATTCGGCCATTATTTGCTGAACGGCCTGCAGCAGTTGCTGGGGCAATCATTACTGGTATTACTAACCATTGCAGCGATTGTTTTTTTTAACCCCTTGCTGTTTCCGCTGCTGCTGGGCATATTGGCGCCACCCGTTTTCCTGGTTTTCTTTTTTATGAAACGAAAACTGGCAGCTGCCACCCTGCACGGAAAAAAAACAGGCGAAAAAACCCTGCAGCACCTGCAGGAGGCCATCGCTGGTTTTGTGGAAAGTAACCTGTACCAGAAAAATGATTTTTTTACCCATCGCTACCACCGGCTCCAGGAAAAACTGAACCATTACCTGTCTGAACGGCTGGTAATACAACAGCTGCCCGGCCGGCTGATCGAAGTGTTTGCCATTTTCGGTCTGCTGGTATTGGTCTGGCTGAATGTTGCGGGCAACCAGGGTCATTCCATTCCACTGGTAACCGTGGGCGCACTAATGATTGCGGCTTATAAAATAATCCCCGGTATCACGAAAATAACCAATACGATTGGACAGCTAAAAACCTATTCATTTGCAACGGCCGGTATTGCAACAGTTACAGGATTGCGCAGTGAAAAAAAGTTATCCCCGGTTACCTGTGTTGCATTTGACCAGGTGGATTTTGATTATGCTGGTAAAAATATATTATCGTCTTTCTCGCTGACACTGCAGACAGGCGATTTCGCTGTGCTGTCCGGCACATCGGGAAAGGGAAAAACAACGCTGATAAATCTGTTGCTGGGTTTCCTGCAGCCTGCCGGCGGTAAGGTTTGTATAAACGGGCAGGCTGCTGAAGCACCCTATCACCAGGATCGCATGGCCTATGTTAAACAACAAACCTTTTTATTACATGCTTCCATTCTTGAAAATATTACCCTTCAGGAGGGCGATGCCGATATCGTAAAACTTGATCGCATTGTTGCCATGACCGGCCTTAATAAAATCATGGCGGCTTTTCCTGATGGACTGGCAACCATCATCACAGAAAACGGCAAGAATTTCAGCGGCGGCCAGCGGCAACGTATTGTGCTGGCAAGGGCCCTGTACAAAGAAGCTGATCTGCTGTTGCTGGATGAACCGTTTAATGAACTGGACGAGGCATCCGAGGGTGAGCTGCTTGCCCAATTGCAATTGCTGGCCCATGCCGGAAAAATAATTATCCTCATTACGCATAACAAAGCCGCCATGGCATTCGGCAACAAGAAAATTGATTTGGATGCATAAGAACCGGCAAACACTTGTCATCCTTACCCCCGGCTTTCCTGCCAATGAAGCAGACAGCAACTGCCTCCCTTTTCCGCAATCTTTTGTACAAAACCTGAAACGGTTACACCCACAGCTTCACATTATTGTACTGGCCTTTCATTACCCGTTTGTGGCAGGCAGCTATCAATGGCATGGTATTGACGTGCGCTCCTTTAACGGAAAAGACAAGGGGCGGTTGCGTCGCTTAAAGACCTGGTACGCGGTATGGCAAGCGCTGAAGATAATCGTACGTGAAAAGAACATATTGGGTTTTCTTAATTTCTGGCTGGGTGAATGTGCCCTGCTGGGCAGCTACGCAGCCAGGAGATACAAACTTCCTTGCTTTACCTGGATGCTGGGGCAGGATGCCCGGAAACACAACCGCTACCTGCCGCTGATAAAACCGAGCGCCGCCAGCCTGGTGGCATTGTCAGATGCGGTAGCGGATGAATTGTACCGGAATTATGGCATAAGGCCCGCTCATACCATACCGGCGGGCGTGGATACTGCGATGTATGCAAAGGAGGACAGGGAAAGAAGCATTCACATCATGGGTGCCGGTTCACTGATTCCATTGAAACAATATGACCAGTTCATTCATATTGTTGCCCGGCTGGTGGTTAACCAGCCATCGCTTAAAGTAATACTTTGTGGCGATGGGCCTGAAAAGCAGCGCCTGCAACAACTCATCAATGCATACGAATTAAACACTCATATTGAACTGGCCGGCGTACAGGACCATGGAAGAATACTGGAACTGATGCAGGCATCGAAAATCTTTTTGCATACTTCTTCTTACGAAGGGTTCAGCACCGTTTGTGCAGAAGCACTCTATGCAGGTGCGCAGGTAATCAGTTATTGCAAACCGATGGAGACCGGCTTCAACCACCTGCATATTGTGGAAGATGCAGACGCCATGGCAGATAAGGCAGAAGCATTGCTGGCCGATGCATCCCACGACCATCACCCCGTGCTGACTTACCCGATAGAAGAATGCTGTAAAAAAATACTGGCACTTTATAACTGACCGGCGATCCGCAGGAACTGCGCCGCAATGCTTTCAAATGAAAGCTCCCGCCTGAAATGATCAATGATGCTTTGCCGGTTGCCAGCCGGGTGGCCCGCCGCCGCCTTCGACAGCGCAAGGGTCAATGCTTTTACATCGCCTGGCGGGTATAAAAAACCGTATTGCCCGTTGTTCGTTATTTTTTTGAAGGATGGGATGCCTGTAACAACCGGCGTGCAACCGCAGCTCATGGCTTCGCACAAAGCGGTGCCACTTCCTTCATAGTGCGAAGCGGAAAGAAAAAAATCGGCGCTGCTATACCAGTTTTGCAAGGCCGCATGGGCCATCTTTCCCGCCAGCAACACCTGTTCAGTGCCCTGCCTGTCGGCCAGCAATTGCTTTATTTGCGGCAGCATTTCTGTGGAAGAATAGATCATGTACAGCCTGGCGGCGGGATGCAGTAAGCAGCAATCAAGAAAAGCGGCAACAGCCGTTAGCGGATCCTTATTCTGGTTTAAGCGACCCACCCATAAAAAAACAGGTGCGCCGGATACATGCGTTACTGCTTTGGCGATGCCTGGCGCTACCGGTATAAAAACAGAAGATACTTCCATCAGCTCCTGTATTTTATTTTTGCGGGGCAGGTTGCCTTTTTCTGTCCAGGCCGCACCGGTTTCGGCAGCGGCAAACAGCCAGGCATCTGCTTTACCGGCGGCAAAACGCTGCATATATTTCTTTAGCCCGTTATAGGGCTGCTCTGCATGGTGCTGCACCAGGATCTTTACTTTTCTGCCCAGGCAATGGCGCAATTGCAGCAACTGCAACGGAAATTGGAAACTGCTGACCAGTACAATATCAGGTGCTAGTTTTTTCACAAACCGGTGAAGCTTTCGCGGGAAATAATTTTTTGCTTTGCCATCGTTCACAAAATAATATTGAACGCCCTTGTGTGTAAAGCTTCCTTCATAATCGATCTGATCTACGCGGATAATGGTATGTTCGCCGGCCAGGCATTCCAGCCAGCCGCTGTAAAAACGTATCCGTTCTATCCATGCTTCCGGAGAATGAATATCAGGTGAATAATTATAACTCAGAAATACGATTCGCATAGCATGCATTACAGATCTGCAATATATGCCCATATTTGTCTATTTTTATGCATCCAATCAGCAGCATGGCGGTTATCAGGAAAGAAGACAATGCACAGGCGAGCAGGCAGAATGTTACGTATTACAACAGCATTGCCGCGGAGTACGACGCCATCTTAGATAAAGACGAGGCCAATGCAGTGATCCGCGCAAAAATGGCGGATACTTTTACCCGCCTGGTTCATAAAAACAGCAGGGTGCTCGACTTTGGCGGTGGCACCGGGCAGGATCTTGGGTGGTTGCTTTCTTCCCCCTATTCAGTGTTGTTTTGCGAGCCTTCCGCCGACATGCGTTCAGTTGCCATGGAACGCAGCAAGCAAGCCTTTCCTGCTGCAGGCATCTCTTTTTTAAATGATGGGTCCGCTGATTTCCGGAACTGGCAGACGGGGGTTCCCACGGGTACACAGGTGGATGGCGTACTGGCCAATTTTGCCGTGTTCAACTGTATACCTGACATTGAATTGCTGTTTGAAAAACTGGCCATGGTACTGAAGCCGGGTGGTACTGTATTGGCACTTATTTTAGATAATAGCCTGAAAAAAAGATTTCAATACAGTATAAAAGGAACGCTGCAATCTTTTTTCAACCGCCGCCCCCTGAATATTATTATCAACCACAATGGCCGGCAACAACTGGTCTATATTCACAGCAACCGGTCTATCAAAAAAGCACTGGGCCATTATTTTAGCTGTAAACAAATAACACCGTTACAGGGGCTGGGCTTTTCTATCTGCCAGCTGGAAAAAAAATGACAACATTCCTGTACAAAATATTATTCGGCAATATTCCGCCCATCAGCGAATATGCAACGGTAACCGTACCCAACGCCATTGCAGAAAAAGTATGGCTGGAAAGCGGCACACAGCGTATGGATGTATCGGGCCGGCAATGGTTGCTATGCCTGCAACCCATCGTTTTTGGCATCTGGCTTCGCGGGGAAGACCGGTATTTTTCAAATGAATCAAAAGAGGCATTTACCCTGCGATTTATGGATGCGGACAAAAACGGTCATGAAGTGGCAACGGCTGCCTTGGTTTGCATCAACAAAATAAAAGAAGAGAATGGCCTGCTCTTGTTACTGCGGCTTACTACAACAGTCATTCAACACGTCAACATCATTAAAGAGCGCCTGCTGTATCACCGGCATTATAAAAAACCCGCACAAAACCTGCAGCAGCTGAAAGCTTTTGCTACTGCCTACAGCTATCCGCGTAAAGTGCGGCTCATCTCCTTTAAAGAAGGTGATTATTGCAATATTTTTCCCATGGACCTGGTGGGGGATATCTCCACAGAGGGTAAGTTTGTATTTGGCCTGCGGCACAGCAACGAAAGCCTGTCGCGCATCCTACGCACCAAAAAAATAGCAGTGGCCGAAATTCCTTACCAATACAAGCAGGTGGTTTATCAGTTGGGGAAGCACCACCAGCAACCCATTTCCACAGGCCCCTTGCCTTTCGATCTGCTGGAGACGGCCAGCTGGCATTTTCCATTGCCGGTATGGATTTGCAACTACAGGGAAATTGACATTACCGGTTCGATGAACCTGGGCAGTCATATGCTACTGCTGGGCAACATCATCCATACAGAGCAGGTTTCGGGCGGTGAATGCGAACAGTTATTCCATATTCATTTTCTGCATTACCTGCACCAGGCAAAAAATAACCGCCCCTATTATCCGCTGGTGTGAAAAATTAAAACCGGGGGGGTAGGGATCTGAATCCTGCGTTGCGACGCTTGTGACAATCGCCCAGGACCTGCGTCTCACGCCGAGGGTTTTTACTTTTCAAACGGGAAATTCATTTCCGGGTAATATTTCCTGATGGCGGCGGCCAGCAAGGGCAGGTTGCCGTCAACAAATTTTATGGAGCCATTGTGCAGTGCAACAGGATAAAATCCTGCGGGTCCGCTGGCCCGTTTCTGCAGCTGTGGTGCCAGGGTTTCATCGAACAACCTGATGTGGCCCCTGTGCATGACCAGTAAGATATCTTCCGGGTTGGTAGCAAAGAGATCCGGTCCGCCGCAGGTTGTTTGTTTTGGGTTCACTATTACCATATCGGCATCTTTTCCCGGTTGCAGGTAGCCGTTATTGAAGCCCCATAACAGGGCCGGCCTGCTGGTTACCATGCCTAATAGTTCTTCGTCGCTGACCAGCTGCAGGCTTTTTGCGAGGCGCAGGTGCTGCCAGATATTCCAATGGCCGGTGAGCGTAGAATCGGTGCCAAAAACAACGCGGGTATGCTGTTGCAGGTTGCGTATATCGGCATGCCGGTTTAACAAAAGCTGGTTCGATTCCGGGCACCATACCAGTCCCGTCATTTTTTTTGCCTGCTTTGCGTTCATGGCTACACCGTGTATGCCCACCAGTTTCCTGTTCAGTAAATTCCATTTCAGCAATGCATCAATTTCAGCAACCGATGCCTGGTCGGTTCCTTCACCTGTATGAATAACACAAATTTTACGATGCTGCAGGGGGTTGTTTAATTTCCATTTCCATTTTTGCTGAAATCCGACTGAATGAAGATTCTGCGTTTGCTGGTAAATATTGATCAACGGGTCTTGTACAGGCAGTAAGCTGCCGTGGTTGATCGCCGTGGTTACGCCGGCAAGCAAATTCTTATACATGCCCCAGCGAATGCGCAGAACCGCCGGAATTTTCAGCACAGCCTCAATCTGTTTTTTATAATCAATATGAATATGATGCCCCCACTCGAGGTAGCTGTTGTACCGGCGTTCGCCTAAGGGGGAAAAGCAGTTAAAATCAAGGTGGTCATGAGAATTGATAAGTCCCGGCAGCGCCAGGGCATTGGTAAAAAAAATACCGGCCTCATCACAAGCTGGCGTATTGTCAATCGTTGCCAGCTTTTCTCCCCGGGTACTGATATTGACGGGATGAATACCATTCAGCAAAGCCAGGTTATTGAGCTGCATCTGTTTTCTTTACGTGTAAGCCATAAATAACCGGCATGCCTTTAAAACGTTCGTATACGGGCAGTGCATCCTGTGCGGCATAATAATGTTTTACTTCTTCATCTACCGTTCTTTCAATCTGCTGCATCACCCTAAGCCCGTACCTGGCAAATATTTTTTTCAATTTCGGCAGGGAATGAACATAATTGACTACCGACAGGCTTTTTCCCTGGTGCCGGAAGCTTCTTTTGCCCCCTTTTGCCAGCATATCGGGGTGGAAATCGGTAATGAACATGTCGGCATCTTTTTTTGTAATCCTTACCCAGGCCGCAATGGCTTCCTCTATATTTTTTATATGCGCCACTGTAAGGGTCGACAACAGGCAGTCGGCAAATGCATCAGGTACCATCTGCAGGCGGTTGTCTGTAATCTGCTGGGTAACAGCCGCCGGAAATTTGAGGGCCAGTTGGGCGAGCATACCGGCCGAAACATCAAAACCCATTATGAGGGCGGGTTGGGCGGCATATATTCTTGGCCAGTGCCGGCCGGTACCGCAGCCCACATCGGCAATTTTTTTTTGCTGCAGGGGGGTGTTTTTTGTCAGTTCTGCAAACAGCTGTTCATCCAGGTCTAACATCAGGTTGCCAGGCTGGTGGTCGTAAGAAGCAGACCAGGTATCATACGCGGCTGCGGCCGGCTGCGCGGCCTTTTTTTGCAGGAAATTTTTTATTATTTCAATCATAGTCTTTTTTTCGGGGGGAACCTGTTAAGGAGTACGTAAAAGAAACGGATAGGTTGTATTAAACCTGTTTTAATTAAGGGCATAAGGGCAACCATCACAACGGTTTAGCGTATTAAAGAGGGGGAAAGTAAATTCCTTTTGTTAACGCTATGAATAAAATCCTGTTATTCAATCCGCGCAGTGCCAATGCCAAATACCGTATACCCAATTCCATATTGAATATCGCGGCATCGGTAGACGGTAAATATCCCTGGGTGATAGTAGATGGCAACCGGGAAGAAGATCCGCTGTCGACCATAATGGCTTACCTGGAAACCGGCAGTTTTAAATACATAGGCATTACCGTTATGCCTGGTCCGCAATTGAAGCAAGCCATACCTGTTTCAAAAATGATAAAAGCCCAATACCCCGAAACAACCATTATTTGGGGGGGATATTTTCCCAGCAACCATTTCAAAGTGGTACTGCAATCGGGCTACGTTGATTTTGTGATCAACGGTCCCGGTGATCATTGCTTTCCGAGACTGATCCATGCCCTCGAAAACGGCGAACCCTATGAACTTATTAAAAACCTCATCTATAAATCGGGCGATGCGATCATTAAAACCCTCAAGGAAGACCTGATTGAGCAGGACGATCTGCCAGCGCTTCCTTACGAAAAACTTTCTTCTTTTTATCCCATGGAGCGATACCTGGGCAAGACTTACCTGGGCGAAAAAACAATTGCCTATCATTCCAGCATTGGTTGCCCTTTTACCTGTTCTTTTTGCGCCGTGGTGCCCATTTATGAGGCCCGCTGGAAAGCGAAATCTGCGCAGACCGTGTACAATGATATTAAGTTTATAAAAGACAGGTGGGGTGGCGATGCCATCGAATTTCATGATAACAACTTCTTTGTTTCTGAAAAACGGGCGGTGGAATTTGCCAAACTGATCCTACCCGAAAAAATGACCTGGTGGGGCATGGCCCGTATCGATACCATGACCAAATTCAAGGATTCCACGCTGTCCCTGATCCGGGAAGCAGGCTGCAAGATTATTTTCTTTGGTGCTGAAACCGGCAACGACGCCATCCTGAAACAAATGGATAAAGGCGGTACCCAGAGCGGTGAACAAATTGCTGCTTTTGCAGAGCGGTTGAAAAAATTTGATATCATACCTGAATACTCTTTTGTATTGGGC
>CAXTMV010000093.1:0-18760 GCA_964245425.1 uncultured Flavihumibacter sp. | reverse complement strand
TGAGCCGTTGATGAGAATTGAACTCACGACCTCTTCCTTACCAAGGAAGTGCTCTACCCCTGAGCTACAACGGCTTATCAACCCTACCTGCACTGACCGTTGTTAGCTGACAAAGAGAGCCGCCTGTCAACCGTCATTTCCTTCCTGTTCAACCCTGTTTTGAGCGGAAGACGAGGCTCGAACTCGCCACCTATAGCTTGGAAGGCTATCGCTCTACCAAATGAGCTACTTCCGCAAGATGAATGTAACAAATGTGCGAATGTGGTAAATGTGACAATTCATTGCTTAGACCATCAAAGAACTACACAATTTCACATTGCTCCATTAATCCATTCGTAACATCAGCACATTTTCAACACCAGCACATTTTTGCTGAGTGGGCAAGGATGGATTCGAACCACCGAACTCCGGAGAGAACAGATTTACAGTCTGTTGTCGTTGGCCACTTGACTACTTGCCCAAACCAGTAAAAACATCTACCGGATACATGCAGTATACCGGTGCCTGCCTTTACAGCTTTTTTATCTATCGGGTCGTTTTTTGAGCCACCTGCTGGAATCGAACCTGCGACCTACTGATTACAAATCAGTTGCTCTACCAGCTGAGCTAAGGTGGCATTACAAAATGCCAATAAAGAACTACCCCAAAAATTTTGGGAATGCAAAGGTAATGGAATTCAATAAATACAAAAACTTTGCTGATATAATTTTTTGCAGTTCATCAAAATAAAAAGCAGGCCTGCATCAAACCCGCGCCCCGCGGCATTTTTACCCCGCCGCTGCGCTGTCCGCCTCGCACAAAAAACCATTATCAGGCAGCGGGGCAGAGCCTGCCCCAATAAAAAACCCCGCAACCAGGTGGCTGCGGGGCATATAAGAAGGAAGATTTATGCAAATTGCTTTTCTTTTTTTCGCTTTATCTGGTTTACCAGCGAATCAAAAGCATCGTCAAAGGATTCCTGGAAAGACTTCGAACTGGCTTTTACAAAAAACTGGCGGCGCGGCACCCGTACATTTATTTCCGCAACCTTGTCTTTAATCTGGTGCACTACATTGTCTAATTTGAGAAAGACGTCTACCTTGATGATGCGATCGTGAAAAGTATTCAGCTTTTCTAATTTACGGCTAACATACTCTGTGAGTTTTACATCTGCATCAAAATGGAGGGTCTGAATGTTTACGTTCATAATTTCGCTTTTAATCAGTGAACAATAATGTAAAGAGCTATAAATACAGGTATATATCATGCATAGGCATTGCGATTGCTACCAGTATGAAATTAACGGATAGCGACAGCTTTTCCAAATAAAAAACATTAAAATTTAAAGGCGGAAAACCCTTACCAGCCAAGCATTTTAAGCGCGGGGATGGGCCTTTTTATGTGCTTCTTTTAACTTTTCTATATTGTTATGGGTATAGACCTGGGTAGAAGCCAGGCTGCTGTGCCCCAGCAGCTCTTTTACCGCATTCAAATCGGCGCCATGATTGGTTAAATGGGTGGCAAATGTATGCCGCAGTATATGCGGGCTTTTTTTGTTCAGCGTAGTAATTTCAGCCAGGTAAGCTTTCACCGCCAGGTAAATATATTTTGCGTAAAGCCGCTGACCGTTCTCTCTTATAAAAAAATAAATGCTGTCTGCTTTTTCAATCTCCTTTTTCTTTGCTAGGCTATAGGCTTTCAGCCCGGCCACTACTTCGTCCCGTACCGGTATTACCCGTTCCTTATTCCCTTTACCAAGTACCTTGATTGCTTTTTTTGAATAGTCAACCTGCGCCTCTTTCAAATGTAACGCTTCGCTCAAACGCATACCGGTATCATAAAAAAGCGACAGCAGCAACCGATCCGTACGCCCCTTCCAGGTGTCGGGGAAAGACAGGTAGCGAAACAGGTGCTGTATATCTGCTTCCTGTACGAATTCCGGCAGCCGGCGGCTTATTTTGGGCGTGGTTACAGACCACATGGGCGTTGCCGCAATGGCTCCCGTTCGCAGGTGATATTTGAAGAATGATTTGAGGGAAGAGGCTTTCCGGGTAATGGTTTTGGCGGTCATTTTATCCGCTTTCAGCTCTGCCAGCCAGCTACGCACCCAAACAGGCGCAATACCCGCCAGATCATCGGCCTGGTACTGGCTGCGGATATAGGCAAAGAACTGCTCCAGGTCGTTCTGGTACGATACCACCGTATGCTGGGAATACCTTTTCTCAAAACTGAGGTGGTTCAGGAAGGATTGCAGCGGCAAATGAAACGGGTTGTCCATAAAATCAAATAGCCGTAAAGTTATTCACTTTACAGCTATTAATATAGTAGCGCTTAAATTATTAATCGTCTTATTAATCGTCTAACTGGCCACTGCTCACCTTCAGTTTATAAACCGCTTTCAGGATCTCTCCCCGGCGCTTTACTGATGGTTTTGTATAAGACTGGCGCTCCCTTAACTGTACCAGGATCTTAGCTTTTTCAAACTTCTTCTTGTACTTTTTAAGCGCCTTGTCAATGTTTTCGCAGTCTTTTGAATCAATGATCAACATAATTATACCCCCTTTTAATGTTTGGGACGGCAAAGATAAAGGAAAATCGTAAACAGCCAAATGCTTTTTACCGCTTAATTTTGGAGATATGTTTACTGGGATAATTGAAACCACCGGCACCATCCGGAAAATAACTGAAAACGGCAGCAACAAAACCTTCCTGGTGGCCAGCCCGCTGGCCGACCAGTTGAAAATAGACCAAAGCCTCTCCCATAATGGTGTTTGCCTTACGGTGGAAGCCATCGAAGACGGCGCTTATACCGTTACCGCTATTGCGGAAACCCTGCTGAAGACCAACCTGGGCCATTGGAAAAAAGGCGATATCGTTAACCTGGAGCGCTGCCTGCCGCTTTCTGGCCGCCTGGACGGCCATTTTGTGCAGGGGCATACCGACACCACAGGAACCGTGCTGGAGAAAAAAGATATGGACGGCAGCTGGCAATTCACCCTCTCTTTTACGGCCCGCTTTGCACCCCACCTGATTGAAAAAGGTTCCATCGCCGTAAACGGCATCAGCCTGACGGTTTTTGCCGTTACCGGCGATACCTTCGCCGTTGCCATCATACCCTATACCTACCAGCATACCAACCTCGGTTCCGTGGCAGTGGGAGATACCGTGAACCTGGAATTTGACATGCTGGGAAAATACCTGCTTCGCTGGGTTCAAACCGGCCGGCAAAACAATCTTTTATAGCTTTTCCCGTTTTTTACAGGATTGATTATCAAAAGCCGCTTGTAAAAAATGAAAAGAATTTTCGCCGGAATGGCCTCCGTCATCCTGTTATTACTGCTGGTAGCGGCTGACCCGGCTTTTGCACAGGCAGACACGACCCTGCACATCCCCGGCATGCTGGAAACGGAAAAACAGGCTTTTGCCCAAGCAATGGCGCTGCGCGCCGGCAACAGCAGCATCCTGCGTGCAAACGATGCCTCCGGTAATTTCGACATCCATTATTACCGTTGCGAATGGACCCTTGACCCTACTATACGGTTCATACAGGGAAAAGTAACTTCTTATTTTACCATCCTTATAGCGACCGATAAAATTATATTTGACCTGAGCGATACCCTGTCCGTAGACAGCATCCGTTACAGGGGTAACCCGATGCCTTTTCAACGGCCGGGAAATGACGCATTGCAATTACAGTTCCCGGCCAGCCTGCCGGCCGGCACCCTTGATTCTGTTTCCATTTACTACAGCGGCGTACCCAGGTCAACCAGCTCCTTTATGGCTTTTGTGCAGTCTACCCACAGCGGCACCCCCATTGTGTGGACCCTTTCCGAACCGTATGGTGGCAAAGAATGGTGGCCCTGCAAGAACCAGCTGGGCGATAAAGCAGACTCATTAGATGTAATCATAAATAACCCCGCCGCCTACCAGGCCTCTTCCAACGGGATCATGGTGCAGGAATCCATCAGCAACGGCGTTAAACAGAGTGTATGGAAGCACCGCTACCCCATTGCCTCTTACCTGGTGGCCATGGCAGTAACCAATTACACAGTGGTAAAAGACAGTATGCTGATTGGCGGTGCCATGATGAACATTGTTGACTATTGCTACCCCGAAAGTGTTGATGTATTCAATGCCCAGCGCCCGCTGACAAAACAGGCGCTTACCCTGTTTGGCAAATTATATGGCGATTACCCTTTTGCAAAAGAGAAATATGGCTATACCCAGTTTGGCGCAGGCGGCGGCATGGAACACCAGACCAATACTTTTCTAAACGTACCCAGCGGTGCACTAATCTCGCATGAAACCGGGCACCAGTGGTTTGGAGACAGAATTACCTGCGGCAGCTGGCAGGATATATGGCTGAATGAAGGCTTTGCAGAATATTCGCAGGTCATCTACAATGAATACATCGATACCAGCATCTATGTGCTGATCCTGAAAAACCTGACCCGTGATATTATTACACAGCCCGGCGGATCTGTATTCCCGACGGATACGACCAGCCCTGCCAGGATATTCGATTTCAGGCTCACCTATGAAAAAGGCGCTTACCTAATGCACATGCTGCGCTGGAAGCTGGGCGACGATGTTTTTTTTAGTGCGCTGCGCCGGTACCAGAACGACCCGCTGTTAAAATACAACTATGCACATATTGCCGATCTGCAACGCAACTTAGAGCTGGAAAGTGGTCAGGACCTTTCCGGCTTTCTGAAGAAATGGTATTACGGAGAGGGCTATCCCAGTTACCAGTGCACCTGGACAAAGAACAGCAACAACTGGGTGCATGTACAGATCAATCAAACGACCTCCCATCCCTCCGTATCGTTTTACGACATGCCGGTACAGCTGCGATTCATTGGCGCAGGACACGACACCCTTATTACCGTTAATAACCAGCAAAACGGAGAGTTTTTCTGGATAAACCCCGGTTTTGCGGCAGACAGCATGGCGGTTGATCCCAATCTCTGGCTGTTGGCCAAAGACAGGATAAGCCATCAGCTGCCCCCGGAAAGCGTGGCAGAGAATGATATAAAAATTTATCCCAACCCCGCACCGCAAAACCTGAATATTTCTTTGCGGAATCCTTCCGGCTCGCAACTTCATTTTCAATTGTACAATGCAGTGGGACAATTGCTTTATAAAAATGACAGGATCCTCACGGGGCGCGATGAACTACTGACCATACCGGTTGCACAATTTGCCAGGGGCAGCTATGTACTCACCGTTTCTGATAATAAGAAAATAAATATCCGCAAGGTTATTATGCGATAGGCAGGGACTGCTTTCGTGAAAAAGTCGCAATGCTGTACAACAGCACCGCATAAAGGACAAGTTCTGCTAATGCAAACTGAGACGGAAGGGTTGTAAATCTAACATTACCTGCTATAAAAGCAGCTGCCAGCGCTACAAGCACCCCCGCAGGTATTCTTTTCTGCTGTAATAGCAGACAAATGGCAAATAACCATTGCAGCTGATTGTAGCCGGCCCTGTTGCCCACAATAAATAATTCTGACAGGATGTAAAGGAAGAATGCAAACAGGAAATCCCTGTTGCCGCAGGCAGGAGCAGGTATTGCTTGCCGGTAGACAAAGCAGCAGGTGATCACCAGCACTGCGTAAGCGCCCAACAGGGTAAGCGGTTGTAACAAGAACCCCGCCCTGGAAAAATAGGCCTGCAGGGTCTTTATTCCGCCACAGCTAAACACCTGCACTTGCTGCATGCCGCCGGGGCTGCCCGCTACCGGCAGCCCGTTTGTTGTTACCGGCACAGGCTGTTCTGTTAATGTCTCGGCGCTGTATTCCTTCATAGCAAAGGAATAGTCTTTCCATTGACCGGTAGCTGGCAAAAAAAAGAGGCACAGTGCTAACAGACCTCCGCAACAGCAGCCGGCAAAAAAACGACCGTCTTTCTTTAATAAAAAAGGGATGGCAAAAAAAACCATCAGCGGCCTGAAAAAAATGCTGATGCCATTTATAAAGCCAGCGGCAAAACGGCCTGGTGGCCAGTTGCGCTCATAGCAATAATAAATCATGGAAAGCAGCAAGAGATAGAAACTGTATACCTGTCCTCTTTCAATATTATAAAACCAGATATTACTGCACAGGTAAAGCAGCAATACAATAACAACTGCCAATAACGGTATTCTGCCAGTTGGTTTTCCTTTGCCTGCCAGAAAGAAAATGGTCAAAAATAAAAAAAGGTACTGAAGAGATGCCCAGATCATTTTTACCACCGGGTAACTGAAGAATGAAATTCCATAAAACAGTTTTAACATGGCCGGGGTAACCACGTTTCCGTTTACTCTTCGTGCAGGCGGGTCATTGGGATTCAGGAAAGCAGGATCATCGCCGGCCTTCCATTTATAAAAATAGGCAGACTTGCCAGCGTGAAAAAGCCTGGCACCTATGGTACGGCAAAGCAGGTCAGTGGAGGCGCTTTCATTTATAAACCTGGTGGCTTTGCTGATGGATACAATAATAACAACAGCTGTTATTATTATTAATAAAAGCCGCCCCCCGCGGGGTATCAGAATATCTCGTACTGTACGCATTCCTGGTTATTTACCGAGCCGGCCATTATTTTTCCGGCCGCTGTCCGTACTATGTCAACTTCATTCGCTTGTTTGCCCTGCTAGCGAGACCCTGACAGTAATATAAATGATTCTTTATTCCAGTAGTATATTTTGTCTGCTGCCCGGTATGCCAACCGCACGGTATCATTTTGATGAATGTCTGCCCGCACCCTGGCTGTAATGGTATCATTGCCAACAGCAGCAAAGGGGTATATCAATACATCTTTTTGTTGACGCACGGGTTTTAACAGTCCGCTTATTTTTAATGCATATTCGGTGGTAAGGTAATTAACCACTACTATACCGGTGGTATCGATGCGGTTTATCAGCAATGCCTCCTTAAAACCATTCCGGAAAACCTGCGCGCCTTCGTATTCTTCCGGCAGGTTCAGCAGGTAAATGCTGGCGCCGGGATGTTGCATCCTGCTAACCTCCGTTATGATATTGCCTGCCAGGCGCCCCCCGGTACGCCAGGCCTGCAGGCTTTGGTAAAAGAAAAACAACCCATACGCGCCCAGGCAGCCGGTTACCAGCAGCCGGCTCGTTTTGCTTTTTATGCCCGACAAAACAAAGGATATCCAAAGGCAAAGAAAAAAAGAAGTAAAATAAAAAACCCGGTCACCCTCGTAAGTTCTTGTACTGATGCCAAACAATGCCGGCAGCAGGCTGGCTATAAAAACCACGCCCGTCAATTGCAGGTACATGCCAGGTGGTTGTTTTTTTACTTTGAAAATATAAATGCAATAGATCAGCATCCCTGCCAGCAGCAAAACAAAACAACCCGTTAGTAACAGCGAGGAGGCGGAAGGCGGAAGGAAAAGCCGGCCGGCCGCTTTGAATAGCTTGATCCCCGTTTCCGTTAGCGAAGCCGTCACGGTCTTGCTGCCATAGCTGCCCAGCAAAGTGCCGGCTACCAGCCATCGCAGCACCATATTAACCAGCAGGGTGGTAACATAAGCCAGTGCAAGGGGCGTCCGTTTTTTTAGCGATTTATCTTTACTGTACAACAACAGTAATATAATAAAGGGCAGTGGCAGGGTGGTTTCATATCCGCACAGGCTGATAAAATAGAAAATACAGGACAGGCTGTATTTTTTTACCGGGGCCATTGGCATAAAAACAACCAGTAATGACAGCATGCCGAAGAAAGCAGACAATACAATACCTCTTCCGATGGCCCAGGCAATGGCTTCGTTATGAAACGGGTAAATAAGAAATAACAACGCAGCTGTTCCTGCAAAAAAACGCCGGTTACCCGGTAAGGGAATGGCATCTGTTTTACAAAACAGGTACAGCAGAAAAGTAACGGCTGCGTGAAGGGAAATATTTACAATATTATAATAACGGGCATTAAAGCCGCCGGCCAGGTAAGAACCATACAGGCTGAAATCAGACAGCGGCCTGAAGAAACCGCTGGTAAAAAATTTTCTTTGACAGGCGACCCGGTACAACACAGCAAAATCATCCGACACAAAACCCTTGTCGATGACCGGCAGGAACAGGATCAGCGCCAGCAATAAAAAAAGAAAGAATAACAGGAACGCATGCCGGGTGCTTATTGTAGTGGAAACAACAGGTTGCCTCATTGCGTTAAATATTTTGATCACCAGGGGTTTTCGATGTCGTGCCGGGTATAGACATGGTTTCTTTCTTTAAAATATGATTTATCCCCTGGCTTTAACCGTATCGCCGATCTGCCTGTTTTCCTGGCCATCCACCCAAGAGGCGTCACCACCAGCAAATAAATAATAGTCAGCAACAGCCTGTTCATTATAAAACCCATTCCTTCCGCCAGTTTCATCCAGGCCTGGTGAATAAGCCGCCCGGCAGCAGGCAGCAATAGCCCAACCAGGCCAAGGATCAATGCGGCGCCCAAAAAATAAGGTTTTTTATAGCGCCAGTACAACAGGCCCAGGGCCAGTACCAGCACCAGTATTGTTTCCAGTTCTTTATGCCGTTGCGGTTTTTTCATCAGAACAGTGTATAAATAAAAGGCGCCATGGCGGAACTGCCGCCCAGTATTACCAGCACGCCCATTACGATTAGCACGATGATAAGCGGTGCCAGCCACCATTTCTTCCTGGCCATCATAAATCTCCACAAATCCTTTAGAAAATCCATACGGGGCGTTAATGATTGATAAAAACTTTCTGCAAGATACTGCATTAAATGCGCTGCCAGGCTAACGTGGACCCTCGGTTTCGTCAGTCGGCCGTCAGGGCTGTTTGCCAGTCTTTACTTTCTTTCCATTCGGGCTGATCTTTTTTATCGAAAACAAGGTTGCCCATCACCAGGTAATCCATGCCGGTGCGCATAAAACAACGGTATGCTTCCTGCGGTGTGTGCACAACGGGTTCTCCTCTTACATTAAAGGACGTGTTTATCAGCACGGAACAACCGGTCTGTTGCTTAAAAGATTGCAGCAAATGCCAGAAAGGGGCATTGGTTTCTTTGTGCACTGTTTGTATTCTTGCGGAATAATCTATATGGGTAATGGCCGGCAGATCGCTGCGGCTGAAATAAAGTTTCTCCTGCAAGGGCCATGCTGCATACCCCTGCGGTGCGGGCACCTGCCGCGATTTTTTCAGCTGTTGAACAAACAGCATATAGGGCGAGGGCTGCTGTAGTTCAAAGTAGTCTTGCACATCTTCAGCCAGCACGGCCGGTGCAAAGGGCCGGAATCCTTCGCGGAATTTTATTTTCAGGTTGAGTTTTTTTTGCATGCCTGGCTGCCGGGGATCTGCGATAATGCTTCTGGCCCCCAGTGCGCGCGGGCCAAACTCCATCCTTCCCTGGAACCAGCCTATCACCATTCCATCGGCAGCAAGTGTTGCTGCCAGTGCGGTCATTTCAGTAAGATCCTTCATTGTACGGAAGCGGGCATCAAATTGCTGAACGGCGGTGGCTATCTGCTGGTCTGTAAAAGAAGGGCCCAGCAGGGAGCCCTGCAAGGCATCCTGGGCCGCGGTAATTGTTCTCGGCCTTTCAAAATAAATATGTTCTGCCGCGTAGGCTGCGCCCAGCGCGCCACCTGCATCGCCCGCCGCGGGCTGTATAAAAATTTGGTCGAAGATACCTGCCTGCTGCAATTTGCCGTTGGCAACACAGTTTAAAGCTACTCCACCGGCCATGCACAAGTGATTACTGCCGGTAAGCCGTTTTGCTTCTACGGCCATCTTCATCACCACTTCTTCGGTTACCGCCTGGATGGCCAGGGCCAGGTTGCAGTAATGCTGATCCAGCGGTGCTTCCGGTGTCCGTTTGGGAAAGCCGAACAACGCTGCCCATTTATTATCGGGCACCATCCGCAGGCCCTTTGCATAGCTGAAATATTCCTGCTGCAGGAAGAGGGAACCATCTTCCTGTATGGTAACCAGTTTCGATTTTATGATGTGAACATACCGGGCATATTCCGGCGCATGTGCATCACCGTAAGGCGCCAGCCCCATCAGCTTGTATTCCCCGCTGTTTACGGTAAACCCGCAATAGTAGGTAACGGCAGAATACAGCAATCCCAGTGAATGTGGAAAGGACAATTCCTTAATAATAGTAATCCGGCTCCCTTCGCCCCTGCAAATAGAGGCGGTTGCCCACTCACCCACTCCATCTATCGTTAAGATAGCTGCTTCCTGGAAGGGGGATGGATAAAAAGCGCTTGCCGCATGCGACAGGTGATGTTCAGGAAACAATAAGGGTAATTTTTTTTTATCAAAAGACCCCAGGTCCTGCAGGCCTTCATAAATAAGTTTTTTGAGAAATAATTTTTCCTTTATCCAGACCGGTATGGATCGAATAAAGGAAGGCAGGCCGGCTGGCGCAAATGCCGAATAGGTTTCCAGCAAGCGTTCGAATTTCAGGAAAGGCTTGTCATAGAATACCACGGCATCGAGGTGTTTGATGGAATACCCGGCATATTGCAGGCAAAACCGGATGGCATTGGAGGGAAAAGCCGCATCGTTCTTCTTCCTGGTAAAGCGTTCTTCCTGTGCCGCAGCAATAATGTTACCATCAGATAGCAGCACTGCCGCGGCATCGTGATAAAATGCTGATATGCCAAGTATCTTCATCCGGGCTAAGTTAAGTTTTTTACGCCTGCAGGCCGATGTCTTGTTCGGAACTATTGCGTGTTTATTTTTTCTCCGATTGCGGAAACCATTGCTGCCGCAATCCTGCGGCACATAGCCGGGGCATAATGAAACCGATCTATAAAAGGAACGCCTTTTTCATTCGCCAGCATATTACCAAGAAAAAAACAATTGCTGCTATCGGTTATTTTCTTTTCCAGTATTCCGTATGCTTTTTCTACCAGCGGCATTGCCTGCTTATCGCAAATAGGATCGTTCATTTTATTGGGATAATTGAAAAACGGATTGGGCTGCACAAAAACGAACACGCGAAAATTATTTAGCGTACCCATCTTTTTAAACTGGTTGATATTAGACAGGTAATTGTTGGTAAGCGTATCGGCCAGTGTTGTTGCGTTCAGCGAATCAGGATAGTCGTTCAGGGTGGCCGTTGAATCATTGATGCCCTGCAGTTCTTTCAGGTTCAGCTTGTCTTTGCTGGCCTGCCTGAGCCGGTAATAATAATAAGGAATTCTTTTCAGCGCGGCGGTGGGCATCAGGAAATCATTCAGTCCGTCCATCACCACCACAATACCCGGATGCTGGCCGCTGTAAATAAGGTGGGAAAGCAACATTAATTCATTGTAAGAATGATAGGCCGACACGCCATAATTGACCACTTTTATGGAAGCGCCCCTCGGAAAACGTTCTTTGTATTCATTTACAAAGGCGGCAGCAATGGTTTCGCGGTCCGTTATATTAATGCCATACATAGTAGACCCGCCCAAAAAATAAATAACCTGCTGGGTGGCATCACGGGCGGTAAAGCTGTCTGGTATGGTTGATCTAATCATACCATGGGTATTAAAATAAGTGCCGGAGAAATCGATGTTCTTGTATTCTACCCAGGGTGTGTATTCAAAGTAGTTACTTTCGATGGCTTCTCTGGCTATCCGCTTGTTTACTTCCTGGCCTGAATCGGGTCTTGCTACCAGGTAATGCCGGTACACCTCGGTCACCAGGTCGCGCGCCACTATTTTCCTTTTTACGTTTTTAGCTGCTTCTACCGTAGCCAGTCTTTCTCTTCCAAATTGCTGGTAAAATATGATGCGTAGGAAAAGCTCCAGAAAAAAGAATCCCATCAGCAATTGCAGCACGAGCCTGCCCGGTCGTCGTTTTTGCATAGGTCATTCCTGCATTTGATTGATTGTAAATGTACACCCGCAAAAGGGATTTTATTTCTTTTGCAGCAAAATAGTAAAAGCCCTTTCACGCAAAGACAGCAACTCGTAAAACAAGGAAGGCCTTTGTTTCTTTTACGAGTTGCTGTATTTGTGTGAAATGGCCTGTATCATTTATATTCCTTACCGCATCAGGTACATCTTTCCGTAGCCACGGGTAAAGAACTTATCGGTATTGTCGCCGGCGTCCGTAAACTTATCCATTTTTTTACCGTTCAGCGTGGTAACAAAGCGGTACAGGTACACACCATTGGCAAGCCTTTGCCCGAACTGGTCATTTCCATCCCATTTATAATCGGTAATATTTCTGCCGATGTGCAATGTTCCCAGTTCCTGCCTGGTTATTTCCCGCACTACCTTACCGGTAACGGTTAATATCTGAATTTTTATATTATCGGGTACTTCACTGCCGGTAACGGTGAAAACGAAGGCGGTTGACGTAGTAAACGGATTCGGGTAATTGAGCATATTGCTGATCATCGGCTTGCTGATAACCCTGAATGTGATGGTATACTGGGTGGCGCCTGCTTTATTGCCGCTGGCGTCCTTTCCTTTTACAATCAACTGGTATTCGTCTCCATCCTCATTTACCTGGTTCAGGAACTGTGGCGTAAAATCGATAGTGGCCGTATTATCCGACCCGCTTACCGCCGGTGTGAACCGCAGGGTATCTGTGTTGAACTTATAAGTGCGCACGGTATTATCCGGGTATTTAACCTGCAGGGTCATAAGGGCCGTATCGTTCAGCAACAGGAATTTGGCTTCATCTTTTAATTTGATCTGGATATGCGGCTTGGCCGATACAATGTCGCGGTTAAGAATGTGCACATTGTCAAAGGTCACATCCAGCAGGGGATTGGTCTTGTCTGCCCGCACATAAAAATTCCGGTACAGGAAATTATTATAATGGTATTCTTCCAGCTGATCATTGTCGGGGTTGAATTCTATGTACAATGTGTTGGCCCCGGGGTAATCTTTTGTATCGACCTCATAATTCACCTGGATGGAATCGGCTGTTATCAGCGGCTTCCGTTTGGATAACAGGATATTATGTACCACATTACTCTGATCGAGTATATACAGTTTAATTTTCATGCTATCAAAGGCAACCGGGCTGATGTTTTTAAACGCGAGGCCGAATGTGAATTTGTCGCCAACATCAAGTGTGTCCGTCAGCTTGGTTACATCCTTGCTTTTGAAATAGATATTGGGTATTACGGCGCCTTCCGGAACGGGGTCGTAATCGATGCGCCAGTAGCTGAGCTGGTACGGTGTAACCTTTATAGAATCAATATTGCGCATTCTTAATTGCATGCTGGGGTATTGTGCCGCGCTTACGCCGGAAATATCAAAATCCTGCTGCGTCTTATCAATGGTGTACAACAGCGTTTGCGTGCCACTGGCTGATACGCCGATGATGTCGACCGTTGGATTGTCGGGCGAATTGGGCTCCTTGCTGTAGCCTCTCCAATGCACCTGTTTCCAGGCTTTGGCAGGGCCGAATACGGGCGAGGTCATATAACCAAGCGTGTCGGGCGTGGGGCAATCAACGCTCAGATTAATCGGATCGCTCAGGCCCACGCTGAATTTATACCGGGGTGTAAACGAAGGATCATTTTTTTTGTACGCGAACACAAAACAGCTGTTGTGGTAAAAAGAATCCAGCTGGGCGCAGCCTGCATCTACCAGCCGCTGGTACAAGGAGTTTCCGGAACCATACAAAGCTGTATCGGCTTTCCAATCCTGCACGTAACCGTAATTGGGTTGCGAAGTATTGGTGATGGTGCGGACGCCCACATAAAACCCGTCCGGAATGATGTTATCCATAAAATCCATCATTTTTTTACGGCTGGCGGCATTCATGTAGGTAAACTCAAAATTATAGTTGCGGGTTATCGCGCAATTGGCAGAGCCACTGCCACCAATGTAGAGGTTGTTGCCGGCATCATCCACATTTTTCCAGGGTTTAAAAGTAACCGGGTCAATTACCTGGAAGATAAGGGAATATCCTACACAGGCGCTTTGAATGGCGGAACTACCGTTGATGGACAAACTAAAGTCGTTGTCGAGATTGGCGATGGGGTAAACAGCATTGCGGAAAAACAGGTTGTTTATCATATTGCCGAATTTCCAGTTTCGGTCGGGGCCCAATGAAATGCTGGAAGTATCCGACTTGAGTTGCTGGTAGTAATGCGACTGGTTAAAACCGGTGGACGACCCCGACAGGTAGATGAATGAATATTCATTCCAATGGTAATCGCCGCCGGCAGCCGGCACCAGCGAGGTACGCCAGTAATAAACGGTGCTGTCGTGCAGGGTTATACCCGGGTCAAACTCCAGCAGTCCACCAACAGATGAAATGGTTTTGCTTGTTTTTGCCGTAGAATTAAATAGTTCCGTTGTATCCATCTCCATCACATATTGTTTCAATGTGCTGAGCGGATTGGCGGTAGAAGCATAGAGTTTTACGGTTGGTTGGTTTACAATGGAAAGATCATAGGGGTAAGCCGGGCGTGCCTCGTCTTCATAAATATAAAATTCCTTTGTAATGGTGTTGTTGGCTTCTGTCATTTCAGTCACCACATCGTCTGCATCTACCTTAATGATCAGCTTATTGAGTCCTTTATCGCGCGTGGCAATAATGGGCACATCCAGTGTAAGCGAGTCTGTATAACGTATACCGGGTATTTTTTTACGTTGCACGGTAACAATGCTGTTGTCCGGGTATTGTCTTTTAATTTCCACCACGATAGAGTCGCTTACAGCCTTACCCAAATTGTACAGTTTGATGTTTGCCGTAAACTTGGTTTCTGCTATAGAAACAAACTGCGGGTTAATAACTACCTGCGGTTCTTCAATATCGTAATCCGGTAAAGCCTGGTAATCCAGTTTAATGGCCGGGTCTCCGTGCAGGGTAAGTTCTTCTGCATGCAGGCGTGCGTAGTAATCGCTCGAGCCGGAAATCTGGATCATTTGGGCAGCCGCATCCCTGTTTATTTTACCCACCGATGAGCCATAGTCTCCGTTGCCCATCAGGCTGTAGAAACTACTGATAAAGATATTCAGGTAGTTTACGATACCGAAATGGGTAGAAGCCAGGAAACCGATACTACCTCTTTGCTTGGTGAGCAGGAATTTCTCGGAGAGGGTCTGGCCAAAGGTGAACCGCAGCGGGTCGTATACAAAGAAATCACCGGCATTACAGCCGTTCACAGAAAAGAAAGGATATTTCCCTGCATTATCATAGTTCTGGGGGTCATCAATATTATAGCCCAGTACCGTAGAAGACGAGTGGCCAAAATAGCAAAAGAATCCAAGGCCCTCATTAAACAGTTCGGTAACACGGTCGTTGGAAGCCTGCTCCACTTCAGTACTGGTGCTTTTACAAAATGTTGTTACGTTGGCCCCTATCAAGGTGTCTACAATCAGCTGCCGGTAATTATCCATATAATTACAAAGCACCGAGCCGAGGTACACCTCGCTGGCACCTGTTACCTGCATTACATTTTTCATCCATGCCCTGTCGGCAATGGTATTGGCATTGCTGCGTTGCGCCGTCTCGTATTCTATTACTTTCTGGCCATAGTTGGCTACTTCATCACCGGTAACCGCCGAAATACGGCCGATGGGCGTTAGGGGAACCGGGCTGGCCCCGTCTGCAGAAGCCAGCAGGTTATCCGAAGCCGGCCAGCCAAACGTAGGTACAATATTCAGCCGGTCTGAGGTGGGATCGGCACTGTTATACCGGTAAGCATTGTACGCCACCCCGTGCCCGATTAATAAAACATACTGCGGCGTTGCAGCAAATTTTGCCCTTGCAAAACGCAGGAAGTTCTTAACGGAAAGCGGGTGTTTTTTGATGCCGAATCCAAACTGGTCTACCAGCTCATCGATATCATATATTTTTGCGGCATAACCACCACCCGTAGTCGAACTCCGGTAAGCCCTGTAGTTGTCTACCGGGTTGCTGCCATCGCTGGCGCTGTACAGTATCGGGCTGGAAATAATGAGGTAATTGCCCTGGTTGGCAACATTGTTAAAATCAGTAAAAATTTTTGTTTTAAGATCAGCCGGGTTAATATTTACATAACTGGCCGGCTCTTCATTTACCAGCAGCAGGTTTCTTGCCAATGCGCCCGGTGCGATGGCAAATTTTACGGTGCCGGCGGTAGAAATATCGCCGGTGTATTTCTGGTGATAGGTTTGATCGTATAAAACCGGTGCGGTACTGCCGTAGGCAAAATTGGTTATTTGTAAAAAATAACCGGTATTGGTGGGTGCCAGTACAAAGCTGAAATTGCTGGCCCCGTTAAAATTAAACTGTCGCGGGTAGGTAAGCTCGTAGAAAGATACCACCATGCGGTCGTTGGTAAGGGCAGGGTTAGCAGTTGTTTCGTTTGTGAACTGTACGTCGGCAGTACCCGGGTTCAGTGTAGACACCGGCACGGAAGCAGTACCCACTATATCATTAAAATAATCGCAGGTAGTGTCTTTAACCAGGCTGCCATTAACCCTTACCTGGATGGATCTCGGGTTCAGCGCGTTACCGGAGGCGCCGAACTTGATGGAAGCAGCGGGGCCAGACAGGTAGGGAAAAAGCCCGGCCTGCTGATCGGTCCGCGGTCCGTACGGGTAAATATCGGCCGTACTCCAGTACTCGCCTTTATCGTATGAAGAAGAGTATACATATTCACCGATAACAGCGGCAAAACCGGAATTTATCTGGTCACGAAAATACCGGCCGGCGGTGTACATGAAATAAGGCTCTGCCGGTAACACATTGCCTGCAATATCATTGGGTGCATCTGCAAACCGAAGGTTGGCGCCTGTTGCATCTACGGTTAAAAAATAGGTAACGGAATCGGCCTGCAGGCTTATTTTATCAGTATGCTGAAAGGCTGGATCGCGGTAGAGCGGCTTATCTGGTTTTCCATCATTTGCCTGGCCCCAGAATTCAATATAACCACCCGATGGCAATACGCCGCTGGCAGAAGAAGTAAACAGGGTTACTTCCTGGCCATTCCGCCAGAGTTTAAATTGTTCTGCCGGAACAGCACCCATGCCAACCCCTGCCAGGGTAGTTTGCGGAATACGAAACAACCCCGTGCGATCTGTTTTGAATTTATAGTAAGTTTTTGAAAAATCAATCCATTCATTATTGTAAAGCTGTGCATAGCTGTACGTGCCATACATCAACAATACAAGTGTAAACAATTTCTTCATAGTTTAAAATTTCCCGGTTCTTAAATAATACGGATTATTTCTTGGGTTTCTTTTTCAAATCCAGCCGCAGTGAAAAAATATTGGTGTAAAGGGGGTTCGACTGGTTGGCCAGGTTGGTAAAGGCATAATCGATCTCTACATTCGATATCCTGAAACCGGCACCGATGCTGGGCTGGTAAATCCAGACCTTATGGGTATTGGTTGAATCGCTTTCGTCAAGTGCTTTCTGAAAATTGTTGATACCGCCACGCACAAAAAAAACATTCTTAACAGATAGTTCCATGCCGAGTTTTGGATCGATGCTTACTACTTTGGAAGAGATAACCGTATTGCGGCGGCCGTCAAAAGTGAGGTCGAGGCTGGTTTCCGTCAGCAGGCTCAGGGTATTATTGATCTTGAAATTATAAGCGCCCCCAAAGATCAGCTGCGGGGCTGTTAATTCGGTTGATTTAACAGGGATGTCGTTGTTGGTCAGGTAAAACACCTCGCGGATATTATCGTTCAGGCTGTAGGACCAGGCATTAAAGGTGGTGGTAAGATCTCTTGCCATCAATCCCAGCTTCCAGTTCTTGTGCTCGTATTGCACGCCTGCATCGAAACCAAAACCCCAGGAAGTGGCAAAATCACCGGCCGTGCGGTGAATGATCTTGGCATTGATACCAAAATTAAGGTTGTGCTTTTTCTTTATTTTGAGTTGTTGTGCCAGTGAAAAGATAAAGGCATAATCTGCAGAAGAAAACGTAGTGATGTTATCGAAATTAATGGTACCATCGGGCTGCACCAGAAAAATGGTATTGGGAATATCGTCTACCGCAAAACGCAGCAGGGAGATACCCAATGTTCTTTTGCCGTTGCTGAGTGGTATGGCCAGGGTGCCGTAATCGTATTTACCGATACCGGCAAAATATTCAGCATGCATCAGGGCCACCTGTGGATTGTCTTTTACATTTACCAGCCCGGCCGGGTTCCAGTAACCAGCGGTGGCATCGCTTACCGTGGCTTCCTGCGCGCTGCCCATTGCCAATCCCCTGGCGCCCGCACCAATATTTAAGAATTCATTGGAATACTTGCGAAACTGCGCAGACAAATGCGTCACCCCAAATAGGGATAAACCGATCAACAGGGGTTTAATATTTTTCATCAAAGCAATTTTCTGAATAAGCAATTAAATAGACCTGCCTTTATCAATTTTGGCTGCCCGGCATGTCAGTTTAATTGCCCGGATTGACAATTATATACGGGAAACGATCACTCAATGTTGGGTAACGGCCGGAAAGCTGTTTTATTGCTTTTTTAGGTGTATATATGTATTAAGAATCAGCTACTTTTGCGCAAAATAGCTGATTAACATGAATCTGGTAGCGGAATTACGCTGGAGGGGCATGATACAGGATATGATGCCCGGCACAGAAGAGCAATTGCAACGGGAAATGACCAGTGCCTATATTGGTTTTGACCCCACTGCAGACAGCCTGCACATCGGCAGCCTGGTGCCCATTCTCTTGCTGGTACACCTCCAGAAAGCAGGGCACAAGCCCATTGCGCTGGTGGGTGGCGCCACCGGCATGGTAGGCGATCCTTCCGGCAAAAGTGAAGAGAGAAACCTGCTGAGCGAGGAGACCTTGCGCCATAACCAGGAAGGTGTACGGCGGCAGCTGATGCAGTACCTTGATTTTGAC
>CAXTMV010000092.1:17694-18808 GCA_964245425.1 uncultured Flavihumibacter sp. | reverse complement strand
TCCGTAATTCGATCCCTTTACTTTTGTACGGTTGCAGGCGACTGCCAAAGATAGGGTTGTTGGAAGATGGCCTGAAGGGGCGCCGCCTACGTTTTAGATGAATATATTTACTGCCACATGAACGTATCAAAACTATTGCCGCTATTGGCCTTTTCCATTTCTGTTGCCAGGGCACAGCAGGTAATACCCTGCGATAAAAAGGCCAGCCTGGAAACCCGTCACCTGTACCAGCACCTCAATGATCTGCGTGAAAAGGGTTTTATGATGGGTCACCAGGATGATCTTGCCTATGGCGTTAACTGGAAATATATACCCGGTAACAGTGATATAAAAGAAGTGACCGGCGATTACCCGGCCGTCTACGGATGGGAACTGGGACACCTGGAACTGGACAGCGCAAAGAACCTGGACGGTGTACCTTTTATAACCATGAAAAAATTGATTGCCGAAGGATACGCCCGCGGCGGTGTCATCACCATCAGCTGGCATTTCACGAATGCTTTAACCGGCAAATCTGCCTGGGATCCCGTGCCCGGAACCGTTGCCGCTATTTTGCCCGGCGGCAGCAAACACTTTTTATACACCAGCTGGCTGAAAAAGCTGGCTGCCTTCATGCACGATCTGAAAGGCAAAAAAGGCGAAGCGATCCCGGTCATCTTCCGCCCCTTTCATGAACTGAACGGCAGCTGGTTCTGGTGGGGCAGTAAGTGGTGTACGCCTGATGAGCTGAAGCAATTGTACCGTTTTACCGGAAGCTACCTGCGCGATACGGCAAATGTGCATAATTTGCTGTATGCTTACAATACCGATCGGTTCAGCGATGAGGCCGCTTACCTGGAACGTTTCCCGGGCAATGAATGGGTAGACCTCATCGGGTTTGATATTTACCAGCGGGGCGCCGATAACCAGGCCTTTATCAGTGAAACAGATAAGAGCCTTACCATACTGGAAAAAATAGCGGCAGAAAAAAATAAAATTCCGGCGCTTACTGAATTCGGGTATGGTACACTGCCAGACAGTACCTGGTTTACACAGGCGCTGCTACCGGCCATCGGCAACCATAAGATTTCTTATGCCCTGGCCTGGCGAAATGCGGGTAAATCGGCAAAGGGCC
>CAXTMV010000092.1:0-17684 GCA_964245425.1 uncultured Flavihumibacter sp. | reverse complement strand
AGTACGAATTTTATGTTCCCTACAAAGGCGCCGCCGCCGCCGCCGATTTTGAAGCGTTTTACAAGAATGACAAAACCCTTTTTCAGAAAGATGTCAGCAAAGAACATTTGTACCGCTGAGGAAGCTGTTGGTTATGTGCCATCACGCAATCAATGTTTAATAGAACAGGAAAGAATTTATTTTTTATACTATTCAATTCATCGTTAAACGCTGGCAGCTCATTGCTAAAAGCGGAATGCTTGTCTTCATGAAATTACACGCTATCGACATTGTTATTATTCTTCTTTACCTGGCGCTGATGGTTTCGCTTGGTTTCTGGTTTCGTAAAAAAGCAAAACAGAATAAAGACAGCTACCTGCTCGGTGGTAAATCGCTGCCCTGGTATATGCTGGGTATGAGCGATGCCAGCGATATGTTCGATATCAGCGGCACCATGTGGATGGTCTCCCTGTGTTTTGTATATGGTATGAAAAGCATCTGGATACCCTGGCTATGGCCCGTGTTTAACCAGGTCATCATGATGATGTTTTTGTCGAAGTGGCTGCGCCGCTCTAATGCCAGTACAGGCGCTGGCTGGCTGGCCACCCGTTTTGGCACCACGGGTAAAGGCATGAAAGCTTCGCACAATATCGTAGTGGCTTTCGCACTGCTGAGTTGTTTCGGTTTCCTCGCTTACGGCTTTGTTGGCCTGGGCAAATTCATCGAGATATTCATTCCCTGGCAGGTGCTGCAGCCCTATATTCCCTTTACGGTATCAGCCCAATGGGTACCCCATTTTTATGGTGCCGTCTTTTCGCTCTTCGCCATGTTTTATTCCATACTGGGTGGTATGCACAGCATCGTACTGGGCGATTTCATCAAGTACCTGGTCATGACCGTAGCGTGCATCGCCATTGCCATTATTGCGCATCAGCATTTGCAGCAGGGCGGCGCTGCCCTGCGGGTGCCCGAAGGCTGGTTCAATCCTTTTTTTAACTGGCACCTGAACCTCAGCTGGAAAGATATTATCCCGGCGGCGGACAAAAAAATTGAAGACGATGGCTTCGGCTTGTTTGGCGTATTTTTTATGATGATGCTTTTCAAAGGTGTTTTTGCCAGCCTTGCCGGCCCGGCACCCAATTATGATATGCAAAAAATATTAAGCACCCGTTCGCCAAAAGACGCTTCTAAAATGAGTGGCTTTGTTTCCATTATCCTGTTGCCCGTCCGTTATTCCATGATCATCGGGTTAACCGTACTGGGACTGCTGTATTACAAACAACTGGATATTACGACTGCCGGGCATACCGATTTTGAAAAAGTGCTGCCGGCGACCATCAATAATTTTTTACCGGCGGGCATTTTAGGATTGGTGCTCACAGGCCTGCTGGGTGCTTTTATGGGAACGTTCTCCGGTACCGTCAATGCAGCACAGGCGTATATCGTAAATGATATTTACCTGAAATATATCAACCCGGCGGCCGGTACACGCCGGATCATGACCATGAATTACAGCGTAGGCCTGCTGGTGGTATTGATCGGCATCCTGCTGGGTATTTTTGTTAAAGATGTGAACACCGTGCTGCAATGGATTGTAGGCGGGTTGTACGGCGGTTATATTGCCGCCAACACCCTTAAATGGTATTGGTGGCGTTTTAATGCCAACGGTTTTTTCCTGGGCATGCTGGCGGGGATTCTGCCCGCGATTGCTTTGGCAGTATTAAAGTCTACAGGTATCATTACCGGGCTGGACCTGTATTACTGGCCGATCATATTCCTGGTTTCGCTGGCCGGTTGTTTTATTGGCACCTATTCAGCCCCACCAACGGACATGGCTACCCTGAAATCATTTTACAAGACCGTGCGGCCCTGGGGCTTCTGGAAACCTGTTCACGACAGTGTAATGGCAGAAGACCCAATGTTTTTGCCCAATAAACGTTTTAAACTGGATATGCTGAACGTGGTGCTGGGTATTGTAGCGCAGCTCTGCCTGACCATTTTACCCATGTATGTTGTATTATGGATGAAGCTGCCCCTGCTGCTGACCGTTCTGCTGCTGGGTGGCATTGTATGGATACTGAAAAAAACCTGGTGGAATAAACTGGAAAATTAAACAATATGTTGCCTGCTGATCAATGATAGCGCCGGAGGCAGCCTCCCAACCAACGCGGCAACGCATTTAAAAGATAAACGATGAGAGAAAATTTTGAACAAAGACTGGTCCAGCTTACATCTGCACAGGCCGCGCTGCTGAAGCGCAACAATGAACCGGCTGGTATCGGCAATGGCATATATGACCGTTACCGGTTTCCTGTTCTGACAGCGGCCCACACCCCGCTTACCTGGCGATACGACCTAAATTACGCCAGCAACCCCAAGCTCATGGAACGCTTCGGCATAAATGCCGTGCTGAATGCCGGCGCCATTAAATGGAATAATAAATACCTGGTCATGGCGCGGGTGGAAGCTTCCAACCGGAAGTCTTTCTTTGCCGTGGCAGAAAGCGATAATGGCATTGACAATTTCCGGTTCTGGGACCGTCCCGTGCAGATGCCGCAAACAGGTCAGCCCGACACCAATATTTATGATATACGCCTGGTACAGCATGAAGACGGGTGGGTCTATGGCTTGTTTTGTACAGAACGCCGCGACCCTGCCGCAGCGCCGGGCGACCAGTCTGCCGCCATTGCACAATGTGGCATTGCCCGAACAAAGGACATGCTGGCCTGGGAAAGACTGGATGACCTGCAAACTGCTTCGCCCCAGCAACGCAACGTGGTATTGCACCCGGAATTTGTGCAGGGCCAGTACGCTTTTTATACAAGGCCACAGGATGGATTTATTGATGCCGGCAACGGCGGTGGCATCGGCTTTGGCCTTTCAGCATCCATTGAACACGCAGTGGTAAAAGAAGAACGAATCGTAGACCGGAAAATCTACCATACCGTCTATGAAGCCAAGAACGGAGCTGGCCCCGCACCTGTTAAAACATCGCTGGGTTGGCTGCACCTCGCCCATGGCGTGCGTAATACGGCTGCTGGTTTACGTTATGTGTTGTACCTCTTTGTAACAGATCTGCAGGATCCTGCCAAAGTAATATATAAACCAGGTGGCTATTTCCTGGCACCCGAGGGAGAAGAACGGATAGGTGATGTATCCAATGTGGCTTTTTGCAACGGATGGATTGCAGACCCGGACGGGAAAATATTTATTTATTATGCGTCTTCCGATACCCGGCTGCATGTGGCGACCACCAGCATCGATAACCTGCTCGATTATGCCATGCACACAGCGCCCGACGGATTTACGTCGGCCACCACGGTGCATACGCTGAATGAACTGATCGCGGGAAACAGCCATTTTTAGCCCGTAGCCGATCATCGATAGGCTGTAATGCAATCATCCACGATTTCGCAACTTTTGACTAAAGGATAAAGACTACCGACTACATTATGCGTTTGCAGCAATTCAAAGAAGAGTTGGAAAAAGAACTGGAAGACATCCTTTCATATTGGATGAAATATGCGGTGGATGAAACATACGGTGGTTTTGCGGGCAGGGTCGATCATCTTAACCACCGCGATACACAGGCAGATAAAGGCAGTGTCCTGAACAGCCGTATTCTCTGGACTTTTTCCGCCGCCTTCCGCCACACACAAAAAAACCATTATGGGTTGCATGCCCAACGGGCCTATGGTTATTTTATGGGTCATTTTATAGACCCACAGTATGGGGGTGTTTATTGGAGCGTTGATTACAGGGGGGCACCGGCCAACCGGAAAAAGCAGGTATACGCACAGAGCTTTGCCCTCTATGCGATGAGCGAATTTTTTATGGCAACCGGTCTGCCCGCAGCCCGCGAGCAGGCCATCGCGCTGTTCAACACAATTGAACAATTCAGTTTCGATAAAGAACGGGGCGGTTATATAGATGCATTCGCGGAAGACTGGCTGCCACTGGAAGATATGAGTCTCAGCGATAAAGATGCGAATGAAAAGAAGACTATGAACACCCACCTGCATGTACTGGAAGCATACAGCAACCTCTATCGCATCTGGCCCGAACCGGTTGTCCGGGAAAAAATAAAAAACCTGCTGCAGAATTTTGCTGATTATATTATTGATGGCAAGACCGGCCACCTGGTATTGTTTTTTAACGAAGCATGGATTCCAAAAGCCGTTACGGTTTCTTATGGCCATGATATTGAGGCCGCCTGGTTATTGCAGGAAGCAGCAGACAGCCTGGGAGATATAAAATGGAAGGCGGATACCCGTAACATCGCCGTAAAAATGGCCAATAGCTGCCTGGAAGGGCTGGACACCGACGGCGGACTCTGGTATGAATATGAACCGGCCGAAAACCACCTGGTTAAAGAAAAGCATTGGTGGCCGCAGGCCGAAGCCATGGTGGGTTTCTTTAATGCCTGGCAGGAAAGCGGGCAGCAGAATTTTCTGCAGGCGGCAATAAATGTTTGGGATTTTATCAAGGAGCACATACGCGATGATGCCCATGGTGAATGGGTTTGGGGCATACGCGCTGATGGCGCTGTAATGACGGAAAAAGACAAGATCGGCATTTGGAAATGTCCCTATCATAACGGTCGGGCCTGTATGGAAATGATCCGGCGGGTTCAACAAGCATTAGAAAAACCAATATAGTTTTACATCCCGTGGCCCGGTGCCTTCACCGGCCACTGTTGGATGCCGTCTGTTCACCCTTATGTTTATCAGGGTTTCCCTATCCAGTAATTGCAGGTATTGTGGTCTGCCTGTACAACAATTTTATAGAAAGCAGGCGGCTTGGCTGATAAACGGAAGCTGGCTTGCTGGCCTGCCAGCGGTACGGTTCCCAGTAAGATATATTCGTCGTGGCCGCCTGTTTTAAACTGGTTGGCGGTACTCATCCAAATTTTTACTTTACCTGTTTTGGCCAGGGCCTTCCATTGTACCTGCAGGCTGTCGTTACTGAAATGAAACTGCGGTAAAATAAACGAAAGGGCACCGATGAAGGGTGTGCCATCTGTTTCAAAAGCAATGTCTTTGGTGGGTATTATATTCATAAAGCGGGCAATGGACGGCATAATATCTGTAGCGGAAGCCTGCGGCGCATGAAATGCTGCATTCAGGTCTTTTGCATTGGTAAATATCCAGCTGGCGCGTTCGCGGTTGCTCTGGCCGCCATGTCCCCTGCCGGTAACGGAATCGCGCCCGTGGTCGGTGGTTACAATGATCAGCCAATCTTCATTAAAATGCTGCTGGCGGTATTGAACCGCCTCCCAGATATAACCGATACGGGTATCCGCTAATTCAACTGCATGGTAGAATTCCGGGCCATCCCCATGTGCATGGCCCATATCGTCTGTGTACTCGAGGTATACCCAGGAAAGATCAGGTGCATCTGCCCGGATGCTGGCGGCAGCTTTTTTAGCTACGCTTTCATCTATCCGGCTGATAAAATCTCTTTTTTTATCGTGCGGGTATTGCAAGGTGTCTTTTTCCAGTCCGTCGTAGGTATAGTCAATGCCGATATTGCCGGTAGGGGCAAACCGATCACCCACCAGTTTGGTACGGTTGTCTTCCCAGCTGGAAAAAATACCGGTTTTCTTTGCAGGATATTGTTCTTTCAGCAGTCGGAAAATAGTTGGGTAATAATAATTGGGCGCCGCAATATCATTGTCCCACACATTGTGCTTATTTACCCAGGTGCCGGTGAGCACACTGTTATAGCCCACGGCAGAAATAGTAGGCGTCTGGCTGTAACTTCCCTTTATGCCACCCACATAAGAGACTGTGTAACCGCCTGCCGCTGCAATGTTTTTCAGGTTGGGCACGGGTAATTTCTCAATCACATCTGCCGGGATACCATCAGCGATGATAAAGACAGTCTTCTTTATTTTTTGCTGGGCAAAGGAAAGCGCCGGGAATGCAAAAACAAATAACATGCATAGGAGGCGGCCGCGGATGCTGGTGTTGCGAAAAAAATGTTTTAGTGGTGGCATGTAAGATGAATAAACGATGATTGATTAACAGGTAACAGAAAGCTATCAATGGCTGTTCAACAAAGGCAGGTTTATTTGTCCAAATTAATAACTTTTACACATTTGAAATGGTATAAGTTGGTATAAAGCATGCGGTAACAATTTATTAATTTCAGGCATCGGCAAGAGGGGGGATATTTACGGGCATTCCATCAACAGGTTTAATTGATTCAACATGGATACAAGGAGGGATTTTATAAAGAAAGCAGCGCTTTTATCTGGCGCTGCCGGCATGGCCGCTGTGTTGCCGGCATCGGTGCTGAAAGCGATGGCCATCAACCCCGCACCGGGTTCTACTTACCTGGATGCAGAACATATTGTGATACTGATGCAGGAAAACCGATCTTTCGATCATTGCTACGGTACACTGCAAGGCGTGCGCGGGTACAACGATCCGCGGGCCATTCTAAAGCCCGATAACAACCTGGTCTGGTTACAGCAGAATGCGGCGGGAGAGACCTATGCACCCTTCCGGCTAAATATAAAAGAGACCAATGCCACCTGGCTGGGTTCGCTGCCGCATTCCTGGAGCAACCAGGTAGATGCGCGCAACGGCGGCAAATACGATAAATGGTTGCTGGCAAAACCATCGGGGCATAAGGGCTTTGCCAATGTACCGTTGACCATGGGTTATTATAACCGGGAGGATCTGCCTTTTTATTATGCATTGGCAGACGCTTTTACCGTTTGTGATCAGAACTTCTGTTCTTCCTTAACCGGCACTACCCCCAATCGCCTGTATTTATGGACGGGTACCGTGCGCCCGGAAAAAAGTATTCATTCGTTTGCCCATCTCCGTAATGAAGACCTGGATTTCTTTTTGCCCGCCAGCTGGACCACCTTCCCTGAACGGCTGGAAGAAAATGGCATCTCCTGGAAAATTTACCAGAATGAGATCAGCCTGCCTTCCGGTTTCAATGGCGATGAAGATGCGTGGCTGTCTAATTTTACCGACAACCCCATCGAATTTTTCTCGCAGTACCGGGTGCAGCATGCCGATTCCTACCGGGCTTTTATGAAAAAAGCAATAGACGAATACCCCGCCCAGATTGCCGGTATGGAGCAATCATTGTCGTCAATGACGCCCGGTACAAAAGATTACCTGCACCTGAAGGATCAGATCAGCGAAAAAAAGACCTGGCTCACGCGTGCACAGGAAGGCATACATGTTTATACAGCAGAGAATTTTAACCAGCTTTCACAGAAGGAAAAGAACCTGCACCAGAAAGCCTTTAGCATAAATAAAAACGATCCGCATTACCGGCAACTCGATAGCCTGCAGTACATGGATGGAACGGTGCAACGTGAAATGAAAATACCCAAGGGTGATGTGCTGCACCAGTTCCGGCAGGATGTAAACAGCGGCGAACTGCCCACGGTTTCCTGGATTGTAGGGCCGGAAAATTTTTCCGATCATCCCGGCGCGCCCTGGTACGGGGCCTGGTATGTGGCGGAAGCAATGGACATACTTACAAAAAAACCGGAGGTTTGGAAGAAAACAATTTTTATTCTTTGTTATGATGAGAACGATGGATATTTTGACCATGTTCCGCCCTTTGTGGCGCCTGATCCAAATGATAAAAATACCGGCGCTGTTTCTGCAGGCATGGATGCAGCGACCGAATTTGTAACGCTGGAACAGGATATGACAAAATATGATAAAACCCATTCCCGGCAGAATGCTATTGGCCTGGGTTACCGGGTGCCATTGGTCATTGCTTCGCCCTGGAGCAGGGGAGGGAAGGTTTGTTCACAGGTATTCGATCATACTTCCATCATACAGTTTGTAGAAAAGTTTATCCATCAAAAATTCAATACAAAAATAGAAGAGACCAATATTACGGGCTGGCGGCGATCGGTCTGTGGTGATCTCTCCGCTGTTTTTACACCGTATACCGGCGAAAAAATGCCGGATCTATTTCCTGAAAAAAAGCAGTTTATCGAAACGATGTACAATGCCAAATTTAAAAAAGATCCCTCCGGCTACCGGGTGCTGTCCGAAGCGGAGATCGGCGACATAAATAAAAGAAAGAGCGGTAATGCCCTTCCACAACAGGAGAAAGGCATACGGCCCGCCTGTGCATTGCCTTACCAATTGTATGCAGACGGTCAGCTCAGCGCCGATAAACAAGCGTTTACGATCCATCTCAAAGCTTCCAACGAAATATTTGGCGGGCGGGCAGCGGGTTCTCCCTTTTATATGTATGCCGGTGCAGGTGATAACCTAACCATCAGGAGCTATGCCGTGGCCGCCGGCGCCCTCCTGGAAGACAGTTTCGATCTGCAGGATTTGAATGGAGGCCCTTATGAATTCCGACTGTATGGACCCAACGGTTTTTTCAGGCATTTCCGTGGAAACGCGAAAGACAGGGTCCTGCCGATCTCGGTTGAATATGATCGTATGGCTGCCGACAGGAAAAAACTGACGGGGCATATCAGCGTAGTGATAGACAGCGGCGCCGCTGAGCCGGGCATTATTAACATAACAGACAATGCTTACAGGGGCCAGCCCCATACCGTACAACTGGTCGCCAACGCAAAGAATAAAATAATTTCCCTACCGCTTGATCTTACAAAGAGCCATGGCTGGTACGATTTTACCGTACGCCTGGCAGGCAATGCTGTTTTTGAGAAAAGATATGCAGGCCATGTAGAAACAGGCCGGCCCAGTTTTACCGATCCGCTGATGGGCGGAATGGTATAAACCAGGCCAATTTGGCGAGACTAGTGTTGACTATATAAACTTTTAATAGAATGGCCTGGGGCCGGCCGGGTGCTCGCCGCCTTTTCGATGCTGCATTTTGCTTTGAGGAGGTAACGCAGCATTGGCAAGTGTTTCAGCCGACATATTATTCAGCGATAGAATAAAGCTGACGCAAATCGAAGGTTCAGCAACACCGGTAAAACAATATTTGTTGCTAAACCGAAGATTCAGCAACCCCCATACAATAAAATATTTGTTGCAAAAAGCGAGGCATCTAAAAAGCCGCTGGTGTCGATTTTTGTCGAAAACCAGGTACCTGTATTTGATAATCGCAGAAAACCTTTGTTGTATCGGCCTACTATTGAAAAAATCATTTTATCCGGGGAACATTAGTTCCGCCATCCCCAACATCAAAAAATAATAAACGAGCCATCGCCACTATTTCGCTTTCTTTCTCAAATCGAAATTTTGAAAGAAGAATATCCTGGCGATATGAATATTCTTGTACTGGTTACCGGCCGACAGTTGCTGGAATACATTGCTATAACCCGCCTGTACCTGGCTGCTTTTACTTAACTGGTATTTGATGCCGAGGAATAACCTGTTCTGGTCAAAATAGTTAAACACGATTTCCTTTCCGAAATTGATGTGCAGTTCGTCGTTGGCAATAAATGAGAGGCTGCCGGGTTGCAGGCCGTTTTTTACGAAAGGCATTTCGTACCAGATATTATACCGGAGCCGCCAGTTGAAATGATATCCTTTTGCCAGGGTAGAATCGTTCAAAATCCTACGCCGGAAACGTTCTTCCAGCCTAATCCACTGCATCAGCCTTGTTTTTTTATAACTGGTATGCCATTGCAGTTGTTGCCAGGGCCTGTGTTCGGGCTGGGTGATGCCCTGGTGGTTATCGGCCGGAAAAATATATATGCGGCCATAGGCGGCCGTTAGTTTTGTATTGTCATTGATATAATAGGTAAGGCCCAGGCGTAAGATGGACTGCGAAAACTGATCAGTAAAATTATCCCGGGTGCGCAGGTGCAGATCGGTCCACAAGCCCCATTTGTTGCTAAACCGAAGCTGGCTGAAATAACCCAGCCAGGCTTGCCGGATGTTTTGAGTGGTCTTGGAAGACTGGGCATACAGCATGGCGCTGCCCATTGCCTGCAGGCAAATAATTAGTAGGGTTCTTTTCATAGGGCAAAGAAATAAAAAAAAGACCTGCCAGAGGGCGGCAGGTCTTTTTCATTTCGTTAAAATTATCTGATCATTTGTTAAATAAACCATCGAACGTGATGGCTATATAGTACAGTGCGCCGATGGTGGGGCCGCCTGCATATTGAATGTAACGGTGATTGAAAATATTGGCGCCGCCCCATTTAATACTGGCTTTGGCGGTAGGGATGCGATAGGTTATTTGCGCATCTACACTGCTATAGGCCGATACGCCGCCTGTTACCAGCGGGCTTTCCCACAAGAACGAATCCTGCCATTTCCAAACCACGTTAAAGCCAAAGTTTTTGGCAATTTCCCGGTTGCCAAAACTCATATTGGTGTTCCAGCGCGGTGTATTGAAACCGGTCACGAATATATCATCTGATTTGTTTGATTTCATTTCATTAAAGCTCACATTGCCACCCAGGGTATATTTTTTATAGAAATTATAGGTAAGGCCCAGGGCAGAACCAACATTATGGTAGGTATTTTTTGCGTTTGTGTATACCCGGTACCTGTCCTGTCCTTTGCTGGCGGCAGTTGTAGCGGTGGCCGCGGTGGGGTCACGGTTCCTGTCCAGCATCGACAATACGGCCGCATCGGACCCTACAGTCTCTCCCGTGGGCACATATACCTGTACCTGGCCCAGGAATCCATTGTATGTATTGGCATAGGCGTCGATATCCACTACCAGTTTATTATTCAGCAGGATGCTTTTGTACCCAACTTCAAAAGAGGTGATTTTTTCCGGGGTGGCAGTTGGCAGGTTGGCTACCTGTAACAGGGCCCGGTTGGCGAGGGCGGCCTGGTCTGTATTTCCCTGCGCGCTCACCGCTGCGTTATAATTAACAACGGAGGTCTGTGTATAACTGTTTTCCAAGTAACCCAATCCCTTGTCTATGTAAGAAAGGCTGCCCACCCTTTTTACGCGGCCATTGTTTACATAAGACAGGGCTTCAAACAGGGCGGGAAAGCGATAGCCCTCCTGGAAGGTGAACCGGAAATTATGGATGCCGTTTACGGTATATACGCCTGCCAGGCGCGGGGTCATCTTTGGCTGAAATTCCGGGTTGTAGTCATAGCGCAATGAGCCAAACAGTTTCAGCTTTTCATTGAAAAATGTTTTGGTTACCTGTGCAAAGCCACCGAATTTTTTATAATAGATGTCTTTTCCGAAACTTCCGTCTTTTAAAGGCGTGTTGCGATCTGCAATGGGACGTGAGAAATCGACAAAATTATTTCCATCCGGAATAACCTGGTAGATGCGTGCATCGCCGCCCACCAGCAGGTCAAACACTTTTATTTTTTTAGACAGATCCCACTGCGCTTCTGTATGGTACATGCGGCTTTTTTGTACCAGGGCGGCACCACCGGTAACCGGTGCATTGGGTATGGAAGAAGATTTGATATCCCAGTTATTGATACCGATGATCACGTTTTTTAAAGAATCAAACTGGGCAGTGCCGGGTTTTACGCGGCTGGCATCGGCCTGGTCGCGCGCATACTGGGTAGCAGCTGCCAGGTTAGCAGAAGTTAAGGCGCCGCCGTTACTGGCTGCATAGGCATTGAGGGCATTCTTGTATTTGGTGCCCCAGCTGGAAGCTGTTTTGGTATCGGTTGCGCCACCGCTGTAAAGATCCATATTATCGGCCAGCGGTTTTACATTATAGGAATTGCCGGTATTTTCAAGCGAAACATAACTGCGGATTACAAAATTATTTCCTTTTAGTTCCAGGTGATGGTTTTGTACCACCACATCGTCCAGCCTGATTTTATTGCCCCGCTGAAAAACGCCGTCCATGCTGCCACGGCGATAGGTATACGAGAGTTCCAGTTTTTCGGTGATACGGTAATTGAGGCCCAGGTCAAATTTGAAATTGCTCACTTTCGGACTTACCAGATCAGTCTCCCAGTAACCGGTTCTTGCTACACGCAAGGTTTGGTTGGCCTTTCCGTCAATGGTAAGGCCGCTCAGCGAAACGATATTGCTACCGGCCAGCGCATCGTCTCCATATTTATTCCATCCGTCAAAAGCAATATTGTTGGGCCCGTTCAATGCCGGGAAGCCCGGGTTGGCACTCTTCAGGTCATTGGTATTCTGGTCCAGCCGGGTATTGGAACGCCAGTCGGTGCCCTGCATATAGCCAAGGTTTATTTTAAACGCGAATTTATTATTGAAGGCTTTTGCATATCGGATAGCCGATTCCGTTAGAACACTCGGGCTGTGGTCGATGCCGTCTACATGGTTAACGCCTGTTTTCTGGTAAATGCTGAGGCCCTGGTAGGTAAAGGGGCTTTTGGTAAGCAGGTTGGCCATTCCATTTATGGCGTTCATACCGTATAAGGCGGAAGCGGCACCGGGGGTGATCTCCACACTGGCAATATCTAGCTCGGTAGGCCCGATGGCATTGCCCAGGGGCACGCCGAGTGTGGCTGCCTGCATATCTACCCCGTCTACCAGCTGCATAAAGCGGAAATTATTGGGAATATTAAAGCCGCGCGTATTGGGTACTTTAAAAGTAAGGCTCGAAGTGGTCATCTGTACGCCTTTCACATTTTCCAGTACATCATAAAAACTCGGGGCTGCCGCTTCCCGTATGGCCCTGATGTCCAGTTTCTCGATGGCCACCGGCGATTTTAAAATACTTTCCGCTACGCGGGATGCCGTTACCACCACTTCATTGCCCAGTACGGTCTGGGTAGACAGCTCTACCTGCAGGTTAGAACCCAGGCTTTTCACTTCCAGCTCCTGCTCATTGAAACCGATGGAAGAAAAGACCAGCGTAAATGGCAGCTTGGCGCGGGTGCGCAACTTGAAATCGCCCGTTTTAGTGGTGATGGTACCGGAAAGAGTGCCTTTTACCAGCACACTTACATCGGACAGCGGTTCTTTCTTGTCCTGGGCGGTTACGCGCCCGCTGATTTCAATCAAGCCGCTGTTCTCCTGCGCGGGTAGCAGGGTGGGTAATGCCAGTAATAAAACGAAGGCGCCGGCCGGCGACAATATTTTTTTTATGAAAGCGGCGACAGTTGTTGTAAAACCTGCTCCGGACGGGTAGAAGCTATTTCTCATATACAATTTTGTTGATGTGTCTACTATATTAGTAGACTATCTGGATAAATTTTTTAAAAATTGATGATTAGATGTAAAAAGGCAGGGAATGCGGGCAACATCGGTGTGGGGGACAGCATAAAACAGTCTGCATCATTTGCTAAGCGTTGGTTGAAGAGCAAATATACAGGTTTCTTTATAAGTCTACAAAAATAGTAGGGTTATTTATATCAGTGGCCGGCGGCATGCTGGAGGGCGGGTGCCAGGTTGGAGAGGGTCTTCCACAGGGTAAATGTGCTGGTGAGTATCACCAGGATGCCAACGGATAAAAACATCGTCTTCATGGGCAGCACCCCCACCAGCCGGGCGGCAATGGGCGCTGCCATTAGTCCGCCGGCAATCAGTCCGGCTACATCCAGTATGGGGATATGTTTCAGCACGATAAAAAAGGTAACGGCACTCGCAAATACCACAAAGAATTCCGCCAGGCATACCGATCCGATAACATAACGGGGATTCTTTCTTTTTGATAAAAGGGTGCCTGTAACCAGCGCGCCCCAGCCGCCACCGGCAAATGCATCGGTGAAACCGCCTACTGCGGCCAGCCAGCCAGCCTTCTTTAACCTGGTATCGGTACTTTTTTTCCGGTATGCTTTTTTGATGATATAATAACCCAGGTAAATGGTATAAAAACTGAGCGGAATGCGCACCCATTTCGCATATTGCTGACCGTAAGAAGCCAGCAGGGCGCCTGCCACAGCGCCTGCGATGCCGGGTATCACCAGCGTCTTGAATAGTTTTTTATTGATATTGCCAAAGCGGTGATGGGTATAGCCGGAGGCGCCGCTGGAAAAAACGCGGGCCGAATGCACGCGGCTGCTCACAATGGCAGGTGGCACCCCCAGCGCCAGTAAAAAAACGGTGGAAATGGTACCATAGCCCATGCCCATCGAGCCATCAACCATCTGCGCCAGGAAACCCGTCAGCAGCATCATGCCAAATAAACGAATATCTGCTTTGGGTACCTGTTCTATACTGCCCAGCAGTTTATCAAAAGGCACAAAAGACAAGACTGCATGTCCAATCAGCATCACTACAAAAAAGAGCAGGCACCATTTTACAATGACCGGCCATTTCTTTTGTTCCGGTTTAGTGATCTCATCCAGCGTAGCCTGATTGGCTGCCAGTATGCGGGTCAGGTCATCCAGCTGCTTTACTTTCTCGGTAAAATTGCCTTTCAGATCCTGCCGGATGGTATGCATGTTTTCAAGTACCGTTTCTATTTCATCGGGTATCAGTTCATTCAGCTGCTCCCGCATTCTTTTGGCAATGGTCGGCGATTTGCCATTGGTGGAGATCGCAATTTTTAAATCGCCTTTCTGTACAACAGCGCCCAGGTAAAAATCACATTGTTCCGGGGTATCGGCTACATTGATGAGTATTTTTTTATCTTTCGCCAGCAAGCGTATATACTGGCTGATGCTGGTATCATTGACGGCTACAATTACCAGGTCCATGCCTTCCAGGTCTGTATCCTGGAAAGGTCTTTCTTCCAGTACTATATGCGCATGGGTGGCCGCCAGTGTTTTGATAGGATGGCTGATGGCTGTTGCCACCACGCGGACAGAAGCTTCCGGCGCATTCTGCAGGATGGCGGTCAGTTTTTCAACCCCCACTTTTCCGCCGCCTACCAGCAACAGGTTCAGCGCTTCAATTTTTAAAAATACCGGGAAGAGCCGGTTTTTACCGCCTGTTGTGCTGGTGCCTTTAATCATTGCTGTAACAGAATCCCTCAAATCCGCCATATGAAATTGAATAAGCCGTTGCCGGCTACAGGGTAAAGGTAATCAATTCTCTACTCTTTTAGTAGACTAATTGAGGGTTTTTAAAAAAAGGACACAGGTATTCGAATGGGCTGACCGGGCAGGTCAGGCATTTACCCATTTTTTACGCAGGGCAAAGTCGCCAAATGCCTCTTCCACTGTTCTCTCTTCTGCGTAGCTGCTGAACATGCCATCCAGTTCAGTAAGAATGGACAATTCATCCAGGTTTTCTTTGTATATCTTATTTAACCGCATACCTGCCCGATCACCGCCCACCTGCAGGTTGTACCTGCCGGGCGCGGTACCTACAAAACTGATCTCAGCAGCAGACGGCCGGGCGCAGCCATTGGGGCACCCCGTCATGCGCATAATGATATCCTGCTGTGCCAGTCCGTACCTGTCCAGTAAAGGTTCAATCTTTGACAATAGCACCGGCATATAACGCTGGCCTTCTGCCAGGGCCAGGGGGCAGGTAGGCAGGGCCACGCAGGCAATTGCATTTTTGCGCAGCAGCGAAGTCTGTTCCGTATAAGCGGTAATATTAAATTGTTCCAGCAGCGCGTTGATGGCCGGCTTATCCGCAGGGGCTACATCACTGATGATGACATTCTGGTTGGCGGTAAAACGGAAAGATACTTTTTGGGTTTTGGCAACTTCCAGCAGGGCGGTTTTTACGGACTGCCTGTTATCATCGGTTATCCGGCCGTTTTCTACGTACACGGTATAAAACCAATTGCCTGTATCATTTTGCTGCCAGCCGTAATAATCGCGCCGCTCGGTAAAGCCGAAGGGCCTGGCGGGCTGTAAAGCAAAGCCGGTGCGTTTTTCTACTTCTTCTTTATAACGGGCAACCCCCAGCGTATCTACGGTATACTTTAACCGGGCCAGTTTGCGGTCGCTGCGGTTACCATAATCCCTCTGCACGGTTACAATCTCATAGATGGCTTTTAATGTCTGCTCGCCTTTTTCAACAAAACCGATTACGGTGCCCAGCCTGGCATAGGTGGCAGGGTTGCCATGGGTGGTAGACATGCCGCCGCCGATGGCGATGTTATATCCTTTCAGTTCATTGTTTTCAATAATGGCAACCAGTCCAATATCATTGGTGAATACATCCACATCATTGTTCGGCGGAATGGCGATGGCGATTTTAAATTTCCTTGGCAGGTAGCGGTCCTGATACAAAGGATCTTCTTCTTCTTTTTTATCGGCCAGTTTGTCTTCATCCAGCCATATTTCATAATAGGCTTTTGTTTTTGGCATCAGCAGCCGGCTAATCTGGTCTGCATAGTCAAATATTTCCTCGTGTATGGGCGACTGTTTGGGATGTGCGCTGCACAATACATTCCGGTTGATATCGCCGCAGGTGGCAATCGAGTCAAGCAATGCTTCGCTGAAAGAGGCAATGGTGGGCTTTATATGCGATTTGATAAGTCCGTGCAGCTGGATGGTTTGCCGGGTGGTGATCTTGATAACACCGGTTGAATGTTCGCCTGCAATGGCGTGCATGGCTATCCACTGGTCGGCCGTCAGGAACCCACCGGGCAGGCGCAGGCGAATCATAAACGTGTAGAGGCGATCCAGTTTTTTTTCGGCTCTTTCTTCCCGCCGGTCGCGATCGTCCTGCTGGTACATGCCATGAAATTTGATCAGGGCCTGGTCGCCTTCGCGGATGGCGCCCGTTATTTCATCTTTCAGGCTCTGGGTAATTTCACCGCGCAATGCATCGCTACCCTGTTTTATTTTTTCTATTCCTGATAAATTATTTTGTTCTGGCATGTATTACACTTTATAGGCGGTTTATGCTCTTTTATTGAGTATGGATGTTGAATATTGAATAGTTGTTATGTCACAGCGCGCTAAAATGCTCAATATTCAACGATCAATATTCAATGATCAGGGCATCCGGGAATAAGATATTAGTAAACGTCTTCCGAATAGCGTCCTTCGCTTTCCATTTGTAAAAAATATTCCTTTGCTTCTTCGGCGGTCTTTTCTCCGTGTTTTTCGATAATGGCCATCAGGGTCTTTTCCACATCAAAGCTCATGGGGTCTTTTTTTCCACAGAGGTAAATATGTGCACCGGATTGTATCCAGTTATACAGCGCTGCGCCCTGCTCCTGCATCCGGTGCTGCACATATATTTTTTCCGGTTGATCGCGCGAGAAAGCCACACTGATCTTCGTGAGTACGCCGGTCTCGAACCAGTTCTGCATTTCTGTCTGGTATAAAAAATCGCTGGCAAAATGCTGCTCCCCAAAGAAAAGCCAGTTCCTGCCGGTGGCGCCCAATGCATCCCGTTCTGCCAGGAAAGACCGGAAAGGCGCAATGCCTGTGCCCGGCCCAATCATAATAATATCTTTTTCGGCTGCTGGTAACCGGAAGCGTTTATTCTTCTGTACAAAAAATTGCACGGTACGGTTTGTTTTCAGCGACCCCAGGAAGGCGGAGCAAACGCCATATTTTCTCTCTCCGTTCACCGTAAAAACATCTTTTGCCACAATGGTATGCACTTCGCCGCTGTGCGCCGCGGGCGAAGAGGCCATGGTATAGAGCCGCGGTGCCACCGGGTTCAGGATACCCAGTACAGCTTCAAATTGTTCGGTATTCTTTACCGGGTATTTGTGTAAGAGATCCGGCAAATCCATTTTTGTTTCCAGTATGTCTTTTTCAACGATGGCCGCATATCTTTTTATGACAGCGGTAATCAGGTGAGAAATATTAAGCTTGTATTTCAACAAATCAAAAATGGTATAGCTTTCGTTTTTATACTTGATCTTTTTACCGGCATTAATGCCCCGGGCCAGCGACAATACTTTTTCCACTACAAGGCTGGCATTTTCCGGTACGATACCCAGCGCATCGCCTGGTTCATAT
>CAXTMV010000091.1:16325-18865 GCA_964245425.1 uncultured Flavihumibacter sp. | reverse complement strand
CCGTCAAAATTATTTTGAATTGCTGGAAAAGTATACCAAATCGCAATACTGGAAAGGCAAACCTTATATCGGGGAATACCTCGACGAAAAAACAGGCAATTGGCTGAAAGGCGAGGAGCGAAGCCGGTATTACAACCATTCTACTTATAATGACCTGATCATTACTGGCCTGGTTGGGCTAAGACCCCGGGCAGATAATATCGTTGAAGTAAATCCATTGCTGCCCGCCGGCAAATGGAACTGGTTTTGTTTAGACAATGTGTTATACCACGGCAGCATACTCACCATCATCTGGGACAAGGACGGAAAAAAATATAAAAAAGGAAAGGGCTTTAGTGTTTGGGCCAACGATAAGAAAATTGCTGCTGCTGATACGCTGGGCAGGTTAACCGGTAAATTATGATCATGAGCAGAAAAAGAAAATGGTTGGTATTGATGCTGTTGGCGGTATGGATACAGGCGCCGGCACAATTATCGCTGCCAAAAATTATCGGGAATGGTATGGTGCTGCAGCGAAATATGCCCGTGCCCGTTTGGGGCACAGCGGCAGCCGGTATGGAAGTATGGGTACAGTTTCATGGCCAGGAGAAGAAGTCAATGGCTGGTAATGATGGCAACTGGAAAATAATATTGGATGCCATGCCCGCGGCTGCTGACCCGGCAAAAATGGTTATAAAGACAATGGCTGAAAGCATCGTTCTTACCAATATCCTGGTAGGTGAGGTCTGGCTATGTTCCGGGCAGTCGAACATGGAATACTCCATGCGTAAAAATAGCAAGGTAACGGTGCCGCCGGGTACAACCGGCTGGCCGGTGAATGAACTGGAAACAGCCCACAATAAAAGCATCCGGATTTTTTTTGCGGATCGTAAAAAAATGAAACCTGATCCGGCGCATGCAGGCTGGGATGTTGCAGAAGATTCAGCGCTGCGTTCTTTTTCCGCGGCGGGTTATTTTTTTGCCAAAAAAATAGTTGAAGAATTGAGGGTGCCTGTTGGAATGATTGAAGCAGCCATCCCGGGTAGCCGCATCGAGCCCTGGATGCCGGCGGAGGCTTTTAACGCGTTGCCTTTTTTCAGGGAACAAACCGACTCAACCCATAAGATCGACGGAGAGCCTGGCAAATTCTACAGTACCATGATTGCGCCACTGGCGCCTTTTTCTATTAAAGGTTTTTTGTGGTACCAGGGAGAATCCAATTGTTTTTTAAATGAAAGACTTCAATATGCTTATAAGATGGAAGCATTGATAAAGCAATGGCGAAAAATATGGGGTAGTGATAGCCTTCCTTTTTATTATGTGCAGATTGCGCCTTTCGCTTATTCAAAATCAACGGGCAAAGTCTCGTATACAACGGAAAGCCTGCCCGAATTCTGGGAAGTGCAGGCATTGGCGCTGAAGATTCCTCATACCGCCATGGCAGCCACCGCTGATCTCAACACTGATTTGGATAACCTGCACCCACATTACAAATGGGAAATAGGAAGAAGGCTGGCACTTTGTGCCCTGGCCGGTGCGTATGGTCGTACGGATATCCTGTCAAGCGGTCCGGTGTACAGGAAAATGACAATAACGGGCAATACCATTCAAATCGATTTTGATCATGCAGGCAGTGGCTTGGTCAACATGAACGCAGGTGAACTTGCAGGTTTCACTATTGCTGCAGCAGACGGAAAATTCGTACCGGCAAAAGCCGTAATAAAAAGAAATACAGTAGAAGTTGCAGCCGCCGGTATTATACATCCCGTAGCCGTAAGGTTTGATTGGAATGAAGGGGGAAATACCGGCTTGTTTAACAAAAATGGATTGCCGGCCCTTTCTTTCAGAACGGATAACCCGGTGGAAAAGAAATTTTCATTAACTGTTCAGTAAACAATGAATTGCCTGCCCAAAATATTATTTCTTTTTACCTGCCTGCTTCCGTGGGTCGCCAACGGGCAGCCGACCGAGATACAATACCTGTCTGGTACGGGCAATGACAATACCGTAAACTGGAATTTCTTTTGCACGGCAGGCATGAACAGCGGCCGGTGGACAACCATACCGGTTCCTTCCTGCTGGGAGCTGCAGGGCTTTGGTAAATACGATTATGGTTTTGCAAAAGACAGTACCCGCGGAAAGGAAAAAGGGCTGTATAAATATACATTCGCGGTGCCTGCCACCTGGAAGAACAAAGTGATAAAAATTGTTTTTAAAGGATCCATGACCGATACGGACGTAAAGATCAATGGGCAACCAGCCGGAGAACTGCACCAGGGCGCATTTTATGCGTTCAAATATGATATCAGCAAACTGGTACAGGCAGGGACTGATAATTTGTTGGAAGTAACGGTATCAAAACATTCTGCCAACGGTTCTGTAAACGCTGCTGAACGCAAGGCTGATTTCTGGTTGTTCGGCGGCATTTTCAGGCCGGTGTACCTGGAAGCCCTGCCCATCACGCATATAAACGACATTGCCATAGATGCAGGGGCCAGGGGTCATTTTCGTTCAGCTGTCTCCGTTACCGGCAATGCAGACATGGCTTCAGTGATATTGTT
>CAXTMV010000091.1:0-16315 GCA_964245425.1 uncultured Flavihumibacter sp. | reverse complement strand
TATTGTTTGCTTCTGATGGCGCCATTGTAGGAAAAGCGAGCGCAAGGATAGAGAATGGTAAAGAAACGCCGGTTTGGCTGACAGGAGCGTTTCCGTCGGCCAAGCCATGGAACCCCGAGTTTCCTCATTTGTATACAGCCGTCTTCTCCATTTATAATAAGGGCGTGCAACTGCATACGGTTACCCGGCGATTCGGTTTCCGGACGATAGAAATAAAACAGCGGGACGGTATCTATGTAAACGGCGTAAAAGTAAAAATGAAAGGGGTGAACCGGCACTCCTTTTGGCCCACCAGCGGCAGAACCACCAGCAAAAAAAACAGTATTGAAGATGTGTTGCTGATGAAAGATATGAACATGAACGCCGTGCGGATGAGCCATTACCCGCCTGATGATCACTTCCTGGATGCCTGTGACTCGCTGGGATTGTTTGTGCTGGATGAGCTGACGGGCTGGCACGGGCAATACGATACGCCCACCGGTACCAAACTGGTAAAAGAAATGCTGGATAATGATCGCAACCACCCGTCCATTGTTTTCTGGGACAATGGCAACGAAGGCGGTCATAACCTGGAACTGGATCACCTGTTTGCAGAACAGGATATACAGCAAAGACCCGTGCTGCATCCCTGGCAATTGTTTAACGGAATAGAAACACAACATTACCGCGAATATGGATATGGCATCGGCAACTATGAACAAGGTCATGATATCATTATGCCCACCGAATTTTTGCATGGCCTCTACGATGGCGGACATGGCGCAGGACTGGAAGATTATTGGGAATCCATTTGGAAAAATCCGCTCGGCGCAGGTGGCTTCTTATGGGATTTCGCCGATGAAGGCGTGGTAAGAAAAGACAGGCACGACTCCATTGATACCGATGGCAATCATGGGGCAGATGGTATTATGGGACCCTTTCACGAAAAAGAGGGCAGCTATTTTGCTATAAAAGAAATCTGGAGCCCGGTGCACATGGAAAAAAAAGATATTACGGCTGCATTTGATGGAACACTTAACCTGGAGAACCGCTATCATTATACCAACCTTAACCAATGCCATTTTTACTGGAAGCTGGAAAAGCTGGCCGACAGCACGGTGCGGCAGGGGTCAATAGTTGCGCCTGCCATCGCGCCAACGGAAAAAGGCCGGCTGCAGATCAGGCTGCCTGCGGACTGGCGGTCATACGACGTGTTGTATGTAACGGCAAAAGATGTTTACCAGCGTGAAATCTTTACCTGGAGTTTTCCGATCGTACTGCCCGCTACGGTTACCGGCCGCCTAATCAATAAACAGGGTAATACTGCCATCCATTTTGTAAACAGTGATGCTGCTTACCTGGTTACTGCAGGAACAGTGTCGTATCAATTCGATAGAAGCAATGGGCTGCTGCAGTCGGTAAAAAAAGAAGGGGTTATCATTCCTTTCAACAACGGGCCTGTTGTGCAGGAGGGGGAGAATAATTTTTCCGGGTGTACGGTAATACAAAACAAAGATTCCCTCATCATCCGTTCCGCATTTAATAAGAAAACGGCTTTTAACAGCCTGCAATGGACCGTCTACGCAAGCGGGCTGCTGAAACTGGAACTGCACTATTTTCCGGCAGCTTATTTTACAGATCTTATTGGTGTTAATTTCTCTTTTCCGGAGCAATACATCAAGGGCGTTCAATACATGGGCAAAGGGCCATACCGGGTCTGGAAAAACAGGCTGAAAGGAAATTGTTTTGGTGTCTGGAACAAAGTCTATAATGCCACGGAAACCGGTGAAACATGGGTGTATCCTGAATTCAAAGGGTATTATTCGAATATGTACTGGTGCAGGTTTATTACCAGTGGCCAGCCTTTTACGGTGTTTACAGAAAACGAAGATCTGTTCCTGCGGCTGTTTACGCCGGCCTGGAAAACGGATCAGTGGCATAATTACGAACCCATATTTCCCGGCGGCGATATTTCCTTTATGCAGGGTATTTCGGCCATCGGCACCAAAACACAGAGAAACGAAACCACCGGGCCAATGGGCATGAAGAATATTTTTTATGATTATGATAAAGATCCGTCGCGCGCATTGAAAATGGTTTTGTATTTCCGGTTTGGGGAGTAATCGTACAGCGCTAACAGTGTAAGCAGAGCAATACCAACAATCTCTTTTTCTCTGCTAGCCCTGTGCGAAAAATTGATACATGAAAAAAAGTATTTTATATTTTCTGTTGACATTGCAGGCCTGCGGCGTTCTGAAAGCACAGGTATCTGTGGTGCGCCTGCGTTGCGAAGACCTGGCCAATCCATTGGGCATCGGCGTTGATCGTCCAATACTGAGCTGGCAATTGGTTTCAGGTGAAAGGAATGTGCAACAGACGGCGTACCAAATAATTGTTTCCTCCAGCCCCGACAAGCTACAGAAGAATGAAGCCGACGTATGGAATCCGGGAAAACAGGAGGCGGCAGGAGCTGATATCAATGTTAGCTACCAGGGCAGGCCGTTGATCAGTGGAAGAAAATACTATTGGAAAATAAAATCATTTACAAATAAGGGCGTCTTTGAATCGGATACCATTGCTTACTGGACCATGGGTTTGTTGCAGGCTGCCGACTGGAAGGCCAAATGGATTGGGTATGATAAGGCTTCTCCCTGGGACAGCATCACACAATGGTCGAGGTTATCGGCCAGGTACCTCAGGAAAGAGTTTGCATCGGTAAAAAAAATACAGCGTGCAACGGTGTATATAGCGGGACTGGGCTTGTACGAATTATACATCAATGGAAAGAAAGCCGGTGACGCGGTGCTTACCCCGGCGCCTACTGATTACCGTAAGCGAGTTTTATACAATAGCTATGATGTTACGGCTGATATCCATACCGGGAACAATGCAATAGCCGTGGTGCTGGGCAATGGCCGGTTTTTTACTATGCGCCAGGCCTATAAACCACAAAAAATAAACACTTTTGGCTATCCCAAGCTATTGGCACAGCTTGAAATAGCGTATACGGATGGTACGCGGGCAACCGTTGTGAGCGATGCTTCCTGGAAGCTGACGGCAGATGGCCCCCTCCGCACCAATAATGAATACGATGGCGAAGAATATGATGCCACAAAAGAATTGACAGGCTGGCAACAGCCGGGCTTTGATGATAAAAAATGGCGGCAGCCGGAACTGGTAAAAGCGCCATTGGGCAAGCTGGCAGCACAACCGAATCCGCCGATGAAAATAATGAAGACCATCCGGCCCGTTGCCATTAAAAAAATAAATGGAAACCGCTATGTAATGGACATGGGGCAAAATTTCGCCGGCTGGGTGCAGCTAAAAGTAAAAGGCAAAAAAGGGGATAAGATTGTGCTGCGTTTTGCAGAAAGCCTGCAACCCGATGGCAACCTGTACACGGCCAACCTGCGCGATGCAAGGGTAACGGACAGCTATACCCTAAAAGGTGGTGTGGAAGAAAAATGGCATCCATCCTTTGTTTACCATGGTTTCCGGTATGTGGAAGTATCAGGTTACCCCAGCGAGCCGCTGATCGATGACTTTGAAGGCAACCTGGTCTATGATGATTTGGAAACGATTGGTTCCTTCTCCTGTTCCGATACTATTATTAATGCCCTGGTAAGAAATGCCTGGTGGGGCATTGCCTCCGACTACAAAGGCATGCCCATCGATTGTCCCCAACGGAACGAAAGGCAGCCCTGGCTGGGCGATAGGGCCACCGGTTCTACCGGCGAAAGCTTCCTGTTTAATAATGCGGCGCTCTATGCCAAATGGCTGAACGATATTGAGGAGTCGCAAACGCCGGAAGGCGCCATCCCCGATGTGGCGCCTGCTTTCTGGAATTATTACAGTGATAATGTTACCTGGCCGGGCACTTATATTTTGGTGGCGGAAATGCTGCAAAAGCAATTCGGCAACAGGCGGGTGATTCTTGATCATTATTCATCCATGAAGAAATGGATGGACTATATGAAGAATAAGTACATGAAGAATTTCATTATTACTAAGGACAAATATGGCGACTGGTGTGTGCCGCCCGAAAACCTGGAATTGATCCGGTCCAAAGATAGCCTGCGAAATACCAATGGTGAACTCATTGCCACTGCTTACTATTATCATTTATTGCAGATAATGTCGCGCTTTGCCCTGGTTAATAGTAAGCCGGAAGATGCCGGCCGATTTATCGTTTTGTCAGACAGCGTAGGTGCCGCTTTTAACCATAAGTTTTTCAATGCAACGCTCAATCAGTACGATAACAATACGGTTACGGCCAACCTGCTGCCCCTGTATTTTGGTATGACGCCGGCTGATAAAAGAACAGCCGTAACGGATAACATATATAAAAAAATGCAGGCAGACGGTATGCATATCAGTACCGGGGTTATCGGTACCCAATGGCTGATGCGCGGCCTAACGGAGAACGGTCATGCAGATGCCGCTTTTGCATTGGCCGGCAATACTAGTTACCCCAGCTGGGGTTATATGGTGGCACAGGGTGCTACTACCATCTGGGAATTATGGAATGGCAATACCGCCAGTCCGCAGATGAATTCACAAAACCATGTAATGCTGCTGGGTGATCTGTTGATCTGGCTTTTTGAAGATTTGGCAGGTATAAAAAGTAAATCAATTCCATCGGCATTCAGGGAAATCACCATGAAACCTTCTTTTGTAGAAGGGTTGAACGAAGTAAACGCCATTTACCAGTCGCCCTATGGAAAAATTACCAGCCATTGGAAAAAGCAGGATCACAAATTAACATGGAATATTAATATACCTGCCAATGCGTCTGCTCTTGTATACCTGCCCGGGGCATCTGAAAAAGAGGTAACCGAATCGGGCCATCCGCTGGCTGGTTTAGAAGGCGTCCGGTCGGTAAAACGGGAAAATGGTTGGGTGCTGGCAGAACTGGGCAGCGGGCAATATGAATTTGAATCAACTATTAAATAAGTCAACATGAAAAATATTTTCTGTGGCATGATAAAGGTATTGGGCATTGTATTTTTGCTGTTACTGCAGCAGCCGGTATGGAGCCAGCAACCGGCAGCAGCAAGCGCTGCAGATGAGGGACTGGAGAAAAAAGCTTCCGAATGGACGGCAGCCCTGCAACTAAAAGATCCGGAAAAGGCAAAGCGGGTGCAATCAGCTATCCTTATCCATCTTACGGCTGTTCGGGACTGGCACAATAGTCACCCCTACACGCTTACGCCGGCCGGCATTAACCCGGCCACCGGTAATAAATTGTCTGATATGGACAGGCAAATCATTATCTGTTCCACAAAACCAAGAACCATACATGATAGCCTGATGATGGTCTTACAGGCTGAACTGGATACTACGCAGGTAGAAACCATCCTGGATAAATATACCATTGGCAAAGTGGCATTTACACTGGCGGGTTATCATTCTATTGTGCCGGACCTTACCGCCAAAGAAGAAACTGACATTATAAAGAACCTGAAGCAGGCGCGGGAACAGTCCATCGATTACAAAGGCATTAAGGAAATTTCAGCCATCTTTGAGATATACAAAACCAAATGCGAGCAATACCTGAATAACAACGGCCGCAACTGGCACCAGTTGTTCAAAGCTTATGTAGATAAAATAAAAGCACAGAAAGAAGCAGATAAAAACAAACAAAATAATCAATGAAATATAGATTAGCAACAGTATCGATAGCAATCCTGTGTAGTTGCACAGTGGGGTTTCCCCAGGCCAACTGGAAAAAAGGTATCCTTAGGGATGAATTCATATTTGAGAAAGCATCCTTTCCGCAAAGTCATGCCAGCACCATTGCCGAAACACCTGCGGGCCTCGTTGCTGCCTGGTTTGGCGGCACCAAAGAAGGCAATAAGGATGTTTGTATCTGGACCAGTCACCTGGTCAATAATAAATGGACCGATCCATTAAAAGCGGCCGATGGTATTATGAACGATACATTGCGCTATGCCTGCTATAACCCGGTATTGTACCAGGTACCGCGTGGTGATTTGCTGTTATTTTATAAAATTGGCCCCAATGTAGCTGGTTGGACTGGCTGGATGATGCGCTCAAAAGACAATGGCTATACCTGGAGCCAACGGGAATCCCTACCCGAAGGATACCTGGGCCCCATCAAAAACAAACCGGTTTTAATAGACGGGGTATTGGTTTGTCCTTCCAGCACGGAAAAGAATGGATGGAAAGTACACTTTGAATATACGAAGGATGAAGGGCGGACCTGGACCAAATCGGCCGACCTGAATGACGGCACCACGCTATCCGCCATTCAGCCCAGTATATTAAGATACGCTGGCGGCCGCTTGCAGATCATGTGCCGCAGTAAGAACCGGACCATCAATGAATCCTGGAGCAACGACGGAGGTAAGACATGGAGCCCCCTGCAGGCTTCCCTGCTACCCAATAACAATTCAGGTACGGATGCAGTAACCTTACAAGACGGACGGCAGTTGCTGGTCTATAACCATGTAAAGCCAGACTCCGGCCTGCCAAATGGAAAAGGAGCCAGAACCCCCCTGAACGTAGCGGTTTCAAAAGATGGAGTGAACTGGATGGCGGCGGTCATACTGGAAGATTCGCCCATCAGCCAGTATTCTTATCCTTCTGTGATACAAACAAAAGATGGCATGGTGCACATTGTCTATACCTGGCGAAGAGAAAGGATAAAGCATGTGATGATAAATCCTGCTAAACTTAAATTAACACCCATTAAAAACGGGCAATGGCCTGGTTTTGTAACCCTGGTTACCAAACCCTCGGATGATTAACCTGTAACCAACGATTGATGAACCAGTTGCCTGTTACCGATATTGCCATCATTATTCTTTACTTGCTGGCCATGCTGTGGATAGGCATTTATTTTTCCCGTAAAAATAAAAATGCCGCGCAGTTTACCATTGCTTCCGGAAAAATTCCTGGTTGGGCCATCGGGCTTTCTATCTATGCTACTTTTTTAAGCAGCAATACTTTTTTAGGCGTGCCGGGTAAATCTTTTGGAGGTAACTGGAATGCTTTTGTTTTCAGTCTTTCCATGCCACTGGCTGCCTGGGTAGCGGTGCGATACTTTGTTCCTTTTTATCGTCGTACGGGTGAGGTTTCGGCCTATACTCATCTGGAGAAACGTTTTGGCCCCTGGGCCAGAACCTATGCGGTGATTTGTTTTTTATTGACCCAGTTTGCACGTATGGGATCTGTTTTTTTTGGAATGGCCTTAAGCCTGCAGGCTATGACGGGTTTTTCTATGGCATCGATTATGATCGTAATGGGTGTCTGCATTATCCTATACACGGTGCTGGGTGGCATAGAAGCGGTGATATGGACAGAAGTGGTGCAGGGGATCGTTAAAACAATGGGTGCCATGCTGATACTCTGGCTGGTGATCAGGGAAATACCCGGCGGCGCAAAAACGATGTTTCATATTGCCGCCGCCAGCCATAAACTCAGCCTGGGCAGCGCTGCTTTCAATTTTACAGCGTCTACATGCTGGGTGGTTTTGTGTTATGGTTTTTTTATCAACCTGAATAATTTTGGGATGGATCAGAATTATATACAGCGCTATCATACGGCCGCCAATGAAAAGCAGGCGGCCAAATCAGTCTGGCTATGTGTGGCTATTTATGTGCCGGCTTCGTTGTTGTTTTTTATTATCGGTACTGCGTTGTTTGCTTACTACCAGCTGCACCCGGATGCCATTGCAGCCGTAAAACGAACGGCAGCAATGGAAAAACTTGCGGATCATGCGTCGGCGCAACAAATAAGTAGCATGGCGGCAGCATTGCAGCCAGCCGATTATGGCGACAAAGTATTGCCGCATTTTATGGTTACAAAGATTCCAACGGGTTTACTGGGCCTCATTGTGTCAGCGATTCTTTCTGCAGCCATGAGTACCATCAGCTCCGGTATGAATGCCTCGGCCACGGTTTTTGCAGCCGATATTGTAAAAAAATATTTTCGTCCTGGCCTGGCCGATCATGCTTATTTGAAAATACTGTATTTGTCAACAGTATTTTTCGGCATGGCCGGGTTGGCCACGGGCCTTGCAATGATTGGCAGTAAAAGTGTGCTGGATACCTGGTGGGCTTTGTCAGGCATTTTTGCCGGTGGCATGCTAGGCCTTTTCCTGCTGGGGCTTATCAGCAAAGGCACACGCAACCGCGAAGCACTGACAGCGGTACTCATTGGTATTGTTGTCATTCTTTGGATGACATTATCGGCAAATTTACCCAATCGGTACGCTTTTTTGCGCAACCCGCTGCATGCAAATATGATAATTGTAATAGGGACCCTGGTCATTTTTTTATCGGGACTGCTGTTGACTTTTGCCAGAAGGAAAAGCCAACAGGTCAGGATTGTTGAATGAAGCTGATTGGTTAGGTTTGAATTAAATTGCTTAAAAAACAGGCATGAAAATTTATAAAACAAAGTCAGCCATTGTTATCGAAAATAAAGGGGATTGTTTTGTTTCGGAAGAAACGGACTGGGACCTGTTTATCAACCGTGATGATCTCTGGGTGAAGCTACAAAAGGAGATACTGCAGTTGCCGGTTGCGGGCGATCTGGACTGGCTGTTGGAAAAAGAACTGCTGGCGCCCATCGGTTCGCAGGAAGTATGGGCAGCGGGGGTGACTTACCTGCGCAGTAAAGTAGCGCGCATGGAAGAAAGCAAGGAGAGCGGTGGCGCAACTTTTTACGACAAGGTATATGACGCAGACAGACCGGAATTGTTTTTTAAATCGACTGCGGGCAGGGTAGTGGGTACGGGCGGTAAAGTGCGGATAAGAAAAGATAGCAGCTGGGATGTTCCCGAGCCGGAACTGGTGCTGGTGATCAGTTCTTCGGGTAAGATTATCGGTTACAGCATTGGCAATGATATGAGCAGCCGCAGTATTGAAGGCGAGAATCCGCTGTACCTTCCACAGGCAAAAATGTACGATGGCTGCGCAGCCATTGGCCCCTGCGTATTGGTTACGGAAGAACCCATTTCACCGGCAACCCTTATTGCCATACAAATTGAAAGAAACAACGCCATTGTATTTGAAGGAAAAGTAACGATAGATAAAATGAAACGCAGTCACATCGAACTGGTTGGCTTCCTGTACCGCGAATATTCTTTTGCAACCGGCGCTTACCTGATGACCGGTACCTGCGTAGTGCCGGAAAATGATTTTACCCTGCAAAGCGGCGACCTGGTAACCATTACCATTGAGGGTATTGGCGTGCTGGTGAATTCGGTAGGATGATAAACAGGATAAATATGGTAAATGATTTAGCAACGCAATTTCGTAAAAAAAATGGGCAAAGGCAGGTCCCAAGGGCTGTAGTCCATAAGCCCAGGGTGCAACCCTGGGTAATAAACCCGGTTAATAAACCGTAATTAAATCAGACATCAGACATCTATATGACATCATTTGAAAACAAATTTGTGCCGGTCATGATAACGCCTTTTAACCTGCAGGCAAAAGTAGACCTGGACGCAGTCAGTCACCTGATTGATTTTTACCTGGCGGCCGGCGTTAAAGGCTTTTTTGCTAATTGCCTGAGCAGTGAAATGTACAGCATCAGCGAAGATGAGCGTATTGAATTAACCAGGCATGTGGTAAAATATGTAAACGGCCGGGTACCGGTAGTGGCTACCGGTTCATTCGGCCTGGCCATTGAAGACAAGGCGGAATTCAGTAAAAAAATATACGGTACCGGTATCGATGCAGTGATACTGATTACAGGTCATTATGCCAATATAGAAGACGATGATACGGTGTTGCTGAAGAATTTCGAAAAGATGTTCCGGCTCACCGGCAATATACCACTGGGTATGTACGAATGCCCGGCGCCGTATAAAAGAATTGTAGGACCGGATGCTTTTAGAACATTGCTGTCTTCTAACCGCCTGGTTTATCATAAAGATACTTCCATTGACCTGGAAAAAGTAAAGGCAAAACTGGATATTGTAAAGGAAACCGGCAGCCAGCTGGAGTTCTATGACGCACATTCCCCCAATGCCATGTACAGTTTGCAGATGGGTGCCAAAGGAATGTCATCTATCTCCGGTAATTTTTACCCGGAGATACTGGTGTGGATGGTGAACAATGCCAATAACCCCAATAAACAGGAAGATGTAAAATGGCTGCAATCGGAGATCAGCCGGGTAGATCCGCTGATCCATATCGCCTACCCGATGAGCGCCAAGTATTTTCTGCGGAAACGTGGCCTGCCTGTACGCACCATCAGCCGTGCTACCGCGCTTGAACTGACACCCCAGCAAAAGCAGACGCTGAATGAAGTGCACAGCAGCTTCGAAAGCTGGTGTACCAAACTGGCCATAAAACCCGTAGACATAGAAACGCTGATGCTGCCACCAGTACCGCTTGATCCGGCCATTTAGCTGGCGGATGTGCTAATGGCGCAATTTGAAAAGGGTTAGCCTGCGTACTTTCATACTGCTACCGGAGCAACGACCGGCAATTTTTTTAAAGTGCTTTGCCTTAGGTGGATTGTAAGTTTAAAATAATACGATGTTTAAATCATTTGTTTTTTTATTGGTTGTTGCGATGCCCTTTGCAGGGCGGGCACAGTACAATACTGACGGGGCTTACCGGCAGCCGCTGAAAGACGTGCTGGCAGCTATTGAAAACCGGTATGGCATAAAAATAAGGTATGCCGATTCTATGGTAAACAACAAGGTAGTGAATTATGCCACCTGGCGTTACCGCAGCGATGTGGAGACTACGCTGGATAATGTGCTGGCACCGCTGGATATGAAGGCAAAAAAAGAAAAGGATAAACAGTATAAACTCGGTTACTATGAATACTATCGCTGGACGGTGGAAGAAGGCTGGGCAGAGCTGGACCGGATTGCTGCCCAATACAAAAATGTAGATAATTGGGAAAAAAGAAAAGCCATCCTGCGGCCTTGTATCTGGGAGGCGCTCCAGCTGGCTGTTTTGCCGCCCTCGCCGGGCACTGCCCCCATTACTACGCCGATCAGAAAATACAATGGTTATACGGTACAAAACATCGCCATCGAAATACTGGATGGATTATGGATAAATGGTTCATTATACAAGCCAGCGAAATACAAGGGGCAGATACCGGTGATACTGAATCCCGACGGGCATTGGGAAAAGCAGCGCTACCGGCCCGATTGCCAGTACCGTTGCGCCGCACTGGCAAAAATGGGCGCCATGGCATTCAGCTATGATCTGTTTGCCTGGGGAGAATCTTTGCTGCAATTTAAAAGCGAAGACCACCGCAGAAGCCTGGCCATGACCCTGCAGGTGCTGGGCAGTGAACGCATACTTGATTACCTGTTGTCATTAAAAGAGGCTGATACGTCCAGGGTAGCCATCACTGGCGGGTCGGGGGGCGGCAGCCATACCGTGCTGATAACGGCATTGGATAACCGCATTAAGGTGTCGGCCCCGGTAGTATCACTTTCTTCTTATTTCTACGGTGGCTGCCCCTGCGAAAGCGGCATGCCCGTGCACGATTGCGCCGGCCGCACAGACAATATTGAAATGGCGGCCATGGCGGCACCGCGTCCGCAATTGGTGGTGAGCGACGGAGGCGACTGGACCGACCATATGCCGGAGCATGATTTTTTGTACCTGCAAAAAATGTACAACTGGTATGGAAAAAAAGAAAATATACAAAACCTGCACCTGCCAGCTGAGACACACGATTTCGGTATCAGCAAGCGAACCGCAGTATATCAATTTATGGCAAAACAGCTGCACCTCGATATCAAAGCGATTGAAGATGCCGGCGGCAGGATCGACGAATCAGGCATCCATATAGAAAAAGAAGAATTGCTCTATGTTTTTGGCGATAAGGGCGAACGCCTGCCGCCCAATGCAATAAAAGGATTTACACAATTGGAAATGCGGTGGAAAACATGGCATCCCGACTATGTACAATAAGATAATTACTGCCTTAACTGTTCTGGTTTTTTTGCTGCCGCTTACCTGCTGCGCGCAAGCTTCCCATCGGTATAAAATCGGGTTGATTGATCTAATGTTGCTGAAACGGCAAAAGCTGGGGGCTTTGTCGCTGGCCAGGGAGCTGGGGGCCGATGGTATTGAAGTTGATATGGGCGGCCTGGGCGCGCGTACTACTTTTGATAACCAGTTGCTGACAGATAGTATACGTCAGCAATTCCTCGACAAGGCAAAGACGCTCGGTATTGAAATCAGTTCGCTGGCCATGACGGGTTACTATGCCCAATCATTTTGCGGAAGAGCAGCCTATATTGAGTCGATCCGCGATTGTATTGCCAGCATGACAGCCATGAACATCAAAACGGCCTTCCTGCCGCTGGGTGTGCAATGTGATCTCAAAAAGAACCCGGAGACACGCGATTCGGTAGTGGCCCGTTTAAAAATCGCCGGTAAGATGGCGGAAGCAGCGGGTGTGGTCATTGCCATAGAAACGGCTTTGAATGCAACAGAAGAACGGGCACTCCTGAAGGAGATCAACTCGCCCGCCATCAAAATTTATTTCAATTTTTCTAACCCGTTAAAGGAAGGAAGAGATCTAATCAGTGAATTGAAGATACTTGGAAAGAATAATATCGCCATGATACATGCCAGCAATAAAGACAGCGTATGGCTGCAGAATGATCCCCAGATAAATATGCAACAGGTAAAGCAAACGCTCGATAAAATGAAATGGGCGGGTTGGCTGGTCATAGAGCGCAGCCGTGATGCCAGCAAACCAACAGATGTAAAAGGGAATTACGGGGCCAATACGGCTTACATGAAGAAGATCTTTCAATAGATAATTCTTCGATCCCGGGGTGTTGATTATTGACAGCCAGGGGGGCAACCCTGGTAAAGCAAATACATCTATATAAAATTCGCAGATGGGAAGTGTATCTACAGAAGAATTGATAAATCAGATAAACGAAATTGAAGGCGCTGACAAGCGTGATCAGATGGCATGGTTGAACAGCCGATCGTATGTTCGTACAACAGCGGAAGCGGCTGCAGCGCTCAGCAACCCTGTAGCACCACCCGGAGAAAGGGTAGAAATTAAAAGGAATCTAAAGCTTGACCTGATTTTGTGGATTGTTTTAGATGCTCTGGTAGTGAGCCTCTTTGGCTATTTTATAATACGGGAGCTTTTCAGTAAAAATACAAATTGGGCAGCTGTTTTATTTGAAATGGCTGTAATCCTGTTGCCGGTAATCATCGGTTACAAGAACCTTACACTCAAAAAACTCACACTGCCCATCATTTTAACGGCACAGCAAATTACAGTTACAGGAGAAACTTTTCAGTGGAAAGAAATTGAAAATACTTTTATTGTTTACAGGGCAAAAAAGTTTCTTTTTGTGATTGGATTTAAAACCGGTTATGTGGCCTATTTCGACATTGCCAACCAGTTAGGGTTTACCTGCAATGAGCAGGATTTCTCCGCGCTGGTTGAACATTTCAGAAAACAAAATCTGCAAAATTCTTGAAGGGAATCGACTGATATCGCTACGGGAAAACAGCAGGTGACGAACTTGCCGCGGCTAACAAACCTGTTTTATAAAGCAAATCAAAAAGCGAGGCATCTACAAGTACGCTGATGCCGATTTTTCTACAACGAGGTCCCGGCATTTGAGCATCCCTGAAAGCCCTTGCTGCAAATGCCTGTTATTAAAAAAATATTTTTATCCGGACAACCATGATTTAAGTTCATTCCTCAAAATAATTTTTAAGCAAATAGTAATATTTTCCATCAAAAAAGTAAATACTAACCTTTTTCCGGGCTTCCGCCATCGCTACATTTAGTAACTTAAGTAACTGTTACCAAAAGGTATTATTGGATGAAACGCTTGCCTGCCATTTTTATACTTTTTATGGCATTGACTGCCGGTTCAGTCAATGCAGGTGATATCTATGTTGCCGTAAACGGATCAGATCAAAACACAGGTACCAAAGAAAGCCCCCTGGCATCTGTAGCCGCGGCATTGCGGAAGGCAAGAGAATGGAGAAGACTGCAGGACGCCGAAATGACCGGCGGGATTCATATCATTGTCGGCGCTGGGCTGTACCAGCTATACGAACCCCTGTTTATCCGGCCAGAAGATGCAGGTACAGAAACCAGTCCTACCTGGATAGAAGCCGCTCCCGGCCAGCAACCTGTATTAAGTGGTGGTTACCGGATCACCGGCTGGCATAAACTACAAAAAAAAATACCCGGTCTTCCGGCCAGTACAAACGGACAACTATGGATGGCTGAACTACCGGCCGATGGGGTATTGCCTGCATTCCGGCAATTATGGATAGATAATGTAAAAGCCACTCGTGCAAAATCAACACCCGGCGCAGTCATGGATCGCATTCTTAGCTGGAATGATAAAGAACAGAGCTGCTGGATACCGCTTAGGCATTCCTTGCCAAAAGATATAAATGGAATGGAAATGTTTATCCATCAATGGTGGGCGATTGCCATACTCAGGATAGAAAAAACAGTGCAGCAGGGAGACAGTGCCAAATTATATTTTAAAGAGCCGGAAACCAGCATCCAAAGCCAGCATCCCTGGCCGGCGCCCTGGATATCTTCCGAGACCGGTAATTCGGCCTTTTATTTAACCAATCATATTCATTTTTTAGATGAGCCCGGCGAATGGTACCTGGACGCGGAAAATCGTACACTTTATTACTGGCCCCGACGCCGGGAAGATATGCGGAAAGCTGTGGTGATGGCTCCCGCAATCGAAACCCTGGTTACCATGCAGGGTACAGCCGAAAAGCCAATCGGCCATGTTTTTTTTAAGGGGATTTCTTTTGCGCATACCGGTTGGCTGCGCCCCTCTTTATATGGCGCTGTACCGCACCAGGCAGGAATGTACATGCTGGATGCCTACAAGTTGCAACAGCCCGGTACGGCAGATAAAAAAACGCTGGAGAACCAGGCCTGGGTAGGCCGGCCTTCTGCCGCCGTATCGGTTTCGTATGCAGACAATACCGGTTTTTATGATTGCCGCTTCGAACACCTGGCAGCTACCGGTCTCGATTACGCGAAATACACACACAACAATATGGTACAGGGAAACCTGTTTAAGGATATCGGGGGTTCGGCCCTGCTCGCAGGTGTATTCTCAGACGAAGCCGTGGAAGTGCACCTCCCTTATAACCCAACGGACAAACTGGCGATCTGCCGTAACCTAACCATCAGCAATAACCTGGTAACAGATGCTACCAATGAAGACTGGGGTTGTGTGGGCATCGGCGCGGGCTATGTACAGGATATCCATATCATACACAACGAAATCAGTAACCTGTCTTATACAGGTATCAGCCTGGGCTGGGGCTGGACGAAAACCGTCAATGCCATGCAGAATAATGAAGTTCGCTTCAACTACATTCATCATTACGGCAAACACAATTATGATTGCGCCGGTGTTTATACGCTGAGCGCACAACCCGGTACCATTATCAGCAGTAATTGCATCGATAGCATTTATGTGGCGCAGTACGCTCATCTGCCCAACCATTGGTTCTACCTGTATACGGATGAAGGATCTTCCGGCATAACCCTTACAAACAATTGGTGCCCTTCTGAGAAATTTCTGCAAAATGCCAACGGGCCGGGTAATAGCTGGACAAACAACGGACCACAGGCAGGTCTGCAGGTAAAACAAACCGCCGGACTGGATGCAGCCCATCAATACCTGGCGCAGGAAGAAGCCATTGACAAAACAATTGCCATCAACAAAGAACAACCGGTTATCATAGAGTTAACGGCAGACCGCAACCATGCCCTGGATAAACAGCAACTGGTTAACTGGCTGGCCCATTACCATATCAGCGCTGCTTCATTGTACCAATGGCAGGAGCACTATGTCATTTTTGATCGGATCGCCGATGCGTACACGCTGCTGAAAAAAATGAAGGAAACTTTTCCGTTGCTCCAAATAAAAACATACGATAACATCTACTATGAATTTAACCGCAGCCATTGTGCTGATACTACCAACGCTGCTGAATGGGAACATACGATTCTTAGCGCCAGCCTGGTGGCCGACCCTGGCTTGCAAAAAGAGTACTTCGCTTACCACGCAAACCAGTTTCAGCAATGGCCCGAAGTGAGCAACGGGTTTTGCCAGGCTGGTTTTCAACGGCTGCTGGCCTATAAAAACGGGCGGCAGCTGATGCTGGTGATCAGCATCCCGAAAGGACAAAGACTGGACGACCTAAACCCTAAAACCACGGCCGGCAATCCGCGTATGAACGAATGGAACCAGCTGATGCAAAAGTACCAGCAGGGTATTGAAGGCACAAAAAAAGGGGAGACATGGGTATTCTTTAATCCCCTAACCCCCTGATAGGGACTGATAGCATATATC
>CAXTMV010000090.1:2710-18988 GCA_964245425.1 uncultured Flavihumibacter sp. | reverse complement strand
GTTATAGACAACGGCGTGCGCACCCTGAACGCCACGGAGATAAACGTTTTAGCAGATGTATACGGGAGCAGCAGTAACTGATGGAGGATGCCTGCTGAAAACTTTTTTTCGCTTTGTTCTCTTAGCCACGCCCATTTACACCCGGCAACTTTTTCTGGCATTGTATTTTCAATGGTTTCTGCTAAAGAAGAAGTATGGGCGCCCCTGCATTGCCATTGAAGCACAAAGATTTTTTGAAGGTAGATAAGGATTATGAAGAAGCAGCCATTGCTGCACACCTGCTCTATGTAAAAGACAGTGCGCCGGGCATTCAGCGCATTAAAAAAGGAAAGGGCTTTGCTTATTATCTCCAAAACAAACCGGTAAAAGCGGAGAAACAGATTACCCGTATCCGCAAACTGGTGATACCGCCCGCCTGGATGGATGTTTGGATTTGCCCCATTGAAAATGGTCATATACAAGCCACCGGCCTTGACGTCCGCAAAAGAAAGCAATATCGCTACCACGAACTGTGGAATAAATTACGGAACGAAACGAAATTTCATCGCCTGTACGAATTTGGTAAAGTATTACCGCAACTTCGACTACAGCTGGAAAAAGATCTCTCCGCAAAAGATCTCAGCCAGCAAAAAGTACTGGCTACTGTAATCAGCCTGATGGAGCGGACTTATATACGCGTGGGCAGCAATGAATACGAAAAATCAAACGGCTCTTATGGCCTGACCACTTTAAAAGACAAGCATGTAGCCATCACCGGCGATAAGATGCTGTTTACTTTTATAGGAAAGAAAGGCATTGAACACCATATCAGCCTAAAAAATAAAAGACTGGCCCGCATGGTAAAAGAATGCCGCGATATACCAGGCAAAGAACTGTTTCAGTATTACGGAGATGATGGAAACCGTAAACCGATAGATTCCGGCATGGTCAACCAGTATATTCATGCTGCTGCCGGCGCAGATTACAGTGCCAAAGATTTCAGAACCTGGGCAGGTTCTGTGCATGCGCTGCAGGCTTTCCGGTCGCTGGGCGAAGCCCTTACCGTTACAGAAAACAAAAAGAATATCGTGGCAGCACTGGATGCCGTCAGCAAGAAACTGGGCAATACCCGGACGGTTTGTAAAAAATATTATGTGCACCCGGCCCTGATAAAACTGTACGAAGAAAATAACCTCAGTGCCTACCTGAAAGAACTCGACAAGCTGGAAGAACCCGATAACAATACCGGTCTTACGGGAGAAGAAAGGGTATTGATGAAAATCCTTAAACAATCCTTTTAGCAATCTTTTAAAATAGGCATTTTTTAGCGTTCATTCTCCCATTTATGGACTGGCTTTTGCTTTATATTGTGCTACTGCCCAATTACATGTAACAAGTTAAGCCTTGTATGACCGCAAAAGAACCAGTTATTCATCCCCGCAAAAGTATTTACAGGAGAGCAGGAAGGCTTTTTCTTTGGATCCTGTTAAGTATCTGCATACTCTTAGTACTGGTGATTGTGCTGGTACAAACACCCTATGTCCAGAATATCGTACGCAAAAAAGCCCAGTCTTATCTTGCTGCCAAACTGAAGACCAAGGTGGTCATCGGTAAGCTCTATATCGGTTTTCCACAAACCGTAGAGTTAGGCAATATCTACATCGAAGATTTGCACAAAGACACTTTGCTGTCGGGCAAGTCACTAAAAGTCAATATCGATATGTGGAAATTACTCCACAGTGACATTGCCGTTAATAAAATTGAGCTGACAGGCATCACCGCAAAAATAAAAAGGCAGTTGCCGGATACCAGTTTCAACTTCCAGTTTATAGCAGATGCTTTTGCTGGTAAAGAAACCAGCCAACCGGAGAAAAAGGATACGGCTGCTATGAAAATATCGCTGGACGATCTGCTATTGAATAACATAAGGCTTGTGTACAACGATGTGGTAACCGGCAGCGATATGGAAGTGTGGATTGAGCACAGCCAGACCAAATTCGATAAACTGGATCTTACTCATATGCAATTCGGCATCCCCCTGGTTGAACTTAAGGGCATAAGAGGCAGGATATACCAAAACAAACCCCTGCAGGTACCGGTAACCGATACGGCCGCTTTACAAACAGGCAGTACGGCAGCCCTTCAGTTATCTCTCAAAAAAATACAGTTGTCTGATATTGCCATCGACTACCGGAACAATGTATCCGCTTTATACAGCAATGTACAACTGGGTGAATTAACCGGCAACGTACAGACATTCGATATGGCCAAACAGCTGGTGGTGGTGGATGAAATACAGTTGAACAAAACAACCGCCGCGGTAAAGATTGGCAAGCCCGCCACTGCCAGCATCGTAAATAAAAAGGTAGCCGTGGTAGCGGATTCAGCTGATGCAGGCTGGCGCCTGCAGATAGCCAAGACTTCTTTCCTAAATAATAATATCCAGTACGATGATGAGAGCAAGCCACGGCAGGCCAGCGGCATGGATTTTTCTCACCTGAAACTGACCGGGCTGAGCATTGAAATGGCCAACCTCCTGTACAGCAAAGATTCCATTGCCGGCAAAGTTACAAAAGGCAGTCTGCAGGAACAGAGCGGTTTTGTACTGAATGCTTTCAGCACCGATTTTTTATACGCTTTCAACCAGGCCTACCTGAAAAACCTCAGCATCCAGACGCCGGGCTCTTCCATCCAGCGTTCTCTTTCCATCAGGTACCCTTCTATTGAGGCCATTCAGAAAGATCCATCAAAGATGACCATTGATGCAGACCTTCGCAATACGAGTATACAACTGAAAGACATACTCGCTTTCATGCCGTCGCTGAAAACCCAGCCCATTTTTAAAAACAGTGCGACCGTGCTGCACATCAATACACGCATGACCGGCAGTTTGGCCAAACTCTCTGTACCGGCATTTCAATTCAGTGGTATGGGCGGCACCAGTGCAGAATTGTCCGGCACCATCCGCAATGCAACCGACCCCAAAAAATTTCAGGCAGATCTCTCCATCAAAAAAATACATACCACCCGCAAAGATCTGCTGGCATTGTTACCACCCAAAACACTGCCCGCCAATATTTCCTTACCAGCGGATCTAACGCTAACGGGCAGCTTCGATGGTGGCATGGATGATATCAACAGCAACCTGGTGTTGCACTCCACGGCAGGCAATATTACCGTAAAAGGCAAAGCCTCTGCATTCAAGGATAAGCGAAATGCGTTGTACGATCTCACCATTGTATTGGATAAGGTAAACCTCCGTACACTGCTGAATGATACAACCCTGGGCCCGGTGACGGCCCGTTTTACCGCTAAAGGAAGGGGGTACGACCCGCAATCTGCCGATGCCCGTTTGCAAGGCCTGGTACAAAGCGCGGTGTATAAGCAGTATCCTTACCGCAACTTCCGCTTAGATGCCAGTATTGCCCGGCGACAATTAACCGCCACAGCAGCCCTGCGCGACCCCAATATTTCTTTTGCGCTAAATGCCAACGGCAGCTTTGCTACCCGCTATCCTGCCATGAAACTGAATATGCAGATAGACACCTTTCTTACGCTGCCGCTGCACCTGACCACGGATACCCTTTTTTACAAAGGCAACCTGGCAGCGGATTTCCCTTCTACAAATCCAGACAGCCTGGAAGGTAATTTACTGCTCACAAAATCATTGCTTATCAGAAGCAAACTGCGGATACCCATGGACACAATACAGCTGACAGCCGGCAGCACAGACAGCGGCCAGTTTGTTCACCTGGGCAGTGACATCATACAACTACAGCTGAATGGCCGGTACAAGCTAACGCAGATGGGTAGTGTTTTTCAACAGGCCATGGAGCCTTACTTTTCAACTGTGGCAGACAGCAATATCGTTAAAACAGATCCTTATAATTTTACCATCACCGGCGAAGTAATAGATGCTCCCCTGTTAAAAGCCCTGGTGCCGCAGCTCGACAGCCTGAAACCCATTACCCTCCAAAGCCATTTCAGCAACGATAATGGATGGCAGGCAACACTCCTGGCGCCACTGGTCATCAACGGCACCAATAAAATTACCGACCTGCAGCTGGCGGCCATTACGCGGCAGGATAAACTGTTTGTGAATGCCTCTGTTGCGCATATCCAAAGTGGCGCCAGCTTTAATGTGTACAGTACCGGCCTCGCCGCTACCATCGATAACAACCGGATCGATTTCTCTTTGCTGAACAAAGACAAGTCCGCCAAAAACAAATACCGTATAGCCGGACTGCTGCAACAACCCAGGAAAGGAGAATATGATCTCTCGCTGAAACCAGACAGCCTGCTGCTGAATTATGAAAAATGGACCGTTAATACCGACAATACCATTGCCTATGATGGCAATGGCATTAACATCAGCAAATTTGAATTGGGCAAGGGCAACCAACTGCTTACCATTAACAGCAGTTCCCCTGCGCCGGATGCACCCATCGATATCAGTTTTAAAGACTTCCGGCTTTCTACCCTGTCTGCCTTTGTAAGGCCAGACACCCTTTTTGTAGATGGCACCCTGGGCGGCAAAGCAGAACTGAGCGATGTAATGACGCAACCAACCTTTACCACTGATCTAACGGTTAGCAACCTGGCCATGTATGCTGATACCCTGGGTGATCTGAACCTGAAAGTGAATAATGCACAGGCGAATGTTTTTGCCGCCGATGTAAAGCTATCCGGCCACGGCAACGACGTCAGCCTTACCGGCAATTACAATGTAAAGCCCGACAATAACAGCGATTTTCAGCTCACGGCCGACATCCGGCAACTGAACCTGCACACCCTGGAAGGCGCTACCAATAAAGCCATTACCGATGCATCGGGCCAGGTAAACGGCAAGCTGGCCATTACCGGTACCCTTGACAAACCGCAGGTAGACGGCGATATCAACTTTAATAAGACCCGGTTCAACATGACCATGCTGGGCAGTTATTTCAGCATCGACCAGGAAAAAATTGCCTTCAATAAAGAAGGAATTCATTTTGATACTTTCACCATTGCAGATTCAGCCGGCAATAAAGCCGTTTTAGACGGATGGACCCGCACGTCTGATTATCAGCATTACAACCTGGACCTGGCCCTGAAAGCAACAAATTTTCATGCATTGAATGCAGAGAAAAAGAAAAACCAGTTGTACTATGGCCAGTTATACTTTACCACCAACCTGGGCATAAAAGGAACGGAGAAAGCACCTGTAATAGATGGCAGCCTGACCATCAACGACAAAACCAAACTCTTCCTGGTGCTGCCGCAAAAAGAACCTGGTATTGAAGAACGAGAAGGCATTGTAAAGTTCGTGAACATGAATGCGCCGCCTACTGATTTTGTCTTTGAAAAAGCGATCGATACCCTTAACCAGACTTCCGCCGTAGGCATGGACGTTTCCGTAAACATCGAAATAAAAAAAGAGGCCGAATTAAATATTATTGTGGATGAAGGCAACGGCGATTTCCTGAGCGTACGCGGCGAAGCATCGCTGAGCGCCGGCATCGACCCCGGCGGAAAGATAAGCCTAACGGGCAGTTATGAGATCGAAAACGGATCGTATGATCTCACCTTTAATTTGCTGAAAAGAAAATTTGCCATCCAGAAAGGCAGCAAGCTGGTTTTTAAAGGAGACCCCACCGATGCAGATGTTGACATTACCGCCGTTTACATTGCCAATACGAATCCATTAGACCTCGTAAAAGACCAACTGGAAGGTTCTGCAGCCAGCATCCGAAATACCTACCTGCAAAAATTACCTTTTGAAGTAGACCTTAAAATGCAGGGACAGTTGCTGAAACCAATTATTTCTTTTGACATCCTGTTACCCGACACTAAAAATTACAATGTAGATAAAAGCATTGTAGACCTGGTAAACGAGAAACTGACGGAGGTAAGAAAAGAACCATCCGAATTGAACAAACAGGTATTTGCCCTTCTGTTGCTGGGACGTTTTGTGCAGGAAAATCCTTTTGAAAGCAGCGGACCCGGGGCCTCCCCGGAATCCATTGCCCGCGAAAGCGTGAGCAAGCTCTTAACCGAGCAGCTGAACAGGCTGGCTGAAAGCCTGGTAAAAGGCGTAAACCTCAATTTTGACGTGGTGTCGCAAGACGACTATTCTACCGGCGACCGGCAGGAGCGAACAGACTTAAATGTGGCGCTTTCTAAAAAATTACTGAACGATCGGTTAACCGTAACCGTTGGTAGTAATTTTGAACTGGAAGGCGCGCAAAACAGTCCGCAGCAATCAAGCAATATTGCGGGCAATGTGGCGCTGGACTACCAGTTAAGCAAAGACGGCCGTTACCTGCTGAGGGCTTACCGCAGAAATGATTACCAGGGCATACTGGAAGGCTACGTGATTGAAACCGGCCTCGGATTTATTATAACGGTAGACTATAATCATTTTAAGGAAATCTTCCAGACGCAGAAACAGAAAAACCGGTTAAAGGCACAACGGAAAGCGCAGAAACAAAAAGAAGCAGCCGACAAAGAAGATCCCAAAACCAGCAGCAACCCATGAGCAGCAGATTTTTACCCTTTTTAACGGTTACTATTTTTTTTGCCTGCGGCTGCAGCAATACAAAATACCTGCCCGCGGGTGAAACCCTGTATACCGGCGCAAAAGTGAAAGTAGCTACCACCGGTAAGACAAACAAAAAAGCCAGCACCCTGGCAAGCGATCTTGGCAGCCTTACCCGGCCCCTGCCCAATAAAAGCATCCTGGGCCTTCGTGTAAAGTTGTGGATATACAATATTGCCGGCCACCCAAAGAAACCGACCTCTTTAAGGGGTAAGCTGAAATATAAAATTGGTGAACCACCCGTATTGCTCAGCGATGTAAACCTTGACCGCAATGCAAAAATCCTGGAGGCCAATGTACAAAACCAGGGGTTTTTCCAGGCAGCCACAACAGCCGATACCTTGGTTAAAAAAAGAAGCGCAACCGCTGTTTACCAGGTGCAGACCGGCTACCAGTACCACATTAAGCAGGTCAGTTTTGATAAAGACAGCAGCCAGCTACCTAGGAATATTGCGCTCTCTGCCAACAATTCTTTTCTACAGCCCGGCAAGCCTTACGACCTGGACGTAATGCAGGCAGAAAGAAACCGTATAGATGCGTTCCTGAAAGAAAGGGGCTTCTTTTACTTCAATCCTGATTTTATTTATATAACCACCGATTCAAGTATTGGCAATCATGAAGTGAACCTGTATGTAAATACAAAGCCCACCACGCCCGCGGTGTCAAAAAAGATCTACGAGATAAATAATATTTTCATCTTTTCCAATTACCGGCTGGGCACTGCTTCTTCAGATACCGTGCGGCGGTCTGCGGTATTGTACAAGGGCTATTCCATTGTAGACAAACAACACCTGTACAAACCAAAGATGTTTGAACAGATGATGCTGTTCAGCCCCGGCGACATCTATAAACTGTCGAATCATAACCTTACCCTGAACCGGCTGATCACGCTTGGCCTGTTCAAGTTTGTAAAAAATCGTTTTGAGATTGCGCCGCAGCAAGACACGCCCAAACTGAATACCTATTATTACCTGACGCCCCTGCCAAAGAAATCGATCAAACTTGAATTGAACGGCAGCACTAAATCAAATAACCTTACCGGCTCTAATTTGAGCGTCAGCTGGCGCAACAAGAATACTTTCAGGGGCGGCGAATTGTTATCCGTTACCGCATCGGGCGGCTTTGAAGTACAGTATGGTGGACAATTGGCAGGTTACAATACCTTCCGTGCAGGCCTTGAAACCAAACTGGCCATTCCAAGATTTGTTGTGCCTTTCTTCACACTGAACACAAAGGGCGGCTTTGTGCCCCAAACCAATATCCTGCTGGCGTACGATTTGCTGAACAAGGAAAAATTGTATTCCCTCAATTCTTTCAGGGCTGCCTACGGGTATACCTGGAAACGGATACCCAGTACGGAAAACAGCTTCAACCCCATCAGTATTAATTATGTGCAACCGATTAACGTAACGCCCATTTACAAGGCCGCCATCGACACCAACCCAACCTTGCAAAAAGCCATCGATAAACAATTTATCCTTGGCTCTACCTATAGTTATACCTATAACCCGCAAAATGGAAGCGCCCAGCCAAAGGGCATCTATTTTAATGGAAATATCGATTTGTCGGGTAATATCGCCGGCATCCTAAGTGGTGCCGACGTAAAAAACGGTAAGACGGTCAGTATATTCAATGCAGATTTTTCTCAATACCTAAGAGCGGATATAGATGTCCGCTATTATGGAAAAACAGGCAGGAACAGTGTTTGGGCCAACCGCCTGCTGCTGGGTGTGGGTTATCCCTACGGCAATTCATCATCACTGCCCTATATTAAACAATTCTTTGTAGGCGGCAGTAACAGCATTCGTGCATTCCGAAGCCGCTCGCTGGGGCCGGGCACTTACCTGGCTACGCAGGATAGCATTACCAAATTTTTTCCCGACGAGTCCGGCGATATCAAACTTGAAATGAATACCGAGTACCGCGCCAAACTCTTCAGCGTTATAAACGGTGCCGTATTTGTAGATGCCGGCAATATCTGGCTGTACAACAAAGATCCTTTAAGGCCTGGTGCAGAATTTACGCCCGGTTTTTTAAACCAGCTGGCGGTGGGCGCCGGTGTGGGCCTGCGGGCCGATGTAACCTTCCTCGTATTGCGGCTTGACCTGGCTTTTCCGCTTCGCAAACCTTATTTACCAGAAGGCCAGCGCTGGGTGATCAACCAGATAGATTTCGGCAATGGCAGCTGGCGAAGCAATAACCTGCTGCTGAATATTGCCATTGGTTATCCTTTCTAAAGCTGTACCCTGCAAACAGTTTACATACCGGCTGTTTGCTTGATGCCTGCATACAATGATTTCCACATCAGGTTGAAGAAGGAGCGACTGGTATCGCGCATAAAATGCACGTTGGCTACCCGCACTGGTTTTTTTCGTAATGGGTTAGCATTCTTTATAATGATATTGGCCACAAAACTGGCCAGCTTTTTCTTCTTCAGCGCATCTTCGCTGCTGTCTTTTTTTAATAAGGTAAGCTTCAAATCATTGTAAAGCAGCACAACGGTTCCATCACTCCTGTTGTTCTGGCCGGTAAAGCTAAAGTTCAGCTTATTTACCGTTCCTTTTTCTACCTGTGCCAGGCCCATTGGCTGTATGAGCACATTCAGCTTGCCGGCGTCGAACCCTTCAACGGTACCATTGTACATGAATTTTCCGTTTCGATCGCCCAGCAACAGGTCCAGGTTTACATGTGCCGGTGCAATATCCAGGAAGCGGGCGTTAAAGCTAACGCGGCAATGATTGTCTTTTTGTATTCTTGCTTCTTCATTGCTGATATTGGAGATGACCGCGTTGGCGTGCACAAACTGTACCCTGCCGTTGAAATCTGATTTCGGATTTTTTTCCTTGTATTCAATAAAAGCATTGCCTACCAGCATTTTCTTAATTGATACATTGATGGGCATTCGCAGTAGCAGCTGTTGCGGGTATTGTCCCACGCGGCTTAATTTGTCGCTCGGGTAATTGCGATCGCGGAAAACCTTTACAATCCCTTCCTGTATTAGCAGGCTGTCTGCTATTACATCGGCCTGCATCAGCCTGGCCAGGTCAATATGCCTGAGCGAGATATGCTTACATGTGATGTTGAACCGATCGGTCTGCAGCTTTGCAAAAGCAGCAAACTTTTCTTCACTTAACTGCGGTTCAATCTGCATCGATGCAACAGACAGTTTTTCTTCGTCTTTATTAAATTGAATATTATCGAATAAATAGAAATAGGTACCTGCTCTGTTTTTGAGGATGGCTTTTTGTGCGTCTACCTGCAAATGCCTGGCAAAGAAAAAACGATCCGCATCGTTGCTGTGGAGACTGTCGATCAGCACATCCCGCAACTGTACCGAAATGTGGGACGCTTCGATCGTTTTCCGGTTATTACGGATATCAATAAACGTAAGTGAAATATTTGATATTGTTACCGAATCAGCCTGAATTTCTTTGAGGCTGCCCAGCAATTGCTGGTAAATGGCGCCCTTTACAGCGCCCTGGCTGCTGTCCGGATGCGCCTTTGCATAATAAAAAACAACTGTGGCATTGTCTATTTCCAGTTTACGGCCATTCAGCTTCTTCCCGAGCATGGCTTCGGGTGTTTTAACGCCACTGATCTTTAACTCGGGAACTTCAATCGCCAGCAACAGACCTGGGTTACTTTTGTCCAATACCATTTGCCTGAATTTGGCGGTATCGGGTACTATTTTCAAATTGGTAACATGCAGGTAACCGCCTACTTCATCCAGCTCCATTTTATCATAGTGGATGGTATACAGCCCATTGGTCTTCTCATATACTGCCGTACTAACCTTTCCTTTTATGAATTTGTATTTGTACAGGTTCCAGCCAATAATACCCGCGGCGATCAGCCCCAATATTATCACCAGGGTAATATACAATCCTCTTCTGCCGGAATTCTTTTGCTTGTCTGTCATGCTGCCTTTTTAAACGGGGTTTGATACCAACACTGCAGCTGTACATCAGCTATTAACAGCTCAGGATTGATCTTCCTTGGCTTTTTTATCGGCCGCGTTTGATTTTGTCGCCTTTTTATTGGTCGGCTGCGTGGCGGAGGAAGGCGGAAAAGCGCCTTCCGGCTGACCAGGATTCATTTCATTATAGCCCTTCTTTACTGCGTGACTGCCGGGGAGCATGCTGGAATGTTTTTTCATGTGCTTATAGTTAGGTTTCTTATACCAATTGAAAAAACATGCCAAAGCAAGCAGTTCATAAAAAGCGGATTTGACAGCCTTTTATCGAAGGTTCAGGGTTAGCACAGCCCCAGGAATAAATTTTATACCCTATATTGCCTTTTCATTCAACTTTAAGGGGAAATATTTCCACATTATCGAGTTGTAACGTCTGGAAAAACTTATATTGGACAGTATTGCATCGTTACCATATAACAGCGCTGCTATTGTATTGGTTTCGCATTTTTTGCCAGCATGAAGAACACTGCCCGATTTTATTTGCTCCTTTTCACCCATCTTTTCTTCGCCCTGCAAGCGGCTGCCCAGGATAGCTCCAACGCCTGCCGTGTCTCAGTGGCCGGCATTGATGGAATGTACAAGGGCGACTGCAGGAATGGTCTCGCCAGTGGATATGGGGAAGCCAGCGGCGCATACCGGTACAAAGGCGCTTTTAAGAGGGGAAAACCCGATGGCTATGGCGTATACCATTATAACGATAGCAGTTGGTATGCGGGTTATTTCCTGGACGGGATCAAGGAAGGAAAGGGCGAACTTCATTACGCACATGCCGGGCAATCCGACAGCATTATACATGGTTACTGGAGCGGCAATATACTAAGGGGAAATAAATATATTACCTATGATTTTGATGGCGGCAGTAAATTCGATCGTTCCGAGATCGTTGCTACCCCGGAAATCGGCCGCACCATTGCCATCGAAATTCATACCACCTCGGGCTCACCAGCAGGCTTCGCCACCGACCTGCATTCTTCCGGCAATGTATTAACCCTGGCCGATCTGAATGCCGCAGACGGCACTGTCATCAGGCAGTTGTCGAACGTTATTACCCCTACTAAAACAATCGTCACCTACGACATTGACGCCTTCCCTGTTATACTGTATGCCAAGCTTTCCAATGGAGATTCTTTTAAACTACAGCTCTATAAAGCTGCCCGGTGGACAATACGCCTGTTTGTAAACAATTAGCCGCTTCGCTGTGATCAGGCACTCGCCAAAAGCAGGTTCAAATAAAGTTTATTCATCGGCGTTAGATTCTATATCTTACCATTCACCGGTCATTTTATTCTTGGCAACCACCCGGTTTTATTTACCCGCCGCCTACTGGCTTGCGCATTTTGATGCATGACCGCGAAAATAATCTCAGCAACTTTTCAAACGGTTGCAGACACAGCGCATTTGGTTTCTCTTAACGTTTGGGGATTGACTGATAGTCGTGTAACCATCAAGGTTATCATGTTCAGCGGCAAAAAAGCCCAAAACCGCACATAGGCTGCATCGTAACCGGACAGTTATTTTTTGAAGGCGCCGAAACCTTATTGATTTACAATGCCTTTTCGGTCTGGCACAGCATTCGGATAAGAGTAATACGAGAAAGGAGCGCTATTATCATGATAAGAAATGCATTTGTTTATTCATGAAAAACAACATGCCGCATTCAATACCTTATTGAAAACCATCACCCTGTTAATACAGGACCATTTTAAATATAAAATTAAAAAAACTGAACCATGAAACAATTTGTAAAGCCCGCCCTCATCGCAGCGGCCATCACTATTCTCTCTGTAACAGCTGTATCAGCTGCCGATTCCAAACCTTTTTACTGGCTTGTTACTGATACAAGGCCCGCCGACAACTCATTCAGTGTAGAACTGAACCAGATGGTCAATAACGAGGTTGTTTTTTTAACCATTAAGAACCCCGCCAAAAAAAACCTGTCTGTTACCCTCAATGGGCCCGACGGATTCACCGTTGATAATTTCTTTACCGGCAAAAAACTTAACCAGCTCGATAAGAAATACAATTTTACGGCTGCAGACGCGGGGGTGTACACCATTGTGGTATCAGACGGTATCAATAAAATTAAAAAACAGATCAAACTGGAGCGGATTGCCATAAAAGAGATCAACACGATCACTGTTCAATAAATCATTGTTGCATTACACGAAGCCGTTAGTTTAGCAGTAGTATGTGAAGCGACATAACTACACGGGGAATGTTTCTACATTCCCTTTTTTATTGCCTGCCAAAAAAACTACCTGGCCGCAGCTGCTTTTTTCAGGAGCGAAGCAGGGTGTGCGGCTGAAAAATACCACATGCCGGAAATCCCGAAAAAAGTAACGTCGCTGGCAGAATAGCGGCCACTGTAAAAATACTGCCCGAAAAAAATATTGATGTGCAGCTGATCGCTTTGGGCGTATTCAATGCCGGAAGTCAGTTCTGTCATCAGGTTCTCCTTTGCATTAAAAATTACGCCGATGCCCGCTGTAAAAGTGTTGGTGAATTTGCCTTGCTGAAAAACGTTCAGGTTGGGGCGCAGTTCAAGATAGGCGGTCGTATCGCGACCCGTTACTTTGCCCATGCTTGTTTTACCCACATCCAGTCCGAGGCTGAATACATCCCATTGGCGGCCCAGCTCAATGGCGATATTTGATTTCTCCGCAATGGTTCCGGCCGTATTGGTAAGGCTGGGCGCCAAGGAGATATAAGTCTGCGCGCTGCAGGCTACCGTCATACAAATCAGTATAACAAAGACCAGTCCTTGCCGCATAAGTTATAATTTCTTGAAAATTAAGCGAAAATATCATTAGCGCCAGTTCAAAGTTCGAAAATTCATCTTTCGCCTGGTACGACTGGCCACGCAGCCAAACCATGAACTTCCGAATCACGAACTGGTTTGCCAGGCTATGAACTATTATTTTATTATGTTATCTTTGATTGGGTAAAGATTAAACGCATTCCATATGAATACAATAAATATTGAAACAGCCCCTCTTAAGAATCTTGATGAATGGGAAGAGGATTTGTTGCGCCGGTACCCCGACCCGGATAGTATTGCAACAGATAAAAAGTCAGCTGCTTACCGCAACTACGAAGCACCGGAAAGAGATACCGTAAAAGAATTTTACCGCCTGAACCATACTTACCAGACCTTTGATTTTGTGAAAGAAAAAAGGGCCGCCTACCTGCAGTTTAATAAAAAAGAAATGCCGGTATGGGATGCTTTTCATTTCTTAAACCAGCTGGTGGATGATTCTGACCCCGATACCGACCTGGACCAGTTTCAGCACCTGTTGCAGACCTCGGAAGCCATTCGCCGAGACGGACATCCCGACTGGATGGTACTGGTGGGCCTGATGCATGATATGGGCAAGGTGCTTTGCCTTTTTGGTGAGCCGCAATGGGCCGTAGTGGGCGATACCTTCCCGGTAGGCTGTGCCTACTCCGATAAAATAGTTTATCCTGAATTCTTCAAAAATAATCCAGACCATGCCCACCCCGTATACCAGACACAATACGGCGTGTACGAAAAAGGCTGCGGCCTCCGTAACGTAGATATGTCATGGGGGCACGATGAATATATTTACCAGATAATGAAAGATCGCATTCCGGAAGAAGGTTTGTATATGCTGCGCTACCATTCTTTTTATGCCTGGCACCGGGAAGGCCAGTACGACTATCTGCTGGATGATCACGATCGTGCTATGCTGAAATGGGTGCAGCTTTTTAATCCCTACGATCTGTATTCAAAAAATCCCACGCCGCCCAATTGGGCCGAGCTGCGGCCTTATTATGAATCACTGGTAAAAAAATATTTGCCGGAAACACTCGCCTTCTAAGATCCGAATGCTGTGGAGCGGTAACCAGTGCACGCTTGGTGGGAACATGGGCTAAAAGAAATCTTTACCTATTTCTATTGTTTAATCTAATTTCTCCCTTTGAGTAACAGAAGCATTGCGCCTGTTTGCATCATGCCTGCGTAAAAAGCAATTTATATGCAGCCAGCATCAGTACACTGGCCAGTACATATTTAAGAATGGTTTGTTTGAACTTCAAAGAGCCAAAATAAGCACCCAGCAGGCCGGCTATAAATGCAATGGCCACATACGCTACCATATCATGACTAAACCGAATTCCTTTTTGCAATTGTGCAACAAGGCCGGCCACAGAATTTACAAAAATAAAAAGCGCACTGATGGCCGCTGTTTGCTTCTGGTTGGTCCATTTTAGCAGCAATAATACCGGTGATAAAATAATACCGCCCCCGATGCCGATTAAACCCGACAGAAAACCAATGGCCGCCCCAATAAACAGCGACAGCACGATATTTGATTTCTTCAATTTTTCGTCCGGGATGTTTGCAAAAAAAAGAAAGCGCGCAATGGGTATTAATAAAAACAAGCCCAGTACGGTTTTGTAGATATGCCCGTTCAGCGTGATGCGGCCGCCAAGATAGGCCATTGGTATAGATGCAATGGCGAAGGGCAAAAATATTTTCCACTTAAAATGTTGCCCGCGATAGAATTGTATAAAGGAAGTCAATGAGACAAACAGGTTTAACAGCAACGCGGTTGGCTTCATGATTTCGGGCGCAATACTGAAAATGGCCATCAGTGCCAGGTATCCGCTGGCACCGCCATGTCCTACAGAAGCATATAAAAATGCCACCACAAATAATAATATATAAAACAACAGCATGCTATCCATGTATCGGTCAGGTTGGTAATAAATGTATTTCCACCAATTCTCCCTCCGCGCAGGTGGTAACGTTTTCTGCCACCTGTACCAGGCAATTTGCTTTTGCAAATGAACTCAGCCGGTACGATTCCTGGGCACCCAGCACCGCAACACTTTGCCCATTAAACCATCCTTTCAGAAAATGGGTAAGCCCGGCTGGTTTCTTAAACCCGGCTTCCAGCGGCGCCATCAATACCTGCAGGCCAAGATTACGGTTCACCAGCCTGCCCAGTAACGGGGCCGCATACTCGTAAAAAGAGGTTAAGCCCGAAGCCGGATTGCCCGGCAATCCAAAAATATAGGTATTTTTCTTTTTTCCGAAATACAATGGCTTGGCAGGCCGCTGCTTTATTTTATGAAACAATTGCTGTACCCCGTTATTGATGCTGGCCTGCAGCACAAAATCAAAATCACCTACGCTAATGCCGCCGGTTAAAAAAACCACATCGCTTTGTGCGATGGCCTGTCGCAACAGATCCGTCAGTTGCGCCAGGTTGTCCTGCACGCTGAAAACGCTTATATCGTTTATGTGAAATTGCTGAAGGGCTGATTTTAATGCAATAGAATTGGATTCGTACACCTGGCCATAGAGCAAGGGCTTGCCCGGCTGTTGCAATTCATCGCCTGTAACAATGATGCTGACAGCAGGCGATGGGTATACCATTACAGAAACAATACCAATGGCCGTCAAAAAACCAATGGCCGCTGGCGTTAGCAGGGCGTTTTTCGAAAGTGCCAGCTCCCCTGCTCTTATTTCGGCCCCGGCTGAACGAACATTGGCCCCGGCTGCTATCAGGGTATCGTCAATGATCAGCTCGCCGTTGGCTACCGTTGTTTTTTCCTGCATCACAACGGTATCTGCACCGGGTGGCACCGGCGCGCCGGTAAAAATACGGGCTGCCTGGAAGGGCTCCAGTTTTGTTTGGGTATGGCTGCCGGCGGGTATGGTAACACTGATTTTTAATTTTGTGTGTTGTTTCCAGCTTTCAAATGAAAAAGCATAGCCGTCCAT
>CAXTMV010000090.1:0-2700 GCA_964245425.1 uncultured Flavihumibacter sp. | reverse complement strand
GCCGGAAGGCTGGAATGGTAGCAGCAGCAAAAACATCTGCTGCCAGCACCAGTCCTGCCGCGGCGGCCAGGGGCAATTGCCGCGGCGGCAATGCCATGCTGTTATCCTGGATTATTTTTTTTGCTTCCGCTACTGAAATCATGAAATGCTATAATGAGCCGGTGAGGGCCTGGTTATCCGCCAATGGTTATCATACTCCTGTTATGGATATCTTCCGCCCGCAGGTGTTCAAAATCGGTTGTAAACTGGCCACCCAGTTCTTTTGCTTTTTGCCCGATGCTCTGCAGGATCAGCGGCAAAACAGCTTCGCCAGACCGCAGGGCTGTTAATAAATCTGTTTCTTCAGTTGAAAAAAGGCAATTTTTCATCTTTCCGTCTGCTGTCAGGCGCATACGGTTGCAACCATTGCAAAAAGGCGCAGACATAGTGCTGATAACAGCGAAGGTGCCGGCATGACCGGGTACTTTAAATGCTTTGGCGGTATCATGCTGATCATTTTGCAGGGCAATGATGCTGTGTTTTTCCTGCACCTCTTCCAGTATCTCCTGCAAGGTAAATACTTTGTCACTCGCCCAGCGGTTGCCGCTGAATGGCATGAATTCTATGAAGCGCACGTGAACAGGGCTGTCTTTTGTCCAGGCCACAAAGTCATTGATCTCTTTGTGGTTGATCCCCTTCATGATAACCGCGTTGATCTTTACGGTAAATCCTTTCTTAATGGCGAGGCCTATATTCTCACGTACCAATGCAAATTGGTTGCGGCGGGTCAGCAGCAGAAACTTGTCCGGTTGCAGGGTATCCAAGCTGATATTCAGGGAGCGTACGCCGGCGGTCCAGAGGGTATCACCAAATTCATGTAAACGGGTGGCATTGGTGGTAAGGGTTAGTGATACGGGTAATGCAGAAAGTGCCTGTATGATGTTGCCGGCATCTTTGCGTACTAGGGGCTCACCACCGGTTAACCTTATTTTGGTAACGCCATTGGCCACAAATATATTGGCCAGGGCAAAGATCTCATCCGGCTGCATCAGCTTGCTTGCTGCTGTAAACACATAATCTTCTTCCGGCATACAATAGAAGCAACGCAGGTTGCAATTATCTGTCAGCGAAATACGCAGGTAATTATGAACGCGGTTATAGTTATCGGTTATCATATCCCCATTTATTACACGGCAAAGCAGTCAGCTAAAAGGCTGGTTTTGCCGGTGTCCCCTTATCAAAATTAAGGAAACCATCCCGGCTTACATTCCTTCATTTCCGGGTATGGCTTCATCGGCGTAATTTAGCTCCCGCACACATAATACAGCAGTCATGAAAAAAACGAAACAACTAATGGCCATGGCTTTCTGCAGCTGCATGCTTTTTTGTTCAGCAGCTGTTGCACAGGAATATGTTTCACCCACCAAGCCGCCGCTCACGGGCCGATCGCCGGGCGTAAAAGTGAAGCTGATCAGTGAGAACGGTGCTACCAAAACCTATTCCATCATTTTTGCGGCCGGCGATGAAATATTATCAGGACTGAAGGAGTTTGCCATCAAATACCAGGTAACCAGTGCCCATTTTACTGCCATTGGCGATGCTAAGTCTGCCAGGTTTGGGTGGTACGATAAATCAAGGCAAATGTTTAGGGTAAATGAGATCAATGGCTTTGCAGAAATCACTTCATTGGTGGGCGATATTGCTGTGTATAATAACAATCCCGTTGTGCATGGCCATATTAACCTGGCCACCGAAGATGGGATGGTGCATGGCGGCCACCTGCTGGAAGCGTTTGTATCGCCCACGCTGGAAGTAATGATGACGGTGGAGCCCGTTGCTATGTATAAAAAACTGGACCCGGAATTCGGTATCCTGATCATCGATCCCGCACTGCACTGATCATATTACAGTTGAAAAACCATCGCACGGAGCAAGCAGGGAAGAAATAGTTGCAACAAACATTACATCCTAACCGCTGTTGACGCTGCCAGCTCTGGGCGACCATTTCCGCGATAATGAATGCGTGGCAGGACATCGACCCACGACCACCGTCCCACGGCCCGGTCAAGCGCAATCTGCGCGGACAGAAAATCGTATACTGCTTCCAGGTAGTTGGATTGCAGGGTGGTGAATGCCAGTTCGGCATCGGTCAGTTCCAGCCTGGAGGCAACCCCTTTCGCATAACGGTACTATGTAATATCATAACTCAGTTACCCGCCACCGGCATTAGCTGGCTTTTGCCACCTGCGCCTTTTGCGATGTATCGATGTTCAGCGAAACAATTTTTATACCGCGGTTATTGGCCAGGGTAAGCCCCAGGGCCTCCTGCAATGATAGAGAACGGGTTTAGCCGATTGCCATATAGGATAGCAGGCAAAGCAGCAAAAAAACCGTAAACGTGTAGATATATGCTTGTTTGTGTGTCATAACAAATGAATTCAGATGGTTCTCAAAATAATCATGCAGGAAGTATCTCCGCGTGCAACCGGGTACCTGCTGTTTCCTGTGTTGCTTTTTTTCTGTAAGGCCGTGAAAAATAAGTGTGCACCGGTGGTATCATATATAAAGTGAGCACGCCGGCAAAGGCTGTGGCGGCGCGCAGGAGCGCTGATATATCTTTTTCTTTAGCGCTGGCATAGCAGCCGGAAAAAAAGAGGGTAATAATAATAGAGAGGGCAAGGGCGAGCAGGGGCTTTGCAACAGCGAGTGGTTGGGTAATTG
>CAXTMV010000089.1:0-19095 GCA_964245425.1 uncultured Flavihumibacter sp. | reverse complement strand
GTTAAACAACTGTTTGATTTTTAATTTTGCTATCAGTAGCTTTGCCGTTCATTTTAAACCATCTACCCGTTCGCCGCTTGCTATACGTTTCCCTTGAGGCAGGTTCTTCCTGTATTTGTCAATACTTTTATTATTGTTATGAAAATATACCTAAGCTTAGTTTTTTTGCTGGTGTTTATAGCCCGTTCGTTTTCGCAGGCGAATGATTCCCTGTTGGCCGCAGCCTCCCTGCAAAACTGTATACAATATGCACTCAGGCACCAGCCCCTGATCCAGCAGGCTTTGCTGGACGAAGAAATTACAGAGCGCCAAATCCGCATCAAACTGGCAGACTGGTACCCGCAACTCAATTTCAATTATAATATCCAGCACAATTTCCAGGTGCAGACCACCATCATCGGCGGTAACCCCGTGAAGCTCGGTGTTAACAATAGTTCTTATGGCTATCTGGGGCTAACGCAGACCGTTTTTAACCGCGATGTGCTCCTCGCCAGCCGTACCGCCACCGATATCCGAAAACAGGTGCGCCAGAATACGGTCAGTAGTAAGATTGATATAACCGTTAATGTAAGCAAGGCATTCTATGATGTATTGCTAACGCAAAAACAGATTGACCTGGATAATGAGACCCTCGACCGGCTGCAGATCAGCTATAAAAATGCTTACGACCAGTACACCGGCGGTATCGTAGACAAAATAGATTATAAAAGGGCTACCATCGCCCTGAACAATGCCAAGGCACAGAAAAGACAGGATGAACAAAACCTGGACGCCAAATATGCCAGCCTCCGAAACCAGATGGGCTACCCGGTGAACCAGCCGTTGAACCTTTTATACGACAGCGCCCAGCTGGTACAAGATGTTTCTGTTGATACCAGCTCAGGCGTTAACTACGACAACCGGATCGAATTCCAGTTGCTGCAAACCCAAAAACGGCTGCAGCTCAGCAACCTTACTTATTATAAATGGGGATACCTGCCCTCGGTAGGCGTTTTTGGTAATTACAACGCCAACTTTTTAAACGATGATTTTGGCAAACTGTACAGCCAGAATTTTCCTAACTCCTTCGCAGGCCTTACCCTGGCCTTTCCTATTTTCCAGGGCGGAAAAAGAATACAGCAGATAAGGCAGGCCACGCTGCAGGTAAAAAGGGTAGACTATGATATCATTGCACTTAAAAATAATATCAGCACCGCTTATACGCAGGCGCTGGCTATTTATAAGAGTGCTTTTACCAATTATATTATTTTAAAAAACAACCTGGATATTGCTACGGAGGTATACAATACCATCCAGCTGCAGTATAAAGAAGGAGTAAAGACTTATCTCGACGTCATTTTTGCTGAAACGGATCTGCGTTCTGCCGAGGTAAATTATACCAATGCGCTTTACCAGGTGCTGAGCAGCAAGGTAGACGTACAAAGAGAAACAGGAACGATTCAATATTAATCATCATATGCTTAAATCACCATTATATATGAAACTGACTATTGCAGGGCTGCTGTCCATTTGCGTAACCGGTTTATTTTCCTCCTGTGGTTCTTCCGGTAAACCCGCAGAAGCGCCCAAGCCACCGCCGCCCGTGCCGGTTATTACCTACGCGGTGCAAAAAGGCAATGCCGTTTATTTTGATCAATACCCTGCCACCGTGGTAGCCCTGAACGAGGTGCAGCTGCGCCCTCAGCTGACAGGGTATATCACTGGTATTTATTTCAAAGATGGTCAGCATGTATCAAAAGGCGAGAAATTGTATTCCATCGACCAGCAGGCCTATGAAGCCAGCTATAACCAGGCTATGGCCAATGTAAATGTGGCCAAAGCCAACCTGGGCAAGGCGCAGCAGGATGCAGACCGCTACGATGAATTATTAAAGAAGGATGCCATTGCCCGGCAGACCGCCGAACATGCACAGGCGGATCTGCAGGCTTCCAAAATGCAACTGGAGGCCGCCAAAGCCAACGTGGCCAGCGTACAAACCAATGTAAGATACGCTACCATTTTTGCACCCTTCGATGGCACCATTGGTATTTCACAGGTTAAAATGGGTACGGCAGTATCGCCCGGCCAGACCATTCTGAATACCGTTTCTACTGACAACCCGATTGCGGTAGATGTATTGGTTGATCAGAAAGAAATCGGGCGGTTTTTGGCACTGGAACAAAAAAAGACCAGCACCGCCGATTCTACCTTTTCACTGGTACTGCCCGACTTGTCCATATATCCGTATGCAGGGCATATCAGTTTGATAGACCGTGCCGTGGATCCGCAAACCGGCACTATTAAAACCCGGCTGGTGTTTCCCAATAACAACAAATACCTGAAAGCAGGCATGAGCGTCAATATCCGGGTTAAAAATAACGGTAACAGCCAGTCGCTTTTAATTCCCGCCAAAGCAGTGATGGAACAGATGGGCGAATACTTTGTGTATGTGATAGGCGACAGCAATAAAGTGTCGCAGCGCAAGATCCAGACCGGCCAGGTAATCAACGAAAAAATAATGGTTCGCAGTGGCTTAAACGAAAATGAAAAAATTGTGATTGAAGGCGTGCAGAAGCTGCGCGACGGATCCGTTGTAAACCCGGTGCCCGACAGCACTAAAAATGGCCAGAAGCGCGATACCATCACCGTAAAAACAGACAGTGGCGCCAACAAACCTAAAGTGTAGTGTTGCCCAATTATCAAACCTGTAACGAACCAAATAGATGATTGCAGATACTTTCATACGCAGACCGGTAACCGCTATTGTTATTTCCGTGGTAATTGTTTTACTGGGCACGCTGGCTATCTTAAACCTTCCCATCAGCCAGTACCCCGATATTACGCCGCCCATTGTTCAGATAACCGGCGCCTTTACCGGTGCCGATGCACAAACGGTGGAACAGACCGTTACCACACCGGTGGAAACACAGGTAAACGGTACACCGGGCATGGCCTACCTGCAAAGCAACAGCACCAGCGATGGGCGTACCACCATTAACGTAAACCTGGAAGTGGGCACCAACCCCGATATCGCCGCACTGGATATCCAGAACCGGGTGGGTATTGCTACACCGCAATTGCCAGACGATGTAAAGCGACTGGGTTTAACCACCCGTAAACGCAACCCCAGTATCCTGATGCTGGTTGCCATGTTTGCGCCCAATGGTACGCACAATGTCACTTTTGTAGATAACTATACCAATATATTTGTACGCGATGCCCTGCTGCGCGTAAAAGGCGTGGGCGATATCTTTACCCGCGCAGATGACTTTAGTATGCGCATCTGGTTGCAGACAGATAAGATGGCCCAGCTCGGACTCACCGCCAACGATGTGGTGGCCGCGCTGACCGAACAGAATATACAAATAGCTGCGGGCTCAGTGGGTTCAGCACCACAATCAAAAACACAGGCTTTTGAATACACCGTTTTTACCAACAGCCGTTTAAATACCGAACAGCAATTTAATAATATCATCGTACGCACCACGCCGCAAACCGGGTCTATCGTGTACCTGAAAGACGTGGCCCGTGCAGAATTGGGCAAGTTCAGTTATTCCAGTAACTCTTTTGTAGATGGTAAACGAGCTTCTTACCTGCTCGTATACCAGGCCCCGGGCAGCAATGCGCTGGATGTGGCAAAGGGTATTTATGCAGCCATGGACAACCTGAAAAAATCATTTCCAAAAGACATCGATTATGTAGTGCCTTTTGAAAGCGTTTCAGTGGTGGAAGTTTCTATTCATGAAGTGGTTAAGACCCTGCTGGAGGCCCTGGGCCTGGTAACGCTGGTCGTTTTCCTGTTTTTGCAAAGCTGGCGCGCCACACTGATTCCGGTGCTCGCCATCCCGGTTTCCATTATCGGCACCTTCGCCTTTTTTATTCCGCTGGGCTTTACGGTGAATACACTTACCATGTTTGGTTTTGTACTGGCCATCGGTATTGTGGTGGATGATGCGATTGTAGTGGTGGAAGCGGTACAGCATTATATAGATACGGAAAAAATATCTGCCAAAGAGGCTACGTCCAAGGCCATGAAAGATATATCGGGGCCCGTAGTGGCCATCGCCCTGATCCTGGCGGCGGTATTTGTGCCGGTGGCGTTTATACCCGGCATTGTAGGCCGTTTGTACCAACAGTTCGCCATCACCATTGCCATATCCGTGCTCATATCGGCCTTTGTAGCCTTGTCGCTTACACCGGCCCTTTGTTCGCTGTTGCTGAAACCCATGCACCTGACAAAGGAATCAAGAGGGCTGAATGCTTTCTTCTTCCGGTTCAATAACTGGTTCCGCAAAACAACCGATGGTTATAACAAGGGCGTAAAAGCTGTTATCAAGGCAGCACCGCTGGCGCTTATTGTACTGGTCTGCATTTTTGTGGGTACCGGCCTGCTGTTTAAAAGCAAACCAACCGGTTTTATCCCTACGGAAGACGAAGGCCGTATATATGTAACCTATGAACTGCCGGAAGCTTCTTCTACCAGCCGCAGCCTTGAAGTACTGGACAGCGTAATGGCAACACTCAAAGCAACGCCTGGTATTGCTCATTATGCAGGTTTAGGTGGTTTGAACGTTGTAACTTTTGCCGCCAAATCGAACAGCGGTACCGTGTTTGCGCAATTGCAACCCTGGGATGCGCGTACGGATAAGTCTTTGCAGTTAAGCAGCCTGATTGCGACGTTGCAGAAAAAATTTGCTTCTATCAAAGGCGCCAACGTAATTGTAATATCTCCGCCCGCGATACCCGGCCTGGGGCAGACAGGCGGTTTTACCTTTGAACTGGAACAAAAAGAAAGTACCGACGATATCAAGCAATTTGAAAAAGTGGTAAATGCTTTTGTGGCAGAAGCAAATAAACGACCCGAAATCAACCGCGCTTTTTCTTTTTTTACTGCCCGTACACCCGGCTACCAGGTAGATGTAGACAGGGAAAAATGTAAGAAACTAGGGGTTTCCATTTCGGATGTGTACAATACTATGCAAACCTATCTCGGCAGCCGGTATGTGAACGACTTTACATTGTATGGAAGAAATTTTCACGTGGTGGCACAGGCAGATACCGCTTTCAGGGCGGGCATCGGTAACCTGGATCAGTATTATGTTCGCAACCAGGCCGGCAACCTGCTACCCATGAGTACGCTGGTCAGTTACAAGTTAACAGAAAGTGCGCCACTGGTATCTCATTATAATCTTTTCCGGACGGCAGAAATAAATGGCGGTGCCGGTGTGGGATACAGCAGCGGACAGGCTATTGCCGCATTAAAGGAAACGGCCTTAAAAGTATTGCCCGCCGGTTATGGATACGAGTTCTCCGGCCTGAGCCGCGAAGAAATTAATTCCGGCAGCAGTACCATCGTTATTTTTTCTTTGTCGATTGTATTCGTATTTCTTTTCCTGGCGGCCCTGTATGAGAGCTGGTCGGTACCGTTTTCAGTACTGCTGGCCGTTCCACTGGGCGCCTTCGGGGCCATTCTTACCCTCACTTTCATACCGCGTTTAACCAACAGCGTTTACGCACAGATTGGCCTGATAACCCTGATAGGGCTGGCCGCCAAAAATGCCATCCTGATAGTAGAATTTGCAAAGGAAAGGGTAGACAGGGGCATGCCGCTGCTACAGGCAACCCTGGAGGCGGTTGATTTGCGTTTACGCCCCATCGTTATGACTTCCATGGCATTTATCCTGGGGGTATTACCCCTGGCTTTTGCGGAAGGTGCCGGTGCCGTAGCCCGTTCCACCATTGGCTGGACGGTACTGGGCGGTATGATTGCCGCTACCCTGCTGGCGATTTTTATGGTACCGGTCTTATTTATTGTCATCACCCGGGTGGCCTATGGTAAAAAAGGATTGGCCGAACTTGAAAAAAGAGCCAAAGAGGAAGGCGATGAAAAGCACGAGTCTATAGGAGCATAACAAGCAGCCTGGTCAAATAGTATAACTTATAAAACTGAAAGGAAGCCGCCCGGCTTCCTTTCAGTTTATGTGCGCAGAAAGAAAACGCGCTGGTAACCTGGCCTGCCGGTAGCCTGCAAATCAGCCCATCACCGAACGGTGTAGCCGGCACTGGCGTTCGGCCACCAGTCTTTAAAAAAGGTGTTTTCCCCTGTTAACTTACCGTTGATAAGCCCTTGCTGAAAAAAGCGCCATAGTGCAATTTTGTTCAGCCGGTAAATGATATCTCCCCGGCCACCACTATCCCTGTTAAACAAATCCCGGCCCGCAGCCATTAATAATAACTATACGCAATGACACAACAACTGAAACAACTGGCTATACTGCTATGCTTTGCCTGGCAACATGCAAATGCGCAACACGATAACCCCTGCAATTTTCAATGGGGACAGCTTGAACGGGTATTCACCCATAGCATGGGCTCGGTTAGCATCCGCGTTCAGACGGCTGCTTGCGGTAAATATGGCGTTTGCGGATGGCCTAAAATAGCCATCCTCCATACTTTTAGCGGACAGGACCTATTGGTAGACGTTAGTTTAAAGGGAACGGACTGCGATGGTGCGCAGCATGTATCCAATTTTGTGAGCAGCAGCGCACCCAATGTGGAGAACAGGAGCCAGGCCAACTGGCATACGTTCCGGTCTGTGCAGGAAGCCGTTGCCGTTCATATTTCCTTTAAAAGAGGCGATGATTTCTACCAGATCGATTGGGATCTGGCGAGAAATGTTAACAGGACACTTAAAAACAACAGCCTCTTGCTAAGCAATGGAAAAACAGCCGATGAAATGGCCAAAGAAAAAGAGCTGCAGGAAGCAGAAAAGGAAAAAGCCGCCAAAGTTGCCGAAGAAAATAAAAGAAAAGAGGAGAATGATAAAAAGCAGGCTGCAGCGGCGAAGGAAAAGCAGCAGAAAGAAGAGACAGACAGGCGGGCCGGCGAAGCAGCGGAGGCACAGAAAAAGGAAGATGCGGCGCGCGAACAAAAACGAATTGACGATTCTATTTCCTGGGCACAGCGGGATACAAGGGTCGAAAATGTTCAGCAGCAGGAAGCCTCCAATGCCGCGGTCGCCAACCAAATGTCTGCCGGCGTAGTAGGGATTATGTTTAATGATAACCTGCAGGACAGGGATTTTGAAGGCAGGTTCCTGGGCTGGCGGGCACTGATTGGCATCGGCATTGAGAATTTTCCCAGCATTGAAAATTTTGTTTCCGGTTCAAATGCTCGGTTAAACAGTTCCAGCCTCACCAGTATATTTCCTTTTACCGCCACCGGTGGCCTGCAGGTTTCATTGTTCAATAAAAAATACTGGCGGCTTTCTGTGACACCGCAGGGCCAGTTTGGCGTAACCTATGGTGGCGGCAGCATCGGATATTATTATTCTTACGGCGCGGAAGGCTGCCTAAGTGTTGGCAATATGATAAGACTGGAACTCGGCGGCGGCTATTACCAGCAAAATGTTACCCAGCAAACCGATGCGGATGCATCCAACCAGGCCATTGGCCTCAGTACCAATACGAATGATCAGTACTATACCAATTTTAAACATTACCTGGTAAGAGCCATGGCCGGCTTCTCTTTCCGGTTCAGGGAATCGTTTTCCGCCGATAAAGACAAACCCCAGTATGGTTATTTATACATCGGCGCTTTTGCAGACCGGCCACAATATTTTGAAGCAGAAGCGGATAAGCCGGTGCCCGGCATGGAGATACGGTACAAGGCACCCGGCGGGTTTTATATAAAAGGATTATATGCTTCCAATTATCCTTTCTCGGGCAATGCAAAGTATAAGATAGACGAGCGCAAGAACGGGGCTTATTTCTCCGTCACTTTCGGCAAAATTTTCTCTCTTTCAAAATAAACAATATTTAAAGCAAACAGGTATGAAAACAATAAGAACAGTACAGGCGTGTATACTAATTTGTCTGTTGGCTGCCGGCCTGGCCCCCAGCAAAAGTTCTCTGATAGAAGGGGTAGACACACCTCACAAATACCAGCATTTTACGGGTTATAAGGGCTGGCTGGAAGTGTGGATAAGCGAGGGCAGCCTGGCGGCATCCTGTGCAGAAATAAAAATATACGAGGGTATCCATTACTTGGGAAAAGTAGACAAAAAATACGTTTTTGCTAAATCGTACAGCAACAGTTGTGGCGATGGCAAAGCCCTGCAAATAAGCCTGCCACCCGGAACCTATACCATAACGGCATCGGGGACCTGTGGCGGCTTAACTACAACAAAAACCATTAAGGCCTTGCTTTGTACCACCATGGAATTGCAGTAGCCGGCATTATTGGCAGGATGTCTTTACTTCCGTATTTTAGATAAACTTTAAAACGGGAAAAATGAAAAGATTACCTGCACTGTTCCTGGCGGCTGTTTTTATTATAAGTGCTCCTGTAGCGGCCGTTTGTGCTGTAAAAGCAAAAAAAATAATCGTCAGCACCGAAAATTTTGCCAGCATTTTCGCAGACAATAAACTGGTAGGCACCAGTTCCGTTACCATTAAAATACCCGCTTTCAGTACCGTGAATATAAGGGTGGAGAAGGTTGGTTTTATTACGCAGGAACGCATTTATACAAACGACGGCAGCTATGAATTACCTTCGAAAGACTATATACAGCTGGAGAAAGACGATGCGGTTGAAAACTCCGTATTGTCAGATGTGGTGAACCATGATATAGATATACGTGCTTCCCAACCGGAAGAAGAGTCCTGGAAACTGGCCAACCGCATTACAACCAGTTATTTTGATATCATTACGATCATCGATAAAACAACCGGTTATCTCTGCACGGCCTGGGTGGTAAAGCACTTTAAATCTGCTACCGTGCGTACCCGTTTAATTGTAAAGACCGGCAGCAATGATCCACTCACGTACAGGGTCAAGATTGTTTCTGAAATTGCTAAACCCGGCACACCCGGCAATGCCGATGAATCTTTTAAGGCATGGGATCGGTTGCCGAGAAGTTTTGAAAACATCCTGCCTGAATTACAAAGCAGGATTTCTAAATAAACCATTCAACCAAAAACCTCTTTTTATGAGAATTTTTACTGCCATTATTTTTTCGGTTTTAGTAAGTGTATCAGCTATTGCGCAACAGAAGCCGGTAGAAAAAAAGCAAGTAATGAAAAAGCCCAAAATTTTCCGGAGCTTTTATTTCAACTTCGGCATTAACCTGCCCCAGGAAAATTTTGGACAGTCACCCTTGCTTACCAACAATGCCAAACAGAATATACTGGCGGGCTATTACGGCGCTAAAAAGCCCGGCTACCTGTTTGAATTCGGATCGAAGATCTATTTTAATGGTTCCGATCATAAATTCCGGTTTGGGCTCGACTGGACTTTTCTGTCTGCCAATTACAATGAAATGGATTGGACCGCTTATGCAGCTGCAAAAGGCGGCGTGGTTACCGAGCCAAGGGTATTCAGCCTGTCCAGTAAACTCGGTCCTGTTTTCTCCTATAATATTGTAAAGAAACTGGTGGTGGATGCCCGTTTCCAGGCGGCAGCGGTAGCGCATTATTCCACTTTCGAATATGGTGGGAGAACCGCCTCTGCTGAAGATTTTATTTTCACTACAGATAAGGTATCAGATTTCTACGGCGGAATAAAACTCAATGCCGGCGTTGGTATCAGGTGGGGCGTAATAGGCCTGGGCGCTGATTATTTTACCGGGAAACTGAACACCGCCTACCAATACGATAATGCCGCTACGGGAGAGCACAGCAGTACCAATGGTACACTTAAAGAAAAAATCAAGAGTTCGTCCATACAGGTAAAACTAAGCCTCTATTTGTGAGCAGTTGATCAGCTGATGGGTTGATTGGTACACCGATCAGCCAACCCGTTGCAATAGTTTTTTATCTGAGTAAAGCAAATAAATGCACAGATTTGGGATTTTTTTTTGTGAAAGATTTTCACACAGGCGTTTTTTCATGTGTAAGAAGGTAGTTCTCCCATGTGGATAAGCCCGGTTTGGCATGGCAAATGCAATAGTTTGCGAAAGCCGTACCCATGAAAAAAACAATCTTCTTAAACCTGGCGTTTATCCTTTTATACTACCTGCTGCTGCGATGCCTGCTTCCTTTTTAGCCTCGGTAATCTTGAGGCGGTAGTCTTGGGTCTGGAGGCATTAATAATTTTCCGGATGATAAGATATGAATGGGTTGCCATTGGCGTATCCAGACTAAAGACCATCGTCTAAAAGATCCGGCCGCCGATCGCGGGTGCGTTGCAATGATTGTTCATAGCGCCAGTCTTCTATTTTTTTAGGGTCGCCACTCAGCAATATATCAGGCACTTTAGCGCCGCGGAAATCAGCCGGCCGGGTATACACGGGTGGTGCCAGCAGGTTATCCTGGAAGGAATCAAAGAGGGCGGATGTCTCATCGTTCAGCACACCTGGCAGGAGTCTGCCAATGGCATCTACCACTACCGCCGCTGCCAGTTCGCCACCGCTGAGTACATAATCGCCAATGGAGATTTCTTTTGTAATGTATTGTTGCCGGATGCGGTCGTCGATGCCTTTGTAATGCCCGCAGATAATCAGCAGGTTTTTTTTAAGCGAGAGCTGGTTGGCTGTTTGCTGGTTAAAAGCATCTCCGTCGGGCGTCATATAAATGATCTCGTCGTACGCCTGTTGTTTGGAAAGATCGGTAATGGCGTTGGCCAGGGGTTCGGGCATCATTACCATGCCGGCGCCGCCGCCGTACTGGTAATCGTCTACCTGGCCATATTCATTTACCGCCCATTTCCGCAGTGCATGCACGGTTACCTGCAGCAGGCCTTTTGCCTGTGCTCTTTTCATAATGCTGTATTCCAAGGGACTCTCCAGCAATTCGGGCACCACCGATAAAATATCTATTAACATGCCGTATTATTTTAAATGTTGAATGGTAAATGCCTTTTCGGAAAACGGGAATTCAACATTCAACATCTATGATTCAACATAAATTTAAGACGTAAAGTCGTCCAGGTCGCGCCGCTCTTTTTTGGTAGGCCGGCCAACCTTGCTTTGTCTTTTACCAGTGTTAAAACTGGATGCCTGGAACTGGAGTCGCTCTATTTCATCTTCCGGGGTAATGTCGATATAATATTTAATGGCTTCCGAATATTGCACCCGTTTTTCCAGCAGGCCGCTAACCCTGATGCGCCAGCGTTTGGCTTCTGTTTTTACTTCGTACTCATCGCCCGCCACAACAGATCTGGCGGCCTTCACGTTATCGCCGTTTAATTTTACTTTTCCTTTATCGCAGGCATCGGCTGCCTGGCTGCGTGTTTTAAACAAGCGGATGGCCCAGAGGTATTTATCGAGACGGAGTTTTTCTTTTTCCGGCATGCCAGGTATATATAAATGAATTACTTCATTTCCGCCAAAAAGCGATGAAAATAAGGTATGGTTTCGATGCCTTTATAAAAATTGGTCAGATCGTATTTTTCATTAGGACTGTGCAGGTTGTCGCTGTTCAATCCAAAACCCATAAATACGATTTTGATGCCCAGTTCTTTTTCAAATAAAGCACAGATGGGAATGCTGCCACCACCCCGCACCGGTATGGGGTCTTTGCCAAAGGTTGCTTTAATGGCCTGCGCTGCCGCCAGGTAAGCCTTTGAATCGATGGGTGTCATATAGGGTTCGCCACCGTGGTGCTCACAAGCCTTTACCGTTACCCCTGCCGGTGCTATGCTGGTAAAATACTGCAGCAGTTTGGCTGTTATTTTTTCTGCCGACTGGTTGGGCACCAGGCGGGCAGATATTTTTGCAAAAGCCTTTGCCGGTAATACTGTTTTTGCACCTTCACCGGTGTAGCCGCCCCAGATGCCATTTACTTCCAGCGTGGGCCTGATACCGGTGCGTTCATTTGTGCTGTATCCCTTTTCTCCCCAAACTTCTTTGATGCCCAGGTCGGCTTTAAAAGCCTGCTCGTCATAGGGCGCTGCCGACATTAATTTTCTTTCTGCGGCGGAAGAAACAATTACATCGTCATAAAAACCCGGGATGCTGATATGGTTATTTTCGTCGTGGCAGCTGGCAATCATTTTAGCCAGCATGGTAATGGGGTTGGAGACAGCGCCGCCGTATACCCCGCTGTGCAGGTCTCTTGTAGGGCCGGTTACTTCCAGCTCAATATAGCTTAGCCCGCGTACGCCGATATCGATGGAGGGCGTATCGAGGCTAATCATGGCCGTATCGCTGATCAGGATAACATCTGCCTTTAACAGGTCTGTATGGGCTGTTACAAATTTTGCCAGGTTGGGCGAGCCAATTTCTTCTTCGCCTTCAATGCAAAATTTGATATTGGTGGTAAGCGTATCTGTTTTAACCATCGTTTCCAGGGCTTTGATGTGCATGTACACCTGGCCTTTATCGTCTGCCGAGCCACGGGCATATATTTTACCGTCTTTGATTACGGGCTCAAACGGACCGCTGTGCCAGAGCTCCAGGGGGTCGGCCGGCTGCACATCATAGTGGCCGTATACCAATACGGTTGGTTTTGACGGGTCAATTATTTTTTCGGCATACAAAATGGGATGACCTTCTGTAGGGTAAATAGTGGCGGTGCCGGCGCCTGCTTCCAGCAACCGTTGCTTCATGGCTTCAGCACAGGTTAGCATGTCGTCTTTATTTTCTGTTCTTGCGCTTACGCTGGGTATGCGCAGCAGTTCAAGCAGTTCTTCCAGGAAACGATCTTTATTGGCCAACTGGTAGTCTTTCCAGGCTTGCATAATCATGCATTTAGAAATGAGTAATGATTGAACAGCGAATATAGGCCGTTTTAAAAACATAGCGGCGGGCAACAAATGATCAGGACAAGCCGGGTTTCTGTACCATCGGCTGAATTTTTTCTTTTGAAAAATTTACAATGATAACGCCGGCCAAAATAATGCCCAGCGCCAATACCTGGTGCCAGGTAATCTGTTCATGGGCAATCAGCCAGCCGAGAAAAACGGCTACTACCGGGTTCACGTACGCGTAAGTGCCTACCAGGGAAGGCGGCCGCACGCTCATCAGCCATACAAAAGACATGTAGCCGATCAGCGATCCGAAACTGATCAGGTACACAACAGCCATGATGGCCGGTGCCGGCACTTGTTGCCAGGAAAACCCGCGCAACTCTCCGCTGCAGACAGCCACAATCATAGACAGGAGGCCTGCGGCCACCATCTGCACCGACGCTTTCATGCCGGTAGAACCGTTTGTTTTTTTATACTTCGAATACAGGGAGCCGGTTGCCCAGCTGATACTACCCAGCACCAGCACAAAAAAACTGATCAGCTGCATCTTGTTTTCAGTAAAATGAACACTGCTTTTTCCGGCAAATAAAGACAGTACACCTGCAAAACCAATCAGCAGCCCTACTATGATCTGCTTATTGGCAAAGTGAAATGTCCACTGGCGCTTGTCAAGTATAACGAACCACAAAGGCACGGTGGCGATAACAATGGCGGCAAAGCCGCTGGGCAGGTATTGCTCTACCCATACCAGGCCGGAATTACCAATGAACAGCAATAATATGCCGCTGAGCGAGATATGCCCGATGGAAACTGCATCGGGCGTTGGCTGTCCCTTTAACCTGCACCAGGTATACAGGATCAGTCCGGCAATAATAAAACGGCTGCCAGCCATGAGAAACGGCGGGATGCTTTTTACAGCAATCAAAATGGCAATATAGGTGGAGCCCCAGATGAGGTACAAGGCGGCAAATGCCGCAATGACAAGTGTTTTGGGAGCTTTTTTTTGTAAGGCAGCAGCGGTTGGCATAGTTATGATTTTGGAATGGGCAGGTAATTGTCTTCTTTGGAGGTGTCAAGCACAATGGTTGTTTTGGTAGACGTGATATGGGGTATCTTGCCAAATTTCTCGCGCATCAGCTGCAACAGCGACTGTGCATCGCTGGTGCGTATCTTCACCAAAAAACAATCTTCCCCGGCAATATGGTGCAGTTCCAGCACTTCCGGGATTTTGGCAATCTGCCGGGCAATGGAGTTATCGCCGGGTCTTTTATTGCTTTTAATAAAAATAAAAGCCAGCAACCGGAGGTTAACGGCGATTGGATTGATGCGGGTGCCATAGGAGGTAATGATGCCTTTCTGTTCCAGTTTTTTTACTCTTTCCAGCACCGCAGAAGGGGCCATGCCTATTTTTTTAGCCAGTGCTGTATTTTGTATCCGGGCGTCCGGCTGTAGTGCCGCCAGGATGGCCAAATCGATTGCGTCCAGCGAAAATTCCATGTGACAGAATTTAATACTGCTAATTTAATGAATTAAAGAATAAAATTCATTTTTGTATAGAAAATTGAGAATTATTATCGACGGCAAACCGCGTGCTGGTGCTTTTTTGATTTTTACCTTTTCAATGTTGACCTGTCGCAACAGGCAATCCATGCTTTTTATTGGAGATGATGTTTTGGAGCGTCCATTCTACCCGGGCTTCAAAAGGGTGTTTCCTGACCGGGCAATCGGCCTTATTGCAGATATGACAGGAGAAATCGAGGCAGCCGTCGGTATGCACAAAAAATTCAATGGCATCGCCCGATTCGGTTTTGATCAGCGCAATCAGCGCGTCAATTTCAGCATGCGCCTCGTGTATGTTCAGGTACCAGGGCACTGTCATATGGCAATCGATGTGCAGCTGGCCGCCATATTTGATTACCCGCAGGTTGTGCAGGTCTATCCAGTTGGCGCGGCGATGGCTGTTCAGCACTTTTACCAGTTTGGTGAGTAACTCAATATCAATCTCATCCATAATGCCTGCCAGCGAACTGCGGATGATCTTATAACCTGCATACAGGATGATAAAAGCAAATAACATGGCCACGAGACTGTCGAGCCAGGTTTTGCCCGTTATTTTAATCAGCACCAAACCGATAACGATGCCAATGGTAGACCAGGTATCCGTTTGCAGGTGCCTGCCACTGGCCTCCAAAGCCAGTGACTGATTGGCTTTGCCTTTCCGGATGGCAAACAGGCCAACAATATAATTAACCGCGCCGGTAATGGCCACCAGTATGATACCATAATCCAACTGCTCCAGCTTCCTGGGATGGATAAAATTTTCTGCCGAGGAATAAATAATGATCAGGCCCGCCATAAAAATAAGTGTGCCTTCTACTGCGGCCGATACAAACTCGGCCTTGCCATGGCCATAAGGATGATCCTCATCCCTGGGTTTGGCCGATACAAATAAGCTGTACAAACCAATAAAGCCGGCAATTACATTCACCGTGCTCTCCAGCGCATCGGTAAGAATGGCCACTGATTTGGTAATATACCAGGCGCCTACCTTAATAATAAACAGTAATACCGCAATGGCTACAATCCATTGCTGGATACGATAGTTTTGTTTTCCTTTAGTCAAAACAATGTATTAGGTAATAAATGCAAAATGTAAGAATGAAAAGCGCCCGGCTATTATCGAAAATAAAGGATTATTCTATAACGACATTTGAATGGATAGGGCAATGTTTTCGCAGCATAGCGGCAACACCGCAATATTTTTCCAGCGAGAGGTGTACGGCACGTTTAACCTTGTCTTCATAAGCAGCCGCAATTTTTACGAAATAGGTGATATGGATATCGATGAACACCCGTGGATGGTCGGTTGTCTGCTCTGCCTCGGCTTCTATGCGGATGCTCTCATAGGGTGCTTTCATTTTATTGAGCATGGAAACCACATCTATGCCGGTACAGCCTGCCAGCCCGGACAATAATAATGCTTTGGGGCTGAAACCGCTGTCGTCCCTGCCCGAAGCGGTAGCATCATCGAGGGCTACATTATTGTGCTTGAACTGGCTGTCAAAAGCGAGGCCTGCTTTCCAATAGGTGATTGTTTTCATGCGCGCCTGTTTAAAAAGCAAAAATAAATCTTCGTAACATATAAAAACCCGGTATTACTGGTATACCGGGTTTTTTTATGGCTGTTACAAATGACAGGGTATTTTTTACATATTATCAAAACGTTTCTGCACAAAATCCCAGTTTACTACCTTCCACCAGTTTTCTATGTACTCAGGCCGGCGATTCTGGTAATGCAGGTAATAGGCATGCTCCCATACATCCAGGCCCAGTAAGGGAAAGCCTTTCAGGTCAGAAAGGTCCATCAGGGGATTGTCCTGGTTGGGGGTGGAACCGGTTACCAGTTTCTTGCCGGGGGCAACTACCAGCCATGCCCAGCCGCTGCCAAACCTGTTTTTACCGGCATCGCTGAACTGTGTTTTAAACGCCTCAAAGGAGCCAAAATCTTTTTCAATGGCCGCCAGCAAGGTGCCCGACGGTTTCCCTTCAGCATTGGCCTTGAATGTTTGCCAGAACAACTCGTGGTTATAATGGCCACCGGCATTGTTACGCATCTTTACTGAATACTTAGACACTTTGGCCAGCACGTCTTCCACCGGCCGGGTGGTATCTACATTTTCTGCCTGTGCTGCTTCCTTTACATTTTTAGCATAGGCGGCCGCATGTTTTGAATAATGTATTTCCATGGTCATGGCATCAATAACCGGCTCCAGCGCATTGTACGCATACGGCAGGGGTGCCTGGTTGAACGATGTATAAGGAGAGAAAGCATTTTTTGTAACGGCAGCAAATAAATTATCTGAGACCAGCCCGGCTGCAGTAAGTGCAATACCCGTTTTTGCAGAAGCGGCAATAAACTTGCGGCGGTTTACTTTGTTCATAATGAAATATTTAATTGAAGTTACACAATGCCGGTTTCATTCGCGGCTGTTTTTTCTGCTTTTATAAGCGCTCTGATTTTTCTGAAGAACCGGTAATAATATTCCTTGTTAAAAAGCTGGGAATCGCTCATCGCTTTATACACCAGGAAAAAGCCCACCGGCAGCAACGCAAAAGTGGCCAGCCACATTCCTACCTTTGGGGCCAGCACATCCTGTTTTACAAATTTTTCTCCAAAATTGTTCAGCAGAAAGAACACCACGAAAAACGCAACGGCAAAAATCAGTGGGGTGCCAATACCGCCCTTGCGTATAATGGATCCGAGGGGAGCACCAATTAAAAACAATACCAGGCAAGCCAATGAAAGGCTGAATTTTCGGTGCCATTCAATCAGGTGCAGTACCAGGTCGTGTTTTCGGGTATTGTATTCGGCAACATCACTTTCCAGCATGCCTTTTACGGAGCTGGCCTGCCCGGCGGCCACTTCAAAAACGGCCTGCTGCGCACTGTCCGGAACTATCTGTTTAAAAGCATGTATGTTTTTGACGGTGACCGGTGCAACAGCCCAGTTGCTGTCGAGGTTTCTCGCAAAAGGAAGGGTGATATTAGCATCCCGCCGGGCCCTTAACCCTACATTATTATTTGTCTTTTGAAGGGTATCGATCGCTTTCTGTAGCTGCTGCACGGTTAACATGCGCCAGTTGTCTTTAAAAATACTGTCGGGTGTTTTCTGCTGGGCAAAAGAGCTGAGGTCCAGTAATTTTTTGTAATCTTTAAAACCCATGCGGGTAAAATCTGTACTGGTGGTAAACTTATTGCCGCTTTCAGAATAGCGCCAGCCATCGTGTAAATAAAATTCGAGGTATTGTTTGTCTTCAGACACTTTCATGATGCCGCTGTCGGCTACCGTAATATTATCCTGCAGGTTGTAGTTTTTTTCGTAGATAACAACATTCCGGATGGTACCGTTTTTTTCCTTTTTGCTTATTTTAATGATAAAGCCATCGATCTTGTCGTAGAAAACACCTTCTTTGATATCCAGCGCGGGCTTGGTAACAATGATATCATATTTAAGCGTATTCAATTTCAGCTGTGCGCGCGGTATGATGGAATTATTAAAAACAAAAGCAATAAAACAGATGGCAATGCTTGTTATCAGTAAGGGCCGCATAAAACGCAACAGGGGAATGCCGGCTGATTTGATGGCCACCAATTCAAAAGTCTCTCCGAGGTTGCCAAAGGTCATGATGGAGGAAAGCAATACCGCCAGTGGCAAGGCCAGCGGCACTACGGAAGCCGTTACATAGGTCATTAAACGGGCAATGGTAAAAAAATCCAGCCCCTTGCCTACGATATCGTCTATGTATAGCCAGAAAAACTGTAATACCAGTACAAAAAGGGTGATGAAAAAAGTGGCAATAAAGGGGCCGATAAAAGCTTTGAGAATCAGACGGTCTAATTTCTTTAACATAACTTGCCCGCAAATTTAGCGTTTCATTCCTAACCATCAGTGGCCGTTAGCTTATGATAAAGGTACAACTTTCAGCAGAGGAAATGGCGCTGGTCCGCAACCGCGATTGGATTTTAACAAAGCAGCGAATCATTGAAAAAGTAACGGTATTATTCGGGTCGCTTTCCACCGCTATGCAATTGTATACAGCGCAGCAGGTGCCTGGCTGGTTACCGGAAATAACAAGGGTGCCACCAAAAATCTCGAAAGGAGAACAATATGAATCCATGCCTTATGTGGTGCTGGATTATCCGAGGTGTTTTTCAAAAGAAGATGTATTTGCCATCCGCAGTTTTTTCTGGTGGGGCCATTATTTCAGCATTACCCTGCACCTGAAGGGAAAATTCAGGGAACAGTACGGGGAAAAAATAATTGCTGCCATGGCGGCTAAAAAGCTGGAAGGCTTTTATTTTTCCCTAACAGGAAACGAATTCAGCTTTGACCTTGAAACCAAGCACCACCGGTTGTTGCATGCCGCAACGGAACATCCGGTTACCACAGATGGCGGCTCTTTTTTAAAAATCAGCCGTGCCATTTCTTTTGCGCAATGGAACAGTGCAGAACAACAATTGCTGGAGATTTTTATGCAATTTGCCTCAATAACCGCAAACGATTAATTGCCAATACGGTGAAAAAGATCTTTCACCTGGTAATCCCATAACTGGCTTTGGTCCTTGATCTCTTTTTTCTCTGCAAAATCATTTATGACCAGGATGGTCTGGTTGGTAACCTCCGATTTTTCGATCCGGAACTCAAAATATTCCTCTTTGGGGGAAGTCATCCAGTGAAACTTTACAAATTTTTCTTCTTCGCCTTCTACTATCTCCGCTTTTTCGGTGTTTCCGCTCCAGGAGAAACTGAATATATTGTCCCGCTCGTCTACTTTATCGGCAAACCACTCCTGCAGGCCGGCCGGGGTACTCAAAAATTCATATAGGATAGATGGGGAACATCTGACAGGGTATTCTAACGTAAATAAT
>CAXTMV010000088.1:10536-19221 GCA_964245425.1 uncultured Flavihumibacter sp. | reverse complement strand
CAGGCCAGGTTTACTTTTAACAACGAAACACTGCATGCGTTTTTTACCGAAGAAGGAGAATTCCTGGGCACCACCCGCCAGATAACAAAATCACAACTGCCCATTATGGTGGTTACCTCCCTTGAAAAACAATACCCTAACGAGCATATAGCAACCATTTTTGAATATAGCAAAACAGATGGCCTGTCTTATTATATTACTTTAACAACTGCCAGGGGCGGTACTGTCATTAAGGCTACTGCTAACGGAGACCTGAGTATTTATAAAAAGAATATTCAATAGCTGTAACATGCAGCCAGGCGCTGCGTCTTATATACAGCAACAAATTAAACAACCAACTAAAAGATATTAAAATGAAAAAGTTATTGACAGCAGCCGTATTGAGTACCATTTTACTGGTGAACGGTGCTTTTGCAAACAAAAACGACAACGTAAACGACAATGTAACCAACCGTGTTGAAAATGCTTTTAAACAACAGTTTGCGCAGGCAAAAGAAGTAAGCTGGCAGAAGACCGATCACTATTACAAAGCGGTTTTTAAAATGAACAATGAAACAGTGAATGCTTATTTTACGCCCGATGGTGAAATGATCGGTATTATCCACAATATGCTGTCTACGCAATTGCCCATCAACCTGCAGACATCGCTGAAGAAAAATTATGAAGACTACTGGATTACTGAATTGTTTGAATTTGCCAAACAGGAAAGCAACGGTTATTTTATTACCCTGCAAAACGCCGACCAGGTAATAACCCTGGAGTCAACAGATGGTGTTTCCTGGACAACTTACAGCAAAGTAAAAAAATAAGGTTTCGCTCAAAATATCTCTCGCAGATGTTTTGTTGGAAAGTTAAGCAACCCCATGTTATCGGGGTTGCTTTTTTATGTCAAATTTTTATCACAGCGTTAAAAGGCTTATTTATCGGAATAATCAAGCCTGAAATTCTTCAAATCTGGTTTATATTTCCGGCTCCTTGCGCGTTCATACTGGTAAATAATATCTCCCGTTTCAGCAAAAAATGGATAGCCGATGCTGTCGTATTCATATTTATCATCATTCAGCACCCCATCGCTGTTGGTATAAATACAGCCGCTGATCATGTATTCAATATTATTTTTGAAATCTACCACATAGGCTGCATCTGTTAAGAAACCATAGCTCCAGCCCGGCTTGTTAAATACCCGCATATAAGCCGGTAATCGTTTCCTGCCAGCCTTGAACATAAAAAATTTAGTGTAGCTGTCGTAATATGTTGCCGTGTCGTAATGGGGGTATTTGCTTTCTGAAGGCAGCTCAGACATATACTGGTATAAGAACCGGTAATCCGCCGCAGTTAATGAAAATCTTTGTTTAGCCGGTACCGATGCAGGGAACATTACCGACTGCAGCAATTGTTGCAGGTCCTGCAACAATAGCAGATTGTGGGTAGTAAAATCCATGGGTTGATGAATAAGGCTGTCGTACCTGTTATAATAAGCCCGGCCCACCAGGTACTGCCTGCTGAAATTGAATGGCTGACTGTTATAAGCAGGTGGCTGCGCATATACCATCCGGCCGTTTTGAACAAAGCGAATGGCATTGGTATGGCGGTTGTCATCTTCCGTCATGGGCATAAACCGACGGGTAATACGGCTATTCGTATATCCTTTCTGCCATAATTTTTCATTCAGTGCCTGCTGGCCTACAAATTCATACAGCCGGTTATATGCATCATTGTCGCTGACCAGGAAAATCTCCTTTATATACTGCGCAACAGAAGGCAGGCCATTGGCCGACAAGCTATCTGTATACACTTTTACCTGGCCGCTGTAACTGCTGTCTGTATACATGGGCGTATACAGGCTGAGTTCCGGAACCGCCAGTTCATGCAGTTTTTCAAGCGCGGCGAGTGCAACCGGCAGCTTAACGGTAGACGCCGGGTTGATGTACAGATCTTTGTTAAGATGCAGGTAATAATTTTTGAAATGGGGGTGATTGTTTTTATCCCTGTTAATCTGGGTATATATCAGCTGGCAGCGAAAGCTGTCTGGCTGGTCAAGCACCTGCCGCAACAGGGGGGAAGCGTTTTTCCGTAACAATTGCTCCAGCCATGCATCGGTTTTTCCCTGTGCAGCCAGCGTGCGCACAATGAAGAAAAAAAATACCAGTAGCCTGACCGATCTCATTTTCGAAAGTTACAAATAAGCGGTGATACATTTACCTGCGCCAGCTGGTAACCGATCTGGCCTGCCGCCTGTTATTTATAAGCTGATGGCCCATACTGATAAAACATATAAATTGTGCGCTATAAAAGCTTATTATGAAACTGGTCTCTTACCTGAAGGAAGAACAGGAACAACTGGCCGCCTGCATTGATGGGCGCTTATATGATATGGATGTGCTGCACCCCGATTTGCCCAATACCATGAGTATGTTTTTGAATTACTGGGACGATTCAATGCCCCTGGTGCTGGGTGCAGAAATCATGCTCAGGGAGGGAAAAATTGCCAGCAACAAAGGATTGCTGTACGATAGTGTGCAATTGCTGGCGCCGGTGCCCTTCCCCACTTCGTGCAGAGACGGCTATGCTTTCCGGCAGCATGTTGCTGCGGCTCGCCGTAACCGGAAGGCAGCCATGCCGGAAGAATTTGATCAGTACCCGGTTTTTTATTTTACCAATCACCATGGCATACAGGGGCCGGGTGGCATCAGTTGCATGCCTGATCATTTAGAAAAGCTCGATTTTGAGCTTGAAGCAGCGATTGTGATCTGCAAACCGGGCCGGAATATCCGTGCGGCCGATGCAGACGAATACATTGGCGGTTTAATGATCATGAACGATCTCAGCGCCCGGCGCCTGCAGATGGAAGAAATGCTGCTGAACCTGGGGCCTGCCAAGGGGAAAGATTTTGCCACCGTGCTGGGTCCCTGGCTGGTCACCACCGATGAGCTTTCGGCTTTTGAAGTACCAGCCAAAGACAACCACACCGGCAAAAACTGGAACCTCCGGATGCAATGCGCTGTAAACGGGAAACAGGTAAGTGATGGTAACCTGGCAGATATGGACTGGACTTTTGCCGAACTGATAGAACGTGCTTCTTATGGCGTAAACCTGTATCCGGGCGATGTTATCGGCGGCGGTACGGTGGGCACGGGTTGCTTTCTTGAACTGAATGGAACCGGTAAACTCAGTGATCCAAATTATGCCGAACAGTGGTTGCAGGAAGGCGATCTGGTTGAAATGGAAATTGAAGGGCTGGGGAAGCTAACCAATACAATTGTACGCGAAGAGGATGATTTTTCTATTTTGAAAGAAAAGAAAATGTGACGAAAACAAGGGTTGCTGTTGGGATTTCTATTAGTTGAATACAAAATTGGGATACAATAAATCCATGGCAGGCCCTTTGTACGGATACTCTTCCAGCAACTTGTTTACAAGCTTGGGTGCCATATCGCTGTAAGACATGGTTCTCTGCGTATCCGTTTCCATCCATTTGCTGAAGGCCAGGGGAAAGTCTGCATCAATTTTATCAAGCACCACCACACCTAATTGCTGAAGCGCTGCCGCATTGCAAAGCTGTTCATACTGTCCGCGGATCGGGATCACCATTAATTTTTTTTGCAGGTGCAAGGCTTCTGCCGGTGTTTCAAAGCCGGCACCCGTAATGACGGCCGCGCTGCTGATCATGCTTTCTGTAAAAAGCCGGTTGTTAACGGGTATAAAAGTAATATGGCCATGTGTAACCGGTTCACTTACCTGTTTGGAGAAAACCTGGAAAGAGAATCCTTTTAAGCGACTGAAATATTTCAGGATCACTTCATCGCTGTAGGCAGAAAGATATACACAGATATGGCTTTTTTTAACAGGCCGCGCCATCAATACTTCTTTTTTGATGACCGGGGTAAAAATAAAGTCATCGTATCGTTCAAAATGCAGGCCCATGTAAGAACTGGCCTTTCCAAAATGCTGCAGGATGTATTCACCCAACCTATCTTTCCTGGCCGGCCTGGGCGCCAACGGAGACTGAAAGGATGCCTGGTGGCCGATGTTCACAGAAGGTATTTTTTTATAGGTGCAGGCCAGGGAGGTGATGCATTCAAAATCATTTATGACAATATCATATTTTTCTACTGGCAGCATTTTTACTTCATTCCACACCCGCAGTGGCTGTAAGGAGCGGATGGTTTTACCGTAATTCAAGCCACCTCCGTTGTTATAAAACAAACTAAGCCACTTGCTGCGGTATCGAACCGGTAAATCGGCTTTTAACTGGCTGTTGCCGCCACTTAAAAAAATATCCACCTGGCCATATAACCGTAAATAAGGCAATAGCTCCATGGCCCTGCTGATATGACCGTTTCCGGTTGCCTGTACTGCATAAAAGATTTTCATGGTAATAGACAGTTTAAATAGCCAGTGAATTAATATAGAAATGTATTTCTTCTGACACCACGCTAATGGCCGGGCGGTTATCGTCCTGTTTATCTTGCGCCGTATTACTGGCATCGTATTCAAACAAATGCCATTCATTGTCGTGGTATTCAAGTGAGGTAAGGTGCTCTATCCAGTCGCCGCTGTTCAGGTATACAACCGTTCCTTTATCCGTAGTGATTGTTTTCTTGCAGGGTTGGTGAATATGTCCGCAAATCACGTAATCATATTTTTTTTCTATTGCCAGCTCTGCCGCAATCGTTTCCAGGTTGTTTATTTTTGTAACGGCTTTGTTTACGCCGGCCATTACTCTTTTGGAAAGCGAAATACGCTCCTGCCCCAGCAAACGAAGGCAACGGTTAATAAAACGGTTTAGCAATATCAGCAACCCATAGCCGCTGCTGCCCAGTTTGGCCAATACTTTCGCACCGCCGCGGGTAGTATTGTCGAATACATCCCCGTGAAAAATCCAGGTCATCTTATTGTTGATTTCAATGACGAGTTTATCTGTCAGCTGAAAATTGCCCAGGTCGAGACCGGAGTAGCGTCGAAGGGTTTCATCGTGGTTGCCTGTGATATAAATGACGCGGGTACCATGGCTCATCAGGTGGATGATTTCCTTTATTACACCAAAATGGGCCGCAGGAAAATAGTGTTTGCTGAATTGCCAGATATCTATGATGTCACCATTCAGGATCAGCATCTGGGGTGCGATGCTGCGCAGGTAGCCGGTAATCTCTTTTGCCCGACTACCGTAGGTGCCTAAGTGCAAATCAGATAGTACCACTACATCAACCGGTCGTTTTTCCATGTGGATATGCGTTTTACAAATATCCACATGGCATATTATCCGTGTATTGCCCCTATATTAATGAATTGTAAAGAAGCTGGATAAAAGGATGGTTTTGCCGGCGTTATCTTCTACAAAGGCAGGTAGCCGGCGGATAAATAAGCAGGTTCATGTATATCATTAAAATTTTATCTTTACAGCGTTCAACCAGCGCATATGAAAAATTTATTGGCCACCGCATTGATATTATCTTTTTCATTACCTCTTTTCTCGCAAAGAATAACGCCGCGTCCCTACTCGCGTTACGATGATTATTTGCTAAAAAGCAGGCGCAAGCAAAGGGCCGGTATCATTTTGCTGACTGCAGGCGCGGTGGTTACCGCAGGAAGCACCATTTTGGTGATTGATGGCATCCATCGCAACAAAACCGATTACAACGATGGCGATCTGAGCACGGGAGATGTGGAGATTCTGGTCGGTATAGTAGGTGGCGCAATAGGCGTTGCGTCCATGAGCACTTCCATTCCTTTTTTTGTAGGCGCGCACCGGAGCCGCGTAAAAGCGCTGAACATCTCCCTGAAATCCGAACGGGCGCCCCTTTTATATAAGACTTCCCTGTCGGCACAAAGCTACCCGGCGCTTGCTTTTCAAATTCCGCTTGGCAAATAGCGCTGCTGGTAATTCATGCAACCCTCTTTCCGGTCAGGTTGCCGCGATGGTTTCCGCAGGGGCTGATTTCCCGTTTCAATCTTGTATTTTTGCAGCCCCTTAACGGCCGGTGCATTCCGGGGGGGTTAATATTATACATGCATGAGCACACAACATTTATCAGAACAGGAAATCATTCGAAGGGAGAAGCTGGCAGAGCTGAAGAAAATGGGCATCGACCCTTATCCCGCCGCCCTGTATCCCGTTAACAGCAATGCTGCCGGTATAAAAGCAACTTATAAAGGCGAGGAAAATAAGGCCGATTTTGCCGATGTCTGCCTGGCCGGCCGTATTATGGGCGTTCGGGATATGGGCAAGGCAAATTTTGCTGTATTACAGGATGCATCCGGCAGGATACAATTATATATCAAGCAGGATGATATCTGCCCGGGAGAGGATAAGAGCCTGTACCAACAGGTTTGGAAAAAATTAACCGATACCGGTGATATCATCGGCGTTAAAGGCTATGTATTTACCACAAAGACCGGTGAAACATCCGTGCACGTAAAAGAATTTTCCCTGCTTACCAAATCACTGAAGCCATTGCCTTCTGTGAAAGAAAAAGATGGAGAAGCTTTTGACGAAGTAACGGATCCGGAATTCAAATACCGCCAGCGTTATGTGGACCTCAACATCAATCCCGATGTAAAGGAGACATTCGTGAAGCGGACCCGGATGATCAATACCATCAGGGAATTCTTGAACGAAAAAGGCGCCCTGGAAGTGGATACGCCGGTGCTGCAGGCCATACCCGGCGGTGCTGCCGCCCGGCCTTTTATTACCCATCATAACGCACTGGATGTTCCATTTTACCTGCGCATCGCCAATGAATTGTATTTAAAAAGGCTCATTGTCGGCGGGTTCGACTGGGTATATGAGTTCAGCCGTAATTTTCGTAATGAAGGCATGGACCGTACACACAACCCCGAATTCACCGTACTGGAATGGTATACTGCCTACAAGGATTATTTCTGGATGATGGAAATAACTGAACAGCTGATGGAAAAGATTGCCATTGCACTGCATGGCAGCACCGATGTACCGCTGGGCGAAACCGTAATCAGCTACAAGGCGCCATTCAAACGCATTTCTATTTTTGATGCTGTAGAGGAACATACCGGCATCGACATCAGTGATAAGGATGAAGCCGGCCTTCGCGAAGTATGCAAGCAACTGAACATCGGCGTACCCGCTAATATCGGCAAGGGAAAACTGATTGATGAAATCTTTGGCGCTACCAGCGAACACCAGTATATACAACCTACTTTTATTATCGACTACCCGGTAGAAATGAGTCCGCTTACCAAAAAGCATCGCAGCAAACCCGGGTTGGTTGAACGTTTTGAGCTGATGGTGAATGGAAAAGAAGTGGCCAATGCCTATACTGAGTTGAACGACCCGCTGGAGCAGCGGGAGCGTTTTGAAGAGCAGGTACAGCTGATGCAGCGCGGTGATGATGAAGCCATGTTTATTGATCACGATTTTTTACGTGCGCTTGAATACGGCATGCCGCCCACCAGCGGCATTGGTATTGGTATAGACCGGCTCTGTATGTTCATGACCAACCAGGCCAGTATACAGGATGTACTGCTGTTTCCGCAAATGCGGCCGGAGAAGCTGCAAGAGTAAAATGCAGCTAAAATTTTGTGGCTATTCAATCCCAAAGGGATGGCGTATTAATCCACCCACGTTGAACCGGGGGTGGATGGCAAAATAATCATTAACCCTGCAGGCGTTAATCACAGCGGCATTCAGACTGCCGACCCACCAACTAGTCTCTGTAATTAAGTGCTGGTTTGCGATCGCCCAGCAGGGCTTTGTACTGGTAGTCGCCCCTGTCTTTTATAAATTCTGCTTTTGCTTTTTCAATTATGGCGGGGCTGGTAAATAAATCGATGGCGGTCAGAGCCATTGTTTTGGCGGCCACCATCATGCCCTTGGTTCCTATCTCTGTGCCACCGCAGGCGGTGGCCTGCCAGCTGTGCGCCGGTGTGCCGGGTACCCAGGTAGCAGCACGCATGCCAACGGTAGGCACCGCATAGCTTACATCTCCCACATCGGTTGAACCACCACCCGCATCTTCTTCTACTTTTATTGGCTTTATGATACCAGCTGTTTCAATGGCCGGCACTTTATACGTAAAACTTGTTTGCAATTTTTTTGCAAACTCAGTTTCTTCGGGTGTGTATTGTACGCCGCCTACTTTTTCAAGATCTTTTTGCATTACATCTGCCAGGGTACTGTTCAGCAGTAAATCGTGTGTACCGCCAATTACTTCATAGTCCATGGTGGTTCCGGTACCCATCGCCGCACCTTCTGCTGCTTTTACCACACGATCGAATATAGATACCACGTCTTCTCTTTTCGGATGACGGACATAATAATATACTTCTGCAAAATCAGGCACCACGTTGGGTGCCTTGCCGCCATTTGTGATTACATAATGGATGCGGGTTTCCTGTGGTATATGTTCGCGCATCATATTCACCATATAATCAAAAGACTCAACACCGTCCAGCGCACTGCGGCCCTTGTCTGGTGCGGCTGCCGCGTGTGCAGACAATCCGTGAAAACGGAATTTCGCAGATTTATTGGCCAGCGCGCTGGTCATGGTAACACTGTTATCGGCGCCGGGGTGCCAGTGTATCACCACATCCACATCGTTGAATAAGCCTGCACGCACCATATACACTTTGCCGCTGCCACCTTCTTCTGCCGGACAACCGTATACCTTTATGGTGCCACTGATCTTTTTTTCTTCTATCAGTTTCTTT
>CAXTMV010000088.1:0-10526 GCA_964245425.1 uncultured Flavihumibacter sp. | reverse complement strand
CGTTCCAAATAAATGGTGTCCGCAACCATGGCCGGCATTTTTGCCTTCTATCGGTTTCTTTTCCGGCGTGGCTTCCTGTGCAAGACCGGGCAAAGCATCATATTCTGCCAGTATCCCAATTACCGGTTTACCGCTACCGTAAGTAGCCACAAATGCAGTAGGTATGCCGGCAACACCTGCCTGTACGGTAAAGCCATTATCCTGCAATGTTTTCTGGTGCAGCGCGGAACTCTTTACTTCTTTGTATCCTACTTCCGCATAGTCCCAGATTTGAAAGGCGATTTTCTTGTAGTCATCGTATTTGGCCTGCAAATCGGCCATGGCAGTGGTTTTTAGCGTTTCGTTGGCAGGAGCTGCCGGTTTTTTTTGTGCATCGGCGGCAATAGAAGAAAGCATGCCGGCTGCCAGCACGGCAAAAGATAGTTTTCTCATGTTCATCTTGGTTTGAACACAATGTAAGGAAATATAAGGGAGCTGATAGCTATCAGCTGTTAGCTTTTAGCTTTTTTCTTTGGTGGTAACAATGACCAACGAAGCGAAGGATGTTTGCAGGCCGCAATTTTTGATTATACTACAAAAACTCATGGCAGGTAGATAAAGCCTCACAGCTTTTTCTTCTTCAGCTGCAGATAATCCAAAAAGTACAGGATTTTAAAAGAAAGGCTATTGTTCTGGGGTGAGGCAAGGGTGTTATCAATGTTCTTAAAATAATTGGCCTCCACCGTGTTGTTAAAGGTTCCGATCGCATTCTTCCATACAATATTTATCTCGCTGCCGGGGGCAAAGCGCCAGCTATACACCATGTCTACATTGAATGCATTGTAATTCTGGTTCAGGTTATTGCTGAAAGAGGTATTGCTGCTAAGACCGCCATCCTTCTCCAACGTAAAAAATGCCAGGTTCGATACTTTGCTCCAGTAATGCCGCACCCGAAGGGTTATATACATGCTGGTATTAAAACTGTACTTGGCATGTAGTATGTTTTCAATGGTATTGCGGTTGCGGCGGGCAAAAACAACCGTATCGTTTTGCGGAACGGCGGCAGCAATGATATCGGTGTAGCCGATATTGTTCCAGCGCGGGTTCAGGTTGATATCATGGCCAAAGGAAATTTTATTATTGACACGGTATTGGTGCGAAAACGAGAATTGTATTTCCTTCCAGCCCTTGTTGTCATAAAAGCTAACGGTATAGCTGCCCGTGGCATAATATTTTTTTGCAAAATTACTTTCGAAAAAATTACCAAAGCCAAAGCTGGCAGGCGTTCTGAAAACCCGGTCTGCATGCCTGGGTTCATAAAAATCGTTGCCGGCCGCTGAATAAAGCAGGTTGGCGCCCACATACCAGAGGTTTTTCAATTGCCCGTTAAAATTATAATTGATGTTAAGGTTCTGGTAGCCATATGGCTTGTAGCGGTGCACATAACTCAGGTTGAAATTATGGTACAAACGGGTAAAGATCTTTTTAGGCTTCACAAAATTATAGCCCAGGTAGAGCAGTTTTTCCCAGTAGTTAGTATAGGTCATATAGCCAAGATCATTGAAATCAAACTTGTCATCGTGCAGGGTAGACTCCAGCTGAAAACTGAATTTACCGCTCACTTTTGCCATACCCAGGTTATACTTGTAACCGGTAATATTGTGGTTATCTTTATTAAACAGCGTACTGCTGTAGCCCTTTCCGTAGAGATTCCACTTGTTTTTCTTATCGTAGAGGTTAAACAGCCCGGCGCTTACATTTGCATCGTAATCAGATCCGCTGCGCAGCACATTGGTATTTACAAAACTTACACTGGAATTATGTTTCAGGGTTTGGTCGAGCACAAAAACATTGTAATTGGTAAGCGGATCGTTTTCAATTTTGCGTTGCTGGCCGTTTTGATCTTCGGCAAGGGCATATTGTGTTTCGGTAACGGCATTAAATACACCAATGCCCAGGCCGCCCTTGCTTCTGCCGGAAAACTTGGTGGCATTCAGTAATTTACTTTCTGTGGGGTTTTTTACAATCCGTTCGTTGCTGTCTACCTTATCGGCAACATCATAATAATGCAGGGGCGTGCCACCAACCCGGCGACTATAAAAAAGATTGCCTTTTGAAAACAGTTCGGTGCCTTCGGTAAAAAAGCTCCTGTTTTCATTGTATTTTACTTCAAAGGGGGTCAGGTTCAGTACCTGGTTATCGCTCTGTACCTGGCCAAAATCGGGTATCAGGGTCATATCTAACGTATATGCCTGGCTGATACCGTATTTCACGTCCATACCGCCGTTAATGCTGGTGCTGGTATTTTTTACGCCGGGTACATTATAAGGATAGTTATTTATATAGGAAGAGAAGTACGGAGAAAAGGAAAGCCTTACAGGTGGCTGTATGTTTTCGATGCCTGTCCAGAAACCCTCCTGCGTTAAAAAACCGTTTACCACCGGGTTAATCGGGTTCCAGAACAATTGCTGACCCGATTTCTGTCTCCGCCGCACAATATTGAGTCCCCAGTCCTGTTTGTTTTTTTTGCTGAACCGGATGGCCGAATAGGGAATAAAAAATTCAAAGGTCCATCCGTCTGCTGCCAGGTGGGTACCGCTTCTCCAGACACTGTTCCAGGTAAAGTCTTCGGTATTGCCGGTATTATCCGGGGGTGCCTGTTTGGCATCCATCTGTTCATTCAGCGGGGTCAGAAAATATTCAAATCCGTTGATCTTATCATTATACGTATCAAAAATGATCCCGATAAAATCATTGCTGCCAAAATTATCGCGGCCAATTAATTCTGTCTGTATGCTGTCTTTGTTTTGCTCGTGGCAATAGCCACCGATATAAATTCCTTTATCATCATATAAAAAAAAGACTTCCGTACGATTGGCGGCTGATTCTTTCCTGTTCGCGATGGGTCGCAACTCAACAAAGTCAGTGGCAACGGCGGCTTCTTTCCAGGCGGCTTCGTCGGGTATGCCATCAATTGTAACAGGTGTTACCAGCCGGCGCGCGGCCAGGTTTTTTGGCAACTGGGCCTGTACAATGCTTACAAAAAAAAGCATGGCCGGCAGTAAGAACCCTAAACGAAAAAGGCGCAGTTGCATGGTTTACTATTGAGGGTTGGTTTGTTTTACAGTTCTGCTGATCTGAAAACAGGCGTTTTAGGCCATGAAAATAGGTGGCGGCCGGATCTTTTGCTGTAGGTATTATCTGAACTGCCGTATTTGCGTGATGAGCTGTGTTAAGAAAAACAAAATTCCAGTTAAGTTTCCGATAGACCCACCACCGTTGTTTCGGGTAGCAGCCGGTAGCAAACCGGGCCATGAGCAAAAAAAATCCCGCTGGCCTGCGGGATCTGATTATTTTATAGGCTATGCGTGTGCGGTCAGACAAATAAGTCCATCATCAGCTTATGCTCCGGGTTCACTGCGTAATGAGAAAAGTCAGTAATGCCCTCTGCCTTCAAAACATCTTCATCAATAAAGAAATTACCCGTGCACTCAAAGGAAGGACGTTGCAGGATATAAAAGGCCGCATCGGCTACAATATCAGCTGTACGGCTTCTTTGCATCAGGAAATCGCCCCCCAGCAAATTTTTTACTGCGGCGGTGGCAATGGTGGTTTTAGGCCACAATGCATTGGCGGCAATACGATCACTCCTTAATTCTTCTGCCAGGCCCAGCACCACCATGCTCATTCCATATTTGCTCATGGTATAGGCCAGGTGTTTTGCAAACCAGTTGGGGTCCAGATTGATGGGTGGAGACAGGTTCAGGATATGGGGGTTATGCGCTTTTTTCAACCAGGGGATACAGGCCTTACTGGTAAAAAAAGTGCCCCTTACGTTAATGCCCTGCATCAGCTCCCATCTTTTCCATTCGGTTTGCAGGGTATCGGTAAGTCCGATAGCGCTGGCATTGTTGATCAGGATATCGATGCCCCCGAAATGTTCGGCAGTTGTTTTGATGGCTTCGTTGATGCTTTCTTCAAAACGTATATCGGCCTGCAGGGGCAATACTTTGCCGGCACCTGCCTTTGTTATCTCTTCTGCGGCAGTAAAAATGGTACCGTCCAGTTTGGGGTTGGGGTCAACGGTCTTGGCGGCAATGGCAATATTGGCGCCTTCCCTGGCGAGGCGCATGGCAATGGCTTTGCCGATGCCGCGGCTGCCACCGGATATAAAGACATTCTTATTTTTAAACATCATATGACAAATTTTACATACCTGTAAACCGGGTAAGCGTTTCCAATTAAATTTTTCATTGCTATAACTATAAAACCAGCCAATTATGATATAGCAGGTAAAATCGGGTATTAATACAAATCGCGGCTTTTCAGGGTTCGTAAACTTACGATTTAGCGAGTAAATACCGAAGAAATAAAATCAGGCGTTTGTGCGCTTGCAGGCAGCTGCAACCGATTGTATGTTTGTACTGTTGATATGATTGATAAATGGTTCAACCGTCCAAATCCAGAAAAACCAAACTGTCCAAATCCTTAGCAAAAACCTGTATTATCCAATGTCCAGACAAACCATTTTAACAGAACCTGCTATCATCATTGAAAACAAGAAACAGTCCGTTTCAATCCAATCCTACTGAACAAACCGTCCTAATTTTGTACCTATGATGTAACCTAAAAAATTGGTGAGGTTCGTACAAAAAAATTGAAGCCCCGGCGTTTGCCGGGGCTTTTTTTTATTCAACTGGTTTGAAAGTTCGTAGCCCGGTAATTTCTCTGAGTGGCAAGCGGACTACCGGGCTACGAACTTTTGAACTACATTATTACATCAGCCATCCTACCAGTATTTATACCCCATCAGCCTTACCAGTTCTATCTTGGCCAGGCACAATTGGTATTCGTATTGAAGGCGGCTGAAAAGTGCCCTTTCTACATTGGTACTGGCATTGGTTATTTCCAGGTTGGTACCCACCCCGTTCTTAAACCGGCTGGCCGCCAGCATTTCTGCTGTTTGTGCCTGTTCTATCTGTCCTTTTGTATTATTAATTCTTTCCTGGTTCGATTGTACGTCTATCAAAGCCTGTTGTATATCTCTTTTATAATTGCTGTTAAGGGTTTCTATTGCCAGCTTGTTCTGGCTTAAGACTGTTTGCGACAATTTTACCTGTTGTTTGGTACGATTACCATCGTAAATAGGCATTTTAAAAGATATACCGGCAGCGTAATTGAACTTCATGTCGTTTACATAAGGCACATAGCCGTTTTTAAAACCGGTATTGGCGCCAATGTTTACAGAAGGCTTTGTGCCCAGTTTTGCAATGGCAATATCGTTCTGCGATTGCTTTACCCTGTCGTTGGCCAGCAGGTATTCCGGGTTGCTTACCTGTGCATCGGCCAGTGCTTCGGCCATCGCTTTCAAAGGCAAATCAAAATCGAAAGCGGCGCCGGTGGTATTGGTGGTGCCGGTGGTATACTGCAACAGGTTCTGCTGTTTCTGTAAAGAATTCTGCAGGTCTATCTTCCTGTTTTCTTCCGCATCCAGCTGCGATTGTATGCTCAGCAAATCGAGCCGGATGGCATCACCGTTTTTTAATTTGCTTTCTACGATATGCTTATTGTCGTTGAGGTAAGCAATCACGCTGTCTTCTATAATGATGGCTTTCTGGAAATAGACAATATTGTAATATACATTGGCCACCTGGTTGGCCAGCTGCGTTTTGGCATAATCGGTATTGTGCTCGGCATACCTGATATCGTCTTTCGACTTCTGGATATTCGCTTTCAGGCGGCCAAAATCGAACAGGGTATAGCTGGCACTTATATTGGCATTGAGGTTATGTACCGGTGCAAACTGGAACTCCTGTGTTTTACCATTTATTTCGAGCGGCAAAAGAATTTTGGGCTCTACAAAATTATAGCTGGCATTGGCATCTACCACGGGCAGGTTGTTCTTTGCTATTTCCAGGCGCTGTTTGGCGGTTTCAATGGTATTCTCCACTTCTTTGATCCGGGGAAAATAGCCGAACGACTGGTTGATCAGCCCTTTTAATTCGGTGCTGGTATTTGCCTGTGCCTGCGCACCCTGCAGAAAAGCAACAGCAATAATGGTAATAAATATCCTTTTCATACTATCTTTTTTAAATTAATGGGCTTCTGCAATGGCCGCTTTTGCCGCTGCGGGGTCTGCAGGTACCGCTTTTTTGGTACGCAGGAACACCACCAGTGGTATTACAACAATAAAAAACAATGCTACCAGCCTGAACGTATCCAGGTAAGCGAGAAAATTGGCCTGCCGGTCTACGGCATTGCTGATCATTCCATAAGCCTTGGTAGTGGCCGTGCCGGCATCAAAACCGCCCTTGCCCACAAAATTCTGTACAAGGCCATTGGTTCGTTCACTTAATGCCGCAGAACCTTCCGTAAGCGTGCTTACCAGGTCGGTTCGATGCTGTGCATACCGGTGAGACACATACGTATTTGCCATGGCAATGCCAAAGGCACCCCCCAACTGCCGGCTCATATTGTTTAAGGCGATGCCCGACGCATAGTCTTTTGGCATCAGCCCCGCCACCGCCTGGTTAATCAACGGTAATTGCACCATGCTGATGCCAACGGCACGCAGGGCAAAGGGAAAGAAGAAATCCTGCCGGCTCACATCTGTACTTACTTTTGAACTCACCCAGGCATAAGCAGCAAATAACAGGAAACCGGCTATTACAAAGGGTATGGGTTTTACGCCCTTACTCATCATTTTACCGATCACGGGCATCAGTACCACCGTTATCATGGTAGGCGCCAGCAGGGTTAAGCCTGTTTCAAGCGGTGTATAACCCAATACGCGCTGTGCCAGTACCGGGAACACAAATACAGAAGTATACAAGCCTACCCCCACCACAAAAGTGAATATGGTGGTAAATGCCAGGTTGGTATTGTTCAATATCCGCAGGTTGACGGCCGGCTTTTCTATGCTGAGCTCGTACCAGACAAAACTGATGATGCCTACGATTGCAAGCCCCGTGCAAATGCGGATGGCTTCGCTGCTGAACCAGTCGTCTGCATCGCCTCGTTCCAGTACAAACTGTAAACTGCCGATCCCGATCATCAGTAAGAGAATACCGTTATAATCTATTTTTATCGATTTCTTTTTTGTGCCTTCACCTTCTTTTTTGCCGATAAAAGTATAGGCCAGTATGGTGGCAACAATACCAATGGGTATATTGATCATGAAGATCAGCGGCCAGCTGTAACTTTCCATAATATAGCCGCCCAGGGTGGGCCCCAGGGTAGGCCCTAGTACAATGCCCATACCAAACAGGCCCGATGCAATGGGTCGGTCTTTGACTTCGAAAGCATCAAACAAAATGCCCTGCGAAGTAGACAATAAGGCGCCGCCGCCCACACCCTGTACAAAACGCCAGACAATAATTTCTACCAGGCTGTGCGATTGCCCGCACAAATACGAAGCCACCGTAAAAATGATCATGGAGGCGATATAATAATTCTTTCTGCCAAAATATTCTGCCAGGAAACCCGTCAGCGGAATAATAATAACATTGGCAATGGCATAAGCGGTAATTACCCAGCTGATGTCTTCAATACTTACCCCCAGGCTGCCGCTCATATCGTTCAGCGCCACATTAACAATGGAGGTATCAATCAGCTCCATGATAGCGGCTGAAATGGTGGTAATAACAATAATGGTTCTTGCAAACCCTGTAGGCATTGCCATAATCTTTCTATTTTATTGGCACAACGATATAAGCACTCAAACCGGCCCTTAAAATATTCCTGTACTGGTTGATATCCGAAATATTGATCTTTACCGGCACCCGCTGGGTAACTTTTACAAAATTACCGCTGGAATTATCGGGCGGCAGCAGGGAGAATTTGGCACCGGTTGCATCACTCACGCTTTCCAGGGTGCCCTTGATAGCAAGATCGGGATAGGCGTCCAGCTCAATATCGGCTTCCTGGCCGGGCACAAATTTCTTTATCTGTGTTTCCTTGAAATTGGCCACTATCCAGTAAGTGCTGTCGTTCACAATAGAGAACAAGGGGCTGCCAGCCTGTACAAACTGGCCGTTGGTGATATTTCTTTTGCCAATTTTTCCGGCTTGTGGTGCGTATATCTTTGTATAGGATATCTTCAGCTTTTGCTGATCTATGATGGCTTTTTTTACCGCCAGCTGGGCTTCTGTCTTTTGTATGGAAGATTGCAGCACCGCTATGCGGCTTTGCGCAGTCCCCAGGTCGGTCTGGCTATTGTCTACCTGCTGACTGGCCTGCTCCAGGGCATACCGGCTGTCGTCCAGCTGTTTTTTGGTGATGGCCTGGTCGGCAAACAGGTTTTTATTCCGGTTGTAATCATCCTGTGCCTGCTGCACTTTTACATCGTTCAGCGTAATGGTTCCTTTGTTTCCTTTTAATGACACCACCGCATTGTTCAAGCCGGCCCGGGCATTTACGATATCGGTCTCCGCCACTTTGTAATCGGCTTCCATCTGTGCCAGCTGGGTTTGCAGTTCATCGTCGTCGAGCTCTACCAGCAACTGCCCTGCCTTTACAGAATCGTAATCATTTATGGCGATGCTTTTAACATAGCCGGCCACCCTGGGCAGTACGGGCGAGATCTGCGCTTCTACCTGTGCATTGTCGGTTGTTTCGTGCGCCAGCGCAAAAGAGATCTTTTTAAACGCAATGATGCCCGCCACTACCAGCACAACGCCTATAACGATAAACCGGATGGGTGATTTCTTTTTTGGTGCCGGGTTTTCCTGATTTTCCATTTTGCTGTATTATTTTATTATTTATGATTGGGAAGCAAATGCGAGTGCATCAGCTGTTTTAAATGGTCGCCGAGTCTTTTAATAAAACGGGGGTCTTCGTAAGGCACGTAATTGTCTTCTTTGCTCAACAGGCGGTTGCACATTCTTTTCGACAACAGCACCTGGTTGATGGTGCCCAAAATGGTGGCAATCACCAGGGCGGCGTCTACCTTCCTGAAGGAACCTTTTTTAGTGCCATGTTCAATGATGCTTTTAACAATAAGGCTGTTGGGATATAGTATATCAACAATGCCCTTTTGGAGGCTGTCGCGCTGGTTCAACATCATTTCCTGGTGCAGTACCCGGTGAAATTTCCGGTGCGCAAACAGTTTGCCAATATAACAATCAATGATCCGTTCTATTTTTTCTATATCTGTATAATCCTTGTTATTGGCTATTTCATCTAAAATACCCTTTGTATAAATGGCCCGCTCTTCCACCATACTCTCGAACAATTTCTCTTTTGAGCCGAAATAGTAATTAACCATGGCAACGTTTACCTCTGCACGTGCCGCCAGGTCGCGGATTGACGTTCCTTCAAAACCTTTTTCCGCAAAAAGCTCAATGGCATTATTGATAATATGCGTTTTCTTATCTGTCATATGTCACAAATGAAAACGCAAAGTTAAACGTTTGTTTAATATTAAACAAACGTTTAATTAATGCCGTTGGGGTGGACCGCCTTAATTAATTGTTATTGAACGGGTTCAGGAGAAAGAAAAAATTTATCCTCAGAGACTGTCTTTGGGCACGGGCAGTACCCCAGTATTCTCATAAAAGACCAGATCACTCAGGTCTTGTTTGGCCTCCAGCCCGTTTTTGCCATAGTTTACAAATTTGTCTTTCTGGCTGTACCGGGCGGGTTTATTCGTATAAAATTTCTGCGTGTTCTTATCCCACCACAACTCTTCGCAACGCAGGGTGTCGCCTTTCAATACGTTGATAACAACAACACTGTCTTTCAGGAAAACCCTGTTCTCCCATTGCCGGTCTTTGCCATAGTGGGCATCCAGCTGGCTTTCTTTTACCAGGGAATCATTGTAAAAATCTACATGCAGGGTTTTGGGAAATTCCGTATAAGAAGAATCCCCCTGGTAACTGTACATAAGCGGGGCCGTTAGCTTGCCTTCCACTTTGCCGCTGCGGCTCAGGTAAATGGTAATGTCGTGCCCTTCATCCAGGGCATTTCGCTTGTTGCGCAGGTTGGGTATGCCGCTCACGCCACTGTCGCAGCCACACAAAACAAAACAGCCCGTAAAAAGGGCCGCCAGTATCCGGATGAGCCTGCCTGGCAACAACATAGCTGAAACATTTAAAGTAAAGCGGCCAGTTAAAAAATCAGTATAGCCGTTATTTGTTATTATGCTCACTGATAGCATACAACCCTTTGAATAACAGATCGGGGTCTGCAAATATCCCGTTTTTAAGGTGCGGCACAAAATGGGTGCAATTGCCCCCGGTTAAAAGCACGTTAAAGTTACCATAGCGCGCTGCATAGGCTTCTATAAATCCATCAATTTCCTTTGCCATCCCCAGTAATACTCCACTTAGTATATTGGTACGTGTGTCATAGCCAATCAGCGGAAAATTCCAGTCTTCCTGAATGACCGGCAGCAAAGCCGTGAATGTATGCAAAGATTTAAAGCGCATATCCATGCCCGGTGAAATGCCACCGCCCGTAAATTCATGGAATTTATTAATAAAGTTATACGTGATGCAGGTGCCCAGTGCAATCACTAAATTATTTTTTTGCGGAAAAAATTCTACTGC
>CAXTMV010000087.1:0-19630 GCA_964245425.1 uncultured Flavihumibacter sp. | reverse complement strand
TCCAGAATAATCATCGTTTATTAGTTCAGTTTTTAGACAGGCTGAACAATAAACAAATCCGCCTGTAATTTGGAGCAGCAAAGTTACAGTATGTAATTGTAAATTCAAAGGGGTACTGCCCGAAAAGGGCCTGCCGGGGCGAACTGCCCGGATGGGCGTTTCCCTGCGGGCAGGTATTTGGAAAAGCAGCCAGCGGCTAACCCTGGCTCATATAATTTTCGATGGGCAAACGGCTTTGGAGGCTGCGCGCCAGGGTCATTTCATCTGCATATTCCAGCTCTCCGCCAAAAGCAATCCCCCGTGAGATGGTGGTAATCCGTACCGGCAGACCCTGCAATTTCTTTTGTATATAATAAATAGTGGTATCGCCTTGTATATTGGGGTTCAGGGCAAAAATGAGTTCTTCCGTACGCTCTTTGTGTATCCTGTTTACCAGGGGCTCAATATTCAATTGATCCGGGCCGATGCCATCCAGCGGGGAGATGATACCCCCCAGTACATGGTAAATGCCATTGAATTGCTGGGTACTTTCGATGGCTATGACATCGCGGATATTTTCAACCACGCACACAATCTGTTGCTGGCGCATGCTGTTGGAGCAAATGGAACAGGTGTCTGCATCCGCAATATTGAAACAGCGCTGGCAGTATTTAATTTGCTCGCGCATTTTAATGATGGCTTCCCCAAAGGCCTTCACCCGCTCCGGTTCTGTCTTCAATAATTGCAATACCAGGCGCAGGGCTGTTTTTTTACCGATACCGGGCAGCCTGGCAAATTCATTTACCGCATTTTCAAGCAAGGAAGAGGAAAACTGCATGCCGCAAAGTTACAAAAAGTTCGAAGTTCTTTTGCTTAACAAAATAGCTCGGAACTTCGTTTGCTTAGATAAATAGTTCGATGGTTCAATAGTTCATGGTTTTGCGGCAACTGAAAAGCGACCGGACTTCCGAACTATTAAAGTTCAATAACAGGCTCATTGTCCCAATTGGCTTTTACAGTCAGTTTTTTGGGTATGTACAATACCCGTTCCGGCTGTTGGTGTTTACCAAAAAAATCACCGGTATCCCAGATGCCATTGCCATTGGTATCTAATAAAATACGTATATCGTATTCACCGGGTTTAAAGCGTTTGTCGTGAAAATCCCTGCCGGTAAGCGGTATGGAGAATTTGACCTGGTCTGACTGCACCAATTGCAGCACCGGTCAGGTTGCCGTAATCGGATTCTTTTTTGGTTCTGAACTTAAGCGTGTCTGTTCGGGGAATCTTGCGGCCACTGGTATCTTCTGCAAATTCCTTGTCCACTATCAGGTTGAACATCGTATTCTCGGGCCATTTGTATGCCAATGTAATTTTTTTATTACTGGTATCGCGTATTAAACTATACCGGGGAATATCCTTGAATGCTTCATCTGTGAACCTGATTTTGGAAGAATCGAATTTTTTCAGCGGTTCTGTAAAAATAAAGCTGAGGCTATCCAACAAATCCTGCTGACCGTTTTCGAGGTTCATAGAGAATTTGAGCCGCCGATCTTTTTCTTTTTCCTTTGCCTTGTCTTTTTCTGCTTTACTCAGCGGCGCTGCAGGCGTGGTGGTAGTTGGCTTTTTAAAAGTGGAGGTATCTTTTTCCAGGAAAGCGTACAGGGTATCCGGCATATTATGTAAGCCAATGGTAATTGGTTTGCTGGCAAAAGCAAATAATTGCCTGGTGCCGTCATCGTATCGTCTCTGACCGCCGTTATCTTTTAATGCATACAAATAAAATACCCCCGGTGGCAGGTTCCTGAAATGGAAGTGGCCTGCACTGTCGAGCCTGGCCACATAACGCGGCTTCTTTTTTATCAGTGCGGAATCGTCGGAGCTGGTATGCAGCATAACGATCATGGTACTGTCTGGCCTGCCGGTTTGCGCAACGGTTACTTTACCGGTTAGCTCCAGGCTGTCTATATACTTGCCGGTAGAAAAAACATAGGTCAGGTTTCTCGCTATATTTCCTTCGTTTACATCTTTGATGGCCGTTCCGAAATTATATGAATAGGTTGTATTGGCTTCCAGTGTGTCTTTGATCCGGATGGTAATGGTTCTCAGTTTGGCATTGATTTCGGGATCGTGCTTTTGTACGGGCGAAATGATCACATGATCGCGCCAGTTATCCAGCTGCACGTATTCGTTAAAAGAAAACACGATTCTTTTTTCTGCGAAATTCAGGGTCGAATCATCCGGTGAGGCATCGCCCAGCAAGGGTGGTAAAGTGTCTTTGGGGCCGCCAGAGGGTGCGATGGGGTTGGCACAGCCGCCGCTGCTGGCAGCTGCCAGAAAAAGGATTCCCATCAAGCCCAGTATCCAGGGAGCTGTTTTGCCATTCATACAGCTGCAAACATAAGTTGTTTAGACTGTGATTTGGATGGCCGCCCGGGCATTTGGATAGATTTAAGGGTTTTATAAGATATTTAAAATACACCAATCCTAGATAGTAACGTCCTCTTCCTCCTGCGGATGCAAGTGTACTGCCAGCTTATTCGATTTCACAAAATTACACCACTCGCAATCGGGTTTCCCACAACCGGTTTTAAATTCCTTGCGTTGTATTTTCTGCCAGGTAGCTGTTATCTGGTGGGTAACCGTGCTGATATCAGCCGGGGAAATCTGTATCATTTCCGTTTTGTATTCATTATTTACCGGCTCAATAAAATCGAATTCAGTGCTGGTTACCTGCCAGTCATTGGTCCGGTCGTTGTCGATCAGTATCTTATAGAAAACAGCCTGGCGCCAGTAATCGCCCCCATTGGGTTCTTTTTCATTGGGCGCTACGAGCTTCTTTTTTGCATTGGCATATTTACCCGTTTTGTAATCCACCACATTTACCAGCTTGCCGTTAAATTCCAGCTTGTCGAGCTTACCATTAATAGGTACTTCCTGTACAATTACATTGCGCATCGCTTTCTCCACCACCACAATCTTGTTCCAGCGGCCGATATGATAATTGTAATAAGCCGGTAATATTTTTTCGCCGTAATCGGTTTTCAATGCAAAGGCTTCTGCCGTAAAAGCCTCCTTGTTATTTTTCATGTGCCAGTTAAAATCTGCAACCAATTCTTCTTTTGGCGGAAAGACATTTCCATTCTCGCGCATCTTCAGAAACAGCCTTTCAATGGCCCAGTGGATGGCGCTTCCAAAAGCCATACTGTCGTTTTTAGCGGCTGGCACACGGATAAGGTTCTGGTAATAAAATTTCAACTGGCAATCTAGAAAATTATTCAGGTGGGTAACACTGAGCGTATATTTTTTTAGTAACTGTTCTATGTATTCGTCTTCTACCAGTTCAATCTCTGGCCGGGCTTTTTCTTCAAACTGCAACTGTAAATAATTGGCCAGTAAATCATCCGTCACCGGCCGATCGGTGATGCTGAGCCCGCTTTGCTCCAGCAGTTCCGTTATAAAGACGCTTCTTACCTGTTCTTTGTCTTTCTCATCTTTTAAAGGCCAGGACACCTGCAGATGTGTTTTTGCACGGGTAAGTGCAACATAAAAAAGACGGCGGCTTTCTTCCAAATCAGTTGGGTTGCTGCTGGCGCTGACCAGGTTATCGGGCAGCTTAAATGCATACTTGCCGGAATTGGCCGTCTCATCCCAGGTATGTTGTGTACAACCTATTACAAACACATGTGCATATTCGGATCCTTTGGCGCCATGGGCCGTTACCATGTTCACACCCTCATCACTGGCGGTTAATTTATACAGGGGTATGGGCAGCCTGTTCTTATTCATGGTCTCCATGCCTGTCAGCCATTCATCCAGCGACAGGTCAGGGTTTCGTTTGTTTTCTTCTTTCAGGTGGTTGAAAAATGCATTCAGCACCTGCATCAGCCAGGGCTTTTCGGGATTGTTCATAATAAAAGACAGCACCCCTGCTTTTTGTATCACCCGCTCCAGCAATCCCTGCAGGGTATGATTTGAGGAAGCTTTCAGCAAATCTTCCAGCATATTGCTGACTTCTTTTATGGATTGCCCGTTGGGCTGGTTAAATAAATCGGGTCGCGGAACCGGGCTTTCCGCCATTAACCGGCGCAGCGAAAAAACATCGTCCCTGCTGCTGCGGTTGCGGGCGTTCACCGTCATGGTTAACTTGGCAATCTCCAATGGAGCAATGCTGAAAAAATCACTGTGCAGCAGCTGAAACAAGAGATCGTCTGCACTGTAGGGAATGTATTTTTCTTTTTTTATCCAGTGCAGGATCAGCAAGATATTACGGATAAAAGGCAGTTGCAGCAGGTCGGTCTTTCGCCTGGTATTGACCGGGATCTTTTTTTCTTCCAGCATGGCGGTGATAGCGGCTACCTGCGCATGGTTGCGGTAGATAATGGCCATCTCTTTACCGCTGATGCCCTGTTGAATCAATGCTTCGATCTGTATGGCCACATCAATGGCTTCCTGCGCCGGGTTGGCATAAGCGACTATTACCGGTTCAATGGATACCGCCTGCAGGTTTTCATTGGCCGCTATCAGCGGTTTATCATTTTCAGGCGTTACAGTGCGCAGGGTATTATGACTAATAACCCGGTGGGCAGCCGTTAATATATTGGTGGTGGAGCGGTAATTGCTGACCAGGTTTATTTTGGTAAGACTGCCGGCATATTTTCTTTCTACCGCTAATATATTTTCCACGTTGGCATCCTGGAAAGAAAAAATACTTTGATCGGCATCACCTACTACAAACAGGTTGGGTGTATCCCAATAGCCGGTTAAGTATTGCAATAAAAGATTTTGCGAACGGCTGGTATCCTGGAACTCATCCACCAAAAAATAAAGAAAGCGTTCCTGGTAATCGAGCAACATATTTTTATTTCTTTCAAAGGCGTCCAGCACCCATAATATCATATCGTCGAAATTATAACGGCTTTCGGCCGCCATCAGGTTGTTGTAGCGGGGAAACAGGTTTACGGCAGCGCGCAATGTCTCCATCTTTTCTGTTTCATCTGCAATGGCGGCGGGTTTGGGATCGCCGGCCTTGAACTCCTTGTATTTTCTTTTATAAAAAAAACCTTCCCGGGTGGGTAGTTCGTTTAGATAGGCATCTATCCGTTCATTCAGATAAGCGGGTTCCCAGGCCTCCTTTTTCATGCGGCTGTACAAAGATTTAAGCCGGTCTTTCTCATAGTATACTTCTCCCCGGAAACGTTTGAGCGGATTGTCTTTTTCAATGCTGTCGATAAGCCGGTAAAAAAGGTCAATCTCTTCCAGGTCGCCGATGGGCGCCAGGTTCAGTTTGCCGAACCAGGTAAGGTTGTCCTGTATCACTTCATTGCAGAAAGAATGGAAAGTATGGATGCGTACGTTATAGGCCGCGCTGCCGATTATTTTCAGCAAACGGTTGCGCATTTCAATGGCGCCGTTATCGGTGTAAGTCAGGCACAGGATACTGCTGGGCTGGGTATCGGTCCGCTGCAGGATGCTGCCGATGCGCAATGCCAGTATTTGTGTCTTGCCGGTGCCCGGGCCGGCGTTTACCATTACGGGTCCTTCAATACTGGTAACAGCCCTGCGCTGTTCTTCGTTCAGTTTATTGTATTCGAGGTTGAATTTTTCTGCAAATTTTTCCTTGCCTTCCTGCATCCGCCAAAGATACAAATTAGCCGTTGGTGGCGGATACCGTCTTATAAGTGGAAATATCTACCGGCTGGTATTGAATAGTTTGTACGTAAAACCCGCTCCGGCCGATAAAAAAAGGAAGATTTCCTCATTTGGGAATAAATTTCAAAAATCTGCGTTATAGCCGTAGAAAATCCAGCTACATGAAAAACCGCTCTGCGTTCAAGATCTTCATTTTAGAAGATGATGTTTGGTATGGCTCTATGCTGCAGCATTATCTTGCCCTGAACCCCGACTATGATGTGCGGCGGTTCGATAGTTCCAGCGCTTTTTTTGCTGCCCTGCACGAAAACCCCCAGGTGGTTACCCTGGACTATTCTATGCCGGATTGCGATGGCGGTGAGGCGCTCAAAAGAATCAAAGAATCTAACAGCGGCACGGAAGTAGTCATTATTTCCGGGCAGGAAGACGTGGCCACGGCCATCAACCTGCTTAAAAACGGCGCTTTCGACTACATAGTAAAAGACGATGATACCAAAGACCGGCTTTGGAACACGATACAACACCTGCAGGAAATAAACGGCCTTAAACAGGAAGTGGAACAACTCAGAAAAGAAGTGGGCCGTAAATATGATTTTTCTAAAACCATGATCGGTAACAGTGATGCCATGCAAAAAGTGTTTGGCATGATTGAGAAGGCAGTGCAGAACAATATCATTGTTTCGGTATATGGAGAAACCGGGTCGGGCAAAGAGATGGTGGCCAAAGCCATCCATTATAATTCTGACCGGCGCAAGAAGCCATTTGTGGCGGTAAATGTGGCGGCCATTCCAAAAGACCTGATAGAAAGTGAATTGTTCGGGCATGAGAAAGGTTCTTTTACCGGCGCTGTTACGCGCCGCATCGGCAAATTTGAAGAGGCCGATGGAGGCACTCTTTTTCTGGATGAGATCGGTGAAATGGATGTTAACCTGCAGACGAAACTGTTGCGTGTGCTGCAGGAAAAAGAAATCACCCGCATTGGCGATAACCAGGTGATCCCCGTAAATGCGCGCATTATTACCGCCACCCATAAAAACCTGCTGGAAGCCGTGCAGGCAAAAACCTTCCGCGAAGATCTGTACTACCGCCTGTATGGGCTGCCCATCCTGCTTCCGCCATTGCGCGACCGCAGCGGCGACATACTGATGCTGGGCAAGTACTTTATCGATCTTTTCTGCACAGAAAATAAAATGGAGAAGAAGTCCCTTTCGCAGGAGGCACAGCAGAAACTACTCGGCTATCGCTTTCCCGGTAATGTACGCGAGCTGAAATCGGTGATGGATTTGGCCGTGGTAATGAGCGACGGCCCGGTAATAGAACCGGAGAACATAACATTGAATGCAAGTGCCAAATCTGCGGATATATTCACGAACGGAAAAACATTGCGTGAACATACCAATTATATCATACAGCATTATCTCGACAGTAACAATGGCGATGTGCTGCTGGTGGCTAAATTGCTGGATATCGGTAAATCCACCATTTACCGCATGATACAAAGTAAAGAACTGGTGCTTAATTAATGCCTTTATCATTGAACATACCCTATGACAACCGATAATGAATTACAGATGCTGCAGCGAGGTTTTTATGAAGACGTGCTGAATTTTATTCCGTCGGATATCGTGGTATTTGATGTATCCGGCCGATATGTTTACCTGAACCCGGTGGCCGTGCGTGACCCGGACATCCGCAGCTGGATGATAGGCAAAACAGACGAGGAATATTGCATTAAACGGGGGAAAAATATGGCCATTGCTGACCGGCGAAAGGAATTGTTTCAGCAATTGCTGCAAACAAAAACGGAAGTGGAATGGGAAGAAGAGATGATAAATAAAAATGGCGAAAAGGAAATACTGCTGCGCAAGATGTGCCCGGTACCGGATGAACAGGGCATCATAAAAATGGTGATCGGTTACGGCCTCAACATAACGGAACGTAAAAAAGTGGAAGAGCAGGTAATACGCAGTGAGAAACGGCATCGCGACCTGTTTAATTACAGCCAGGCCCTTATCTGTACACATGGGCTCAGCGGCAAAATCATCAGCGCCAACCCTGCCATCCAGCATGCATTGCAATATACCGAGGCAGAAATGATTGGCAGGAGCATTAAAGAGTTTATACCGCTTGAACAGCAGTCTTTGTTTGAAATAAATTACCTGGATGTCATTAATAAAAACGGCCGCTCACAGGGTGTATTCAGCGTGATAAACAAGGCAGGGAAAAAAATATACCTGTTGTACCAGAACTATAAAGTGGAAGAAGCGGGCCTTGAGCCGTATATCATCGGCTTTTCACAGGATATTACACAACGCATTCTGGCCGAACAGGAGCTGATGCACACCAAACGGCTGTCGGAAGAATCCATGCAGGCCAAAAAAACCTTCCTAGCCAATATGAGCCATGAAATACGGACACCCATGAACGGTATATTGGGGGTTGCTGCGCTGATGGCAAAAACCCAAATGGACAAGGAACAGAAAAACTACCTGGGCATTATACAGGATGCGGCCAACAACCTGCTGGCCGTGGTAAATGATATACTGGATCTAGAAAAAATTGAAGCGGGCAAGATGCAATTGGAAGAGATACCATTTAATATAACCGATAAGATAGCCAGTGCCATCAGCTCTTTTCGTTTCAGGGCAGAGGAAAAAGGCCTTGCCTTGCTGTATAATAACCAGTTGGGCAACCAGCTTTTTGTAAAGGGCGATCCGTACCGCCTGATACAGATACTGAATAATTTCCTGAGCAATGCTGTAAAGTTTACCGAGCAGGGCCGGATCACCTTAACTACCAGCACCAAGTTTGACAAGGACGACTGGCTGGCCGTGGAATTTGTAGTGGAAGATTCTGGTATTGGCATTGCCGACGATAAAATAAAGGCCATTTTTGATCCTTTTGTACAGGCCAGCTCTAATACCACCCGCAAATACGGTGGTACTGGCCTGGGTTTATCCATTTGTAAAAACCTGATTGAAATGCAGGGAGGTGAACTATGGGTAGAAAGTCACCTGAACCAGGGCACGCTCTTTCGTTTTATCCTGCCATACAAAAAACAGGCGGCGCCGTTGCAGGAAGAAACCGTACAACCCGTTACCAATTATGCTATGCTGGGTAAACGCCGGATACTGGTGGCAGAAGATGTAGAATTGAACCAGTTCCTGGCGAGGCATATTATGCAGTCATGGGGTTTTGAAGTAACCATTGCAGACAATGGCCGCAAGGCATTAGACGTATTGCAGCAAAATGATTTCGACCTGGTTTTGATGGATATACAAATGCCGGAGATGGATGGCATCAGCGCCACGCAGGCCATCCGTCAACTACCCGATGCCAAAAAAGCCGGTATACCGGTTATTGCGCTTACCGCCAATGCCCTGAAAGGCGATAGTGATGTTTACTTACAGGCAGGCATGAACGATTATCTTTCGAAGCCCTTTACGGAAGAAAGTCTTTTTACGGTGATTCGACGCAACCTGCCCGTTACGACTGCTCCTCCTGCAACAGCTGCTACCGGTGAAATATCCCATCAACCCATCAACCCGTCAGCCGGTCAACAGCTCTATGATCTTTCCATGGTTCGTTCCGTATCCGGTGGTGATGAAGCTTTTATCCGGAAGATGGTGCAGTTATTTATCGATACGGTACCACCCGGGCTGGCCGATTTACAGGAGGCTTTTTCAGATGAGCAATGGCAACGGGTAGGCAAGATTGCACATAAGTTAAAATCGACCATCGATTCTATGGGCATTGCGTCGTTGCGTGAGGACATACGCCACATTGAGAACAGTGGCAGGCATGAAAAAGATACAGCGGGGTTGTTGCCGTACATTAATAATGTAACCGGCCTTATCGGCGACTGCATTGCGCAGTTAAAAAATGATTTTTCATTATAATTTTCCAGCCCTGGCAAAACATTCCGCCCCTGGGAAAAATATCGGATCTGGGAAACTTGGTCTGTACTGACAATCAATAATTTAAACATCTACAGGGCTTTGGCAGTATTGTTGAACACCTGCAAACACATAAGATGAATGATATGCAGAAAGCGCAGCCTAAAATATTCGTAGTAGAAGACAACCCGGTTTACCAGACGCTTGTATTAAAACAACTGGAGAATATCACCCAGGATGTGCAGGTATTCAGCACAGGGGAGAATTTCCTGGCAGAATTAGGCCATGAGCCCGACCTGATTATACTAGATTATAATTTGGATGGCGTTATTACCGGTTATGATGTTTTAAAAGAGCTGAAAAAACTTACGCATACCTCACCTGTGATCTTTTTTTCCAGCAACCTGGAGATTGCCGTTACCTCTTCTATTTTGAAACTGGGGGTGGTAGAATACATCGAGAAGACCATTTTCACCCTGCCGCGTTTAAAGAATTCTATTACGAGGGTGCTGGAAAGCCAGATGCTGATGGTAAATAATAATTAAAGCGGTTGGTTTCCCTGCTATTCAAGGGACCTTGGTAGCGGACTGTCTCCCTGGCTCTCCAAAGGGGAATTTAGACTTAACACGGTAAGTAATTACAAATGTCATTTATTGCAGGTCGTTGAACTTGACGTCTGTTGGTGGCATTCTCCCGGGTTGGCGCCTGAACAAATGTTCGGTTAATGCGTTAATCTTTCCAAAAGCATACATGGCAGTTTACTCATTGCAGGCAGTACAGAAAATCCCGGCCAGTCTTCAGTCCGTCTGGTCATTTTTTTCCAACCCCAATAACCTTAAAGATATAACACCGGCGTATATGCGCTTTACAGTTATTTCCAAGCAGCAGGTGAATACCATGTATGCGGGCCAGATTATTGAATACAAAGTCCGGCCGCTGCTGGGTATACCGTTGTACTGGATGACCGAGATCACCCATGTTAAAGACCAGCAGTATTTTGTGGATGAGCAACGTTTCGGGCCCTATACATTATGGCATCACCAGCATCATTTCAAATCAATTGAGGGCGGCGTTGAGATGACAGACCTGGTGCATTACAAGCTCCCCCTCTGGTGGTTGGGTGATGCAGCCAACACGCTGTTGGTTAAAAAACAATTACAGGGTATTTTTGATTTCCGCTACCAGAAAACCGCCAATTTATTTGGACAATATAAAGAAATCCATGCTAAGACGCCCATTTTGGGCGAATGATATTCAATGGGTTTTACGTTCAATGCCATCGGGTAAGTTTCCCAAACCGGAAAACATGAGCTGTCTCCTACCCCGGTATTCTGCTGATGTATTTTTCTACCTGTTTTATCTGGTCTACCAGTTGGGGCGTGGTAGGTCTTAGTCCTTTTGCCTTGCGGAAGAATTCTTTTGCGGCGCGGAATTCTCTTTTTGTCATCATGATGCTGCAGAGTTGCAGGTAGGCCGCGGCTTCGTTTTCTTTATCCGGCAATCCTTTGCGGATGGCGGAGCGGATAAAGCCTTCCGCCTTTTTAATATCGTTTTTCTGCATAGACAACATCCCCATTTGCAGCAGGCTGGCGCCTTCTGCCTCTTTCATGGGCATGCCGAGGTCGAGCCCTTTTTGCATATTTTTTTCCGCCCCGTCAAAGTCTTGTTTCATCATGGCGATATTGCCTTTCAGGGTAAAATAGACAGACCGGATGGGTTTGTACATGAGACCGGGAAACTTAATGGAGTTGATCACTTTTTCAGCGCCTTCCATATCGCCGCTTTCCATGTATTCCTGTATCAGGCGCAGCGGACCGAAAAAGAAATGCCCGAAAATAAGAATGATGCCGATCAGATAAGCCGGAAAAGCCGCCCAGAAACTGTTTCCCCAGGTATTTACCACCACACCCAGTACGATGAGGGCAATGCCCAGTTGCAGGCGATATTTTATAATGATATTGTAAAACTTCATGGAATACTTTTTTTAAAAGACTGCGAAAATAAGTAATAAGTCGTAAGTAATGAGGCATAAATGCGCTTGTCCGGCAGGGCAGGGCGCTGATAACCTGTTACTTCACACTTACTACTCTTTTGCGTCGTTTATTTCAATCCAGTAGCCGTCCGGATCCTGGAAATAAATTTGTTTTACGCCATCGACGCGTTTGGTAAAGGTCATTTTTTCGCCGGTCCAGCTTTCGTAGGGCACTTTATTTTTGGTAAGGCGGGGTATAAATGCTTCTACGGACGCCACCGTGAAACAGAGATGGGTGTTTTTTTCTTTTGGCAGCGGTGTTTGTCCCCCGGAAATAACATGCAGGAAGATGTGGTCGGCCACTTTAAACCAGGTATGCCGGCCGGCGTGAATGGGTTCCGGAACGGAGTCGAGCCCGATGACTTCCAGATAAAACTGGGTGGCTTGCTGCAAATTCTGTACATAGAGGGCGATATGGTTGAGGCGGGCGCCGGAAGATTGCGCCTTTGCCTGGCCGCAGACCAGGGCCAGTGCAAAAAAAACGAACCGTATTTTATACATGTAGGTGTGATTTTTTAAGGCCGGGAAGGTACGGTTTAAACGCTTTTAATCTGATTAAATCGGTGTTGCCGGCGAGTGGCTCTAAAGGCCTTGGGAGTATAGCCCGAAACGCTTATTTTTGCCGCCCGCTGCCGGCTAGCTGGCCCCGTAGTTCAATGGATAGAATAGAAGTTTCCTAAACTTTAGATACAGGTTCGATTCCTGTCGGGGCTACTTTAAGCGAGAACCAACAATTCTTAAAAAATATTAAACCCACGTCAAAGTCTTTGCTGGCGTGGGTTTTGTTGTTTTGATCCAGGTTCGATTCCTTTTTATTCCTGACCTTTATATGTCTTGCTTAAAATAAGATCCTGTACCTAACCCGAGCAGAATAGAAAAAAGTATTTGCTGTCGCTAGCAGCTATTCGGCTGGGATTTGGCCCAGGATAAAACCTATTGGAGTGCGCCCATCGAACAATTAAACAAAAAAATATTGACCATATATTGTGCTGAACGCTGTCGGCTTACCCGGAAGTTATGGAAAGAGAGATCAGTTTTTTATGTTTGCCACTGCCCGGTATTACAATTGACAACCAAAACAATTTATGGTCAATCGAACATCATTAAACTGTGATGTAAGCATCGATAATGTCCGGCTATTCCTCCCTGGGCGCTATGCGTAAAATTTTGCCTTCAGTGTCTTCCAGAAAAGCATTGCAGGCCTGCAGGTAGGTTTCCATTGCGTCGCGGTTATCGCCATATACATTTTCACTGAATTCATGGGCCCTTTCCAGCATACGTATATAGGCATCAGGGTCGGATTTTCTCGTCAGTCGCCGCAATGCTCCTATATAGTCGTCCCTGTAAACTGTTGGAATGATAATTTTTGATTCACCGGCGTGAACCAGTTCGGCATTCATCATAATACGTGCGATACGACCGTTCCCGTCCAGGAACGGATGGATTTCCGTAATCATAAACATCATGTACATTGCTTTGGCTAGAGGCGAAGAAATCACTTTGTAATAATCAAACCCTTTAATCAGTGTTCCTCTTACCAGTGTATATTCCACAAATGCTGTATTGCCGGCAAAATTATCACGGTCTTTGAATCTGCCGGGTTGCTTCTCCGGTCTGGCAGATAATAACACCCGGTGCCGGTAGAGTAAGATTTCCAGCAACTGTTCTGCCGAGGCAGGAAAAACCTGCATTTCCTGCCGGCTCGAAGTGATCTGGTAGGTACCCAACACATCATGCGAATCCTCATGGCGGGCTGGCAGCGGCTGTTGTGTTTCAATAATCTCTTTGGCTTCACTTATTTTGAATACGGTGCCCTCAATATAATTGGAAAAATAGCTTTCGAAAAATGCGAAATTCGCGAATGCCTTATCGCTGGTGTTTTTGTCTGGGCGGCTTTTGAATTGGCGTTGTTGCAATTCTATAAAAAGTTTTTCCAGTAATTGAATCCTGGCGGTATCATAAGGCGTACCCTGTGCCCTGGCTTTCCCTGCTGGGAAACTCAATATTTTCGAAGTATAAGTGGTAAGCAGTGAACTAATCAGTTTGTTGAGCTTTTCAAATTCTTTTTCCATGGCAAGGCTGGCGGCTACCAGTCTTGCCTGGTCACGCAGTTGGTTAACAGCAGCTTCGCCATTGACCCTTATCATATTTTCGAGCTTTTCTTCTACCAGTCCATAGGACAAAGTTTTTGAATTCGATCCGCTTTTTTTACTGATTTGCAGGTTTTCCAAAAATGCCCGCGCAGGCTGTGCCAGATAGATTTTATCCATAAACAAATTATCCCCTTCCAAAGCTCCTTTGCCTTCCAGTAAATGAAGGGTAATCCCCGGTAGCCTGATTTTCTTCGTATAGGTGTAGGTCAGAAAAAACTCACCGGATGCTGTTGGTTTTAACTCAAACGCGGACCGGTGACTGATGACGGCTCCCGCATACTGGCTTCCCAGGATGCTAAAAAGGTTACGCCGTACGATGGCTTCGGGGCTATCTCGTAGCTTTCCTGAATATATCCGGGGGGCAATTTTTTTTATAAGGCCTTTTTTTACCCAAGTAGATACCTGCCGGGAGATTGTTTTATCGGCAAAAATGACTTCTTGCAGGTGTAATGGTATATTTTTTTCCATTGAAACACGGCATTATGCTCCAATTTACAATATTTTTCCAGTATAAGCTTTTTTTGTGAGATATTTTTCCAGTATAAATTGTCCAATATGAACTTATTATTCAATATGCAAATATCTTTCCATTATAACCTTTGTTTGTCAATATAATTCCAATATAAACATATGTAAAGACAGCTGATGACGAGTGCTTCAGGTGGAAAAATGTCTATTCTGGCCCCTGCCGCCATGACGATTTAAACATGTTTGTTCGTGGCGAAATGGGGTCAATCTCGCCGGCTTTTCCACTCTAAGGCTTTAGTTTTTTAATCAGATCTATAGCCCTGCTCCATTTGCTTAAAACTGCTATTGGTTTGGAATATTCGACAATGTCATATTCCCATGGAATCAAAACTGTCATATTATTACAAGTTGCAAGTTCTGGAATCCATTTGCGTATAAAATCTTGTGCCTTGTATTTATTGGATTGGTGAACTGGATTTGTGTACCATATTTCGAAAGCCTGCATATGCCAGTTCATCCAATTCGAACTGACGTCATAATCTATAAGCTTCGATTCAAAATAGGAAGCACCCCAGGTCCAGTCTATTTTAAGATCATGAACGAAATAGCTTGCACAATTAACCCGTCCCCGATTGCTCATATATCCAGTCTGGTTCAATTGTCGCATATGCGCATCGATAAAAGGAATTCCGGTGGTTCCAGCGCACCATCGCTCAAACTTTACAAGATCGTTTTCCCAAACAATATTTTTATTTTTATAGCCCGCTGTTTTAAAAATCTGGTTTCCAAACCGCATTCCTTTGAAAGTAAAATAGTCTCTCCAGACTAATTCAAAAATGAGCCACCAGGTACTCTGATTCTTCTTAACATCCTGTTCGTACATCTTAACCTTTTCGTAAATCGCTCTGGGTGAAATACAACCTAATGCCAGGTACGGTGAGAGTTTTGAACTATAGTCGAGTCCGTCAGAGCGGTTTCTGCTCCATCTATAGCCGGTTAAAAGTTCGGATTTAAATGTGTAGTATTCCAATCTTTCCAGGGCTGCAGTTTCGCCCCCCTTTAACAAGGGCGTTGCATGCTTGTATTCCTCCAGGTCGAACCCATATTCGGTACAGGGTGGGAAACCCATGCTTTTAATTTTTTTTACCGATTTGATCCTGGCAGGCGTTTCAATAGTTTTACGTGGCTCCGCCTCCCGTGCTGCAGTTATGCGGTAGGCTTTACTTGTAAGGGGGATCTTTGCAATTTTAAATGGTATATCGTCTCTGTGGTACAGCGTTTTGCCCCAAAAAAAATGGAAACTGGTTTCCGGCAATGCAACCATCACTTTTTGAGCCAGATTGAGTTCATAGCTGGCATACTTTTCTTCTGTATAAATGTCCGTGATGCCATACATGCTGACAAGCTCAGGCAGCGTAAAGAGCGCAGATTCCGCACCAATAATCAGGTGGCCGCCCAACAACTTTAAATTATGTTGCAAATCAACAACAGATTGTTCCAAAAACTTAAATCTAATAATATCCATTTTTCGAAATCCAAGGTTCAGCATGTCAAAGTCTGATCGTTCCAGGCAATAACAGCATAGTAATTCATCGCATTCTTGCTGTGCCCTAATTAAGGTCTCGTTATCATGAAGTCTCAGATCATTTGTAAACCAGACTAAGCCCCGTTTAACCATATGTAATTCTGTTATACCCTATTTGAAAATCTTACCGGTATTTAATGCTGGCAAGCTAACTGACCACCGTCTTACTGCACAATAATTTTCGTATAGCTTTCCATCCCCCCATTGCCCTGCAAGCCTGCCACATAGATCCAATAAATACCCGAGCGCAAACCTTCAAGCTTATTGTTTTTTCCGGCAACGAGGGTCATTTTCCGAATTTCCCGACCCAGTGCATCATACAGCATCGCTTTAAGCGTTACGCCGTTGTTTGCAGGAATCGTTATCCATACCTGCCCGTCCGCAGAGGGGTTAGGCCATACGCGGATATCGCGGGCAATTGCATTGTTTCCCGCCACAGACCGTATGTCGGAATAAGTTATTTTTCCATCCACATCTTCCTGCCGCAACCGATAATAGGTAGTGACGTTGATGCTATTGGAATCTGCATATCTATATAGCAAAGGACTATTGCTATTGCCACCCAAAGCCAGCGAAGGCATCCAGGCCATACGGGTAAAACCAGCCACTGGATCAACAGTTCTTTCCACCGCAAAGCCCTTATTATGACTTTCTATAAACGTTTGCCAGTTCAGCATCACCTGTGCCGGTCCCGTTCTTGCAGCCACAAAATTGGTAAGGCTTACCGGCAAGGCGGTTGTTACATTAAATGTCCGGGACGCATTATTTGCAGCGGCGAAATACGCATTGCCCGGTGATGATGCCGTAATGGTTACCTGGCCGGTTCCAGTCAGTTGCATCACGCCGTTGGTGACAATTGCCGGGCCCGAGCTTACTTCAAAAGTTGGAAAATCACCTGACAGCACTGTTGCCTCGAGCGGTATCAATTGGCTCGTCAATGGTTGGTCTGGAATTACCGGGAAATCGATGCTGTTTGAATAGCGCCCAACAAAGAAATCAGCAGCCACCACCACCGCCACGGAATCTTTAAAACTGCCCAGCGTTACCAGCAATGTATCCGCGCCTGCAGCAACCGCCGTAAGCAAACCGTTTGACGATACGGTGGCAACCAACTGGCCTTTCTTCAGCGCATACACAGCACCGCCAGCGTGGTCATTGAGCCGCTTGGTATACACGGAATCGCCGCTATGGTAATAGCCGAACACATTTGCAGTATAGGTTCGTGCCTGGTTGCCCAGCATAATAGTGGTTGAGTCTATTCCCAGGCTATCCGGTGCGGTACCCATATCCATATATATATGCGATGTATCAGCAAATACGGTCCCGTCTTTATCTTTCGCCATTACAGTAATGCGTAAATTCCCCGGGCTAATACCCGCTGGCAGGGTAAAGCTGCTACTGGTAGCGCCTGGTGGCAATGCCACCATGGCCGTATTGGCAATATCAAAAAAAGCGCTATCCAGCACCATGCCGCCGCCTAGTACAAAAGAAAGGCTTATCGCATTCTGAACACCTGAATTGTATACCTTGCCCCTTCCCGGACTGGTAATACTTACAAATTTATCCTGCTCTGCCGCCATAACTTTTTGCAGCGTGTCGGATGCGCCGTCACTGATAGTACGCAAACCCGTGGTATTGCAGTCCAGCGGCTGCGCCGAAGGCGCAGGAAAGCCTTTATTGAACATGGAACTGTCGCTGCTTTGCAAAAGGGAGATCACGGACTGCTGCACTGTAGCATCATTGGTAACGGTGCTGCTCAGCCCAAGATGTGTAATGGCAGAATGGATAACATTAAAAGTACGGTTTTTGCTCACATATCCCTTCTGGCTATACACCGGCACAATCACATCACTGGATGTAATGGTGGTGGAATCGCAACGCGTGGCGTAAATAGAAAATAATGACCGGTCAACCAGTATGGAAGTGATCTTGCTCAATGCCAAAAAATCGACCAGCCCTAATGGGAAAAAATCGCCTGCAATACTGAAGGTTTTGTAGGGAGGCGTTTGTGTAAGCGATTTTACACCGGATGATTCAATGCCGAAATCGCGGTGAACGCTTCCAATAGGCATTTCAATTAATGACGCAGCAAGGGATAGCAACGAGGGAACGGATGCAGATATATCAGGCTTTTTTATAAAGATTACCTTTTGCCGTGCGTTCCATAAAACCGGTCCCAGCGGCGTGCCCCGGTGCGGTGTATTCAGTGTAATTAATTTATGGATACTCCCCTTGTAATAATTATTGTTGTTCAGGAAGGTCGATTCCTGAGAATAGCTGCGAGACATCAGTCCGCCCAAACTATGGGCAATAATGTCTACCTGTGTTGCGCCAATGCTGTCATCTATCAGGTAATGCGTTAATGCCCGATTCACCGCGCTTCTTACTGCCAGCCGCCCGTAAATACTTTCCGGGTCATTGATGTCGTAGGTCTTTGAACTGTAGTCGGCATAATCTGCACGAAAGACTTCCGTTATGCCGCTATCCTTTAGCATTTTGATGAAGCCGCCATCGGTCCAAACGTCGGGGTTTGACCACATGCCATGCACCAGCACTACCGGTGGTGGCACGAGTGCAAGCTGTGTGGTATCCAGTTCTCCCGATGCATCGCGTGCGTAAATGATTATTTTTCTCCCCCCCTTTGGATAACCGGCACCATAACTGTCCGGCGCATTATATATGAATGATACTTCATCATTCAGCGGGGTTACGGTAATCGTTGTATCGCTGCTGTGCTGGTTTTGGATGCTGCTAAAACTTCCGTCGGCCGGGTCTTTCAAGTAAAAAGTAGCGGGGGTGGATAATCCAAGCGTAAGAAAAATTTTGGTGGCGCCATCGGCAGCCACACCTTTAATATTGGAAGAGGTAACGCCTAATAGATTGCCCAGGGTAGTATCGTTGCGGTGGTCGCCAAGAACGGGATAATTTTTGAATAACCGTATTTTATTAAAAACAAGATCTTCTGATACAGGGATGTTACGCCCGGCCACCAGGTCATTCCTGACAGACACATAATATAAACCATGTTCCGAAGGTGTGAAAGTAGAATCGCCCCTGAACTCATGTATATCGGAATAGCCACGCCTTTTCCAGGTGTAGACATTATTCGATAAAGTGCCACCTGCATTCACAGATAAGACATCTTTTAAAACGTGGATGATGGGTGGCTTTTGGTTATCGCAACTGATAAACGTATTGGTGAGCGTGGTGCAGATGGCCTCCATGCCGTCGAGGGTGAGTGCGTTATGTTCCAGGTGCAGGTACACAAGACTCACCAGGTTTACCCAGCTGGCGGGTACCGGTCCGTCAATTTGGTTATACGACAGATACAATATTCCCAAAGCGGGGATATTTCCAATGGATGATGGCAATGGACCGGTAAGATTATTATTATTAAGTTCAAGCACCTGCAGCAAATTGAGCTGTCCCAGAGATTCCGGTATTGCGCCGGTTAAACTATTAGCTGATAGATCGAGCGAAGTCATCTTCGCCAGCCTACCCAATGAAGCAGGTATTTCACCGGTAAGGTGATTGTTATAAATGGCAAGTGCGCCGACACGGTACTCGTCTACGGCATCGTTATGAACGTCTGCACTTACACCTCTCCAGGTTGAAACAGGCATTGACAAATCCCAGGTCCATACCCAGTTGGCGCCCCCTGTTTTCTGGTACAGGTCTACCAACACCAATGAATCCTGCACGTTCCAAGGAACAAATCTGGCGACAGCGCAAAAAGGCATAGAAAGAAGGACATACAAAAGCAGGGGCAGGGTTTTGCGAAGAGAGTATTGTTTCATTACGCTACTAAGTTGAAGATGGTTACTATTAATCGCAGGGGTATTAGAAAACTGAATAGCGGTTTTCAGG
>CAXTMV010000086.1:0-19643 GCA_964245425.1 uncultured Flavihumibacter sp. | reverse complement strand
CCGGCCCTTCGGGCTTCGCTTTAAAACAGCTACGCGGTGGGTAAAAGTGCTGGTGCTGCGGCCGCCCGGCCTAAAACCGGCCAGTCCTGAAATACAATGAATGTAATTGGTAGCCAACGATCCATCTGTCAAAAATGGCATAGAGGATGTTATTAAAGATCGCAAAGCTTTTTAATATTTTATTGTCATAATTATGCAGGTAAAAGCTGAATTGATAGTGCCCGTCTGAGAGGCTGTATACATCTATCACGGCTGCGTGAGAAAAGGTCTGTGGATTTTCATTATTGGCCATCAGGCCCGATTGAACAAAGAGATGGTTATTCCAGGCAGCTGCTTTCCTGTTTGCCAGCATTGGTGGTGCCGATAGCATTTTTATATTGCGGGCGGGTATCCAGCCCACCGAAATCTTTGCGTTGGTATTGGTATCAATGGTATGGGCCCGTAGGAGGGTATGCAGGTTGCTGTCGAGCACGTAAAACAGGTTCCTGTAATAATACATGTATATGATCTGTTTGGTTACCAGATCGGTTTGCAGGGCACCGTCTACTGAAAAAAGGCTATCGCCCTGCGGTTCAAAAATATTCCGGCAGCTATCCGTTCTGCTTGTTGAGATTGATTTTTTCTTCAACCAATAGCTATTCCTGTTGGGTGAAAAGCTTCTCATTAAGAGGGTATTTTGATCTGCGAGCACCGTCTCGGCGGAGGGGTCTTGCTTTTCTACAAAATGCAGGCTGGCGGAATCGCGGAGAGGGCCATTATATAAGCGATGGTCAACCAGGTCCGTTGCATACAACCCGCTTGCACTTACCATTAATTGCGTGGCGCTGTAATGTGTGGCTGTTGGGTAAGCAACGGAACAATGCCGGCTGACCTGCAGCCCGCTGTCGAGCCCCAAAACAATGCCGGCATTGGTTTCATTGCCCAGGTACAGTTCGCCGCTGTCTGCCCCTGCAAAATAGTAGGAATTAAATTGCAGATCAAGGGCGGCTTTTTTTTCAATAGGGTGGGGTGGAAAAATACGGGTGAAATGATTGGCATAGTGTATTTTCTGGTTGGCATAGAGGAACAGGCCCAGCATCGCCATCCCGGATAAGCACACTGTACTCACCAGTATAATTATTTTTGAAGTCAATTTCATAAATGGTTGCGATAGTAAAGAAACTGGCAAATGGCCAGTTTCTTTACTCGTCAGGATTAATTAGGGCGTTTCAGTAAACCCACTTGTCCCTGGTCACTACAGTTTTCGAAAGTATCGTAGGCGCTCTGGCCGGCGATGGTACAGGTAATGCCTGTATTGGTGAGCAAACACTCATCATTTACACTTCCTACGGTACAGGTAGTGCCTGATTTTGCATAAGCCGGCTGATCGAACCTGGCAGCTTTTGTGGTAAAAGCACTGCCGATGGCCAGCACAAAGGCGGCGGCCATGAAAATGGTTGACTTGTTCATTGTTATTATTTAATTGATTAAATGGTTACCTACTCTTTTATACAGTTTTTCGGTTTTCACTGTCCTGCCATCAGCCGCAGGCGGCCCTTTACCGGTAGCTACTTCGATAAAAACCTTTGGTAATTTGTTATTTTGCCGGCGCGGCCGATCGGTAGCCGAAGACGCCCAACACGCCGAGTACCACAAACAATATATTAAATACCAGGTGCTGGTTCCAGTTCATGTTTTGTAAAATACCTCCGCAGGAACAGGGCACATAATCACTGAAACGGGTAATAAAAAAGATATAGAGCGTGAAAAGGGTCATCAACCCAAAAGAAGCATAGAGGCCCTGCAGCCGGGAACGGCTAAATAACAGGAGGCCTGCAATCAGCATTTCCAGGGCAGGTACCGCCCAGGCCAGCCCATTCGCAAAGGGGTTGAGCAGGGGCGACTGACCCAACTGTATTTTGAAACGATCATAGTCGATCAGCTTGGAAACCGCCGCATACATAAAAAGAAAAACAAATAAAAAGCTGATGGCCTGGGTAAGAAAGAATCGGTTCATGGTGCTGGTATTATATACCTAAAGTTCAGCCATAACCAGGATCTCTTCCAAATTAAAGGATTGCATTGCCAGGTATAAAAATTGCTGTGAAATAAAAAAGAACGTCAATACTAATGCGTCCTTTTATTACGTGCATCGCTGGGGTTGTAGCCAAATTCCTTTTTAAAGCTATTGATAAAGCTGGGAGAACCACTGTAACCCGTGCGGTGGGCAATCTCTTTTATGCTGAGGGTGCCTTCTTCCAGCAGGCGCTGTCCTTCCCGTAAACGGGCCAGCCGGTTCATGGTAATGGGCGGCTCTCCATAAATTTCCTTTATACCATTCTTTACCAGCGTAGCATTCAGGCCCACTTCACGGCTCAGGTCGGCAATGAACAGGCGCTGGTCTACGATTTTGCGAATCCGTTCGCCCAGTTCAATCAGCACCGCCCGCTGTTCTTCCGTCATCCGGGTCAGGGAATGCGGTTTTTTACCGGATTCAATCAGCAGCAGCATCATATATTCTTTTGCTTTTGATCCAAAAAAGACGCGGCTGATATCGGCTGTATAGGGAGAGGTAAGAATGGTATTGGCGGCATCCAGCACTTTGCCGCCGGCCGGCCTTGGTTTCGGGTACAGGAAAAAGCCTTTGTCCAGCCGGGTAAGCGGGCGGAACAATTCTTTTAAAAACTGGAAAACAGGCAGCAGCGATTCAACCCATTGGTCGGCCCAGGCTATTTCAACGCTCTGGTATTGCTGTATACGGGGCAAATAGACAGCAGACGGCCGGTCTTCCGTTCGCAGTAGTGTAAACTGGCCTTGTTGCAGTTGCAGTTGTCCAACACCGTCGATATCATAATCGAGCGCATTTTGCAAAGACAGAAAAGAGCTTAGCCGGGCAGCCGTTTGCAGCATGGGCAGCCTGCAGGGTTGCGATACCTGGAAGCTGTGGTAGCGGATGGCATAATGCGTATTGCGAAATTCCTGCTGGATGATCCGGCCTTTGTCGGGATGGTGGCCGGTGAGCACGCTGGCCCCTGGCAACACAAAACCTTTGTATGCTTCCGGCAGCCGGTCGGCCACCACAAAATATTTTTCAGCAAGAAGCTCTGGCGTAACATGCATGGCGAGGGTTTTACCTGTTATAATCTGAATGTAAATAAATATTTGAAAAGGGCAGGAAGGAAAAAACACTTAAGCGTTCAGCGGCGATGGATAATCAGCAGGCGGCACAGCCGAATTTTCTGCTGCACCATTGCCCGTCACGTAATAATAAATGTTTTTATGCAGGATCGGCAAAACCCCGGCGAATATGTCTGACGGGATAATTATTATTTCTTTCTGGGAAATGATTGGCCCAGGCGATTACCCTATTTATTTGACTATGCGGGTTAGTTTTGATGATCACCGATCTGCGTGCCGGTGATGGCTTCTTCCGGGATCCGCCGCATCAGTCGATTACCAGTTCCACCCGATGCGCTTGTGCCGGCAGCGGCCGGGGCTGGAGCAGCCCAATGGTATAATCGATCAGCATTTTAGCTGTGTATTCACTACAGGGTAGTATTTCTTTTGCCTGTTTTTCTTCTTCAGCCAGGTCATTCAGCACCACTATTTCCTTATTATTTGCTGTTTGTTTCAATAATAAACAATTGACCAGCGGGTAATTTCCCCACCAGTCATACGCTTTTTCTCCGGGTGGGTACTCGCCGGTATAAGTAATCATATGCGGAACCTGATGCCGGCTCATGCCGTTTCTTAAAAAGTAATGATAAATGCTGGAAGCGCAATGGAGCAGCCCGGTGCATGGCCCGAATACCAGCCTGGTATAATCGGAACCGATAATACACAAAGCCTCTCTTAAACTAAGCCCCTTTGAAAAAATAAGGTTGCCGGTATTTTTCGCGCCCAGCCATCCCTTGTAAAATGCCTCCTTGCCCAGGTTCTTCTCATCAAAATTCAACACTTTTACATTGTCCAGGCTTAAAACAAATTTTAAGTAATCAAAATAAACATCAATGTTCAGCAATTTATTTCTTCTACTGGTTGAATCCAACACGATGAACAGGTTTTCGTTCTCCTTTACGCCATTCATTTTTAGCCAATTGTTACCCCATTCCCTTTCCTGCTCCGTTAAATATATATTGCCCGACTGCCTGCCAATATAGTTGACCAGCTTTGTATTAACAGGAAAAATGAAGTCGGTTTCCGGTACAAGTCCCATTACATGTTTAATGGTAAACACGGCTAAAGGGAACTGGTTGCTGGCAATTTTAGCACCATATTTTTCGTGCAGAAATGCTAATAACAGGTCTTCTTCTTTATAATCTACAGAGAAAACAGCATCGTACTGTTCAAAATCAATGTCATCCAACTCCAGGCTAGAAATGGAATGTATATGGGGGTTGTTTTTAAGAAGCCCTTCTATGATAAAGCTGCCGCTTTTCTGTAAAATATTAAAATCTATGATGCAGTTGGGAAAGAAAGACTGGTAAAACATCATTTTATCGATCCGGATGGAACAATCACCTACATAGAACTCGTTTCCCAGGTAAATGATTAAAATCTTTTTTACGTTGTGATTATTGAGCTGTGTATTATTTTCCAATATTTTTTCTAAAGTTCCCTGGTATTTTTTCATCATTTGTCATTTGTACGTAAAGGCTTATCAGTAGGAAAGATCAACAGTGCTAAGATATAATGGAGTGCCAGGCGAAAAGAAAAACGATTTATCAACCAGGGTATTATAGGTACAAAAAGGTATGGTTTTACTGTCTGTTGGCCCATTTATACATTCCTGTTGTACTGGGGCAGCCCAAACCGTTCCCTGGCAGAGATGGCTGGAAGAAAGATTGTCTTATAACAACACAGTTACTGTACGGAAACGTACAGTGCTTTTGGTGATGAATGGAAAATTCGCTGGCTATCAGGCTGGTACAAAGCTGGTATTTTTATTGCCTGTAAAACAACAACATATTAAAACCGCTGCTATGTTTAAGCATTATTTTAAAACTGCCTGGCGCAACCTGGCCAAAAACAAAATCTATAGTTCCCTAAACATAGTTGGTTTGGCCGTGGGCATTGTGGCGGCTGCCTTTATTTTTTTGTGGGTGCAGGACGAACTTGCGTACAACCATAATTTTTCCAGGCACGACCAGCTGTACCATGTTATGCAAAATGAAAAAAACGATGCAGGTATCAGCACCAATGGTTCTACACCGGGTCCGCTGGCTGCAGCATTAAAAAAAGACATACCGGGTGTGGTTAACAGCGGTCTTCTTAGCTGGGCCATGGATGAACTGGCGGTGGTGGGCGATAAATCTATTAAACAAAATGGCATGTATGCTGATCCTTCTGTGCTGGCGATGTACAATATTCCATTTGTTTATGGCAGCCCCGGCAGTGCACTGGGCCATCCGGATGCCATTGTCATCAGTGAATCCATGGCAAAGATTTTTTTCGGCAACAGCAACCCGGTAGGAAAGGCCATCAGCATGAAGATAAAAGGCGCTTACAGTGTGGATGGACTCTATTCGGTAACCGGCGTTTTTAAGGATCTGCCTGCCAACTGCTATTATCATTTTCAATGGCTGTCGCCTTATTCTACCTGGGAAGAGGGCAATACCTGGTTAAAACCCTGGAGCAATAACCTGACGGAAACCATTGTTGAGCTTTCGTCCACAGCGAATCGGGCGGCCATTAACCAACAGCTAACGCATTATTTAAGTACAAAGGCAAATGGCAACCGCAACCAATGCTTCCTGTTTGCTATGAACGATTGGCATCTGCGGGCCAATTTTGTGAACGGTGTGCAAGACGGCGGCAGCATCAAATACGTACATCTTTTTTTAATCATCGCCATTATTATCCTGTTGATAGCCTGCATCAATTTTATGAATCTTTCTACCGCCCGTTCAGAGCAAAGGGCAAAAGAAGTAGGTGTGCTGAAAGTGATGGGTGCCGGTAAAAAAAGGCTTGTGTCGAAGTTTATTGGCGAATCACTGCTGATGTCATTCATAGCAGTGGGGTTGGCCGCCTTATTGCTGTACGGGCTCATGCCTTACTACAATGTGCTGGTAAAAAAGCAGCTGGTTTTTAGTGTATTGAACCCGCTTCATTTGGTTTGCCTGTTGGGCACCGGATTGATGGCAGGCCTGGTGGCAGGCAGCTACCCGGCCTTTTATTTATCTTCTTTTAACCCGGTAAAAGTATTAAAAGGTATCAAGGTTAAAAGTGCCGCCGCCGTTGTTTTTATTCGCAGGGGCCTGGTGGTAACGCAGTTTGCCGCCTCGGTGCTGCTGATAATAGCTACCGTGATTGTTTACCGGCAGGTACAATTTATTAAAAACAGGGACCTGGGTTACAACAAAAACAACCTTATCTACATGGATTTGGAAGGCAATATGAAGGCGCATTTCAATGAGATAAAGAACAGCCTGCTGGCGACCGGTTATGTAGAGAACGCCGCCACCAGCTTACACGATGCCCTGCACGTCTATAGTTATGGAGACGGTTATGGCTGGCAGGGAAAAAACCCGGCGCTCAAATTGCCCATTCATTCTAATGTAGTCAGTTCTGAATATATTTCCACCATGCACATGACAATAGTGGATGGCAGGGATTTTTATGCAGGTAATACAGATACCAACCGGGTGCTCATTAATGAAAGCATGGCTGAGCTGATGGGCAAAGCGGGCAAAGTGGGTGGCATTATTGCGTCAGGGCCCTACCAGTTAACGATTGTAGGTATCATAAAGGATTTTATTTACAATGATGTGTATGGAAAAGGGTCGCCGCTGATATTGGTGAACGGCGGCTATGCCGCTACCGTTATGGCGCTTCGTTTTAAACCCAACACAGACCTGGGGAAGGCATTGGAAAAAACGAGTGCCGTTATGAAAGCCAGTAATCCCGGCTTTTCTTTCAAATACAGTTTTGCCGATACAAATTTTAATGAGTTGTTCTCCGCTGAAACGCTGATAGGCAAGCTGGCGGGTTTATTTGCGGCGCTCGCCATTTTTATATCCTGCCTGGGCCTTTTTGGCCTGGCTGCGTATACCGCTGAGCGGCGTACCAAAGAAATAGGCATCCGCAAGGTGTTGGGTGCTTCTGCTGCAGGGCTCACCGGTCTGCTGGCAAAAGAATTCCTGCAATTGGTAATGCTCGCCTGCATCATTGCTTTTCCCCTTGCCTGGTGGCTGATGAAGGGCTGGCTGCAGGATTATGCCTATCGCACTACCATACAATGGTGGGTCTTTGCCGCTGCAGGCGCCAGCGCCTTATTGATTGCCTTGCTGACCGTAAGTTTCCAGGCCATTAAGGCGGCTATGGCAAACCCGGTAAAGAGTTTGCGGGCAGAATGATTGGATAAACCTGTAGGGAAAGGAAGGCCCCGACATATTTGGGCTGACCATCCATTTACGCCGGTAACCGAACGGTAAATGTACTGCCTTCGCCCTCCTAATGCCGTCTGCTGATTTGTAACCTAAACCTTTTATGAATGTGGTAAACGATATGCAGTAATCTTCAGGGATATGATTTATTATAGGGCATTTTTTAATTATAACAGCGGCAGCCCTTCAACCATTGGCAGGATGGAAATAACGCATTTTTATGGGAACATGATAAGGAACGGCATCACCGGTTTTACATACGCTACAACCGGTGTCTGGGGAACGGATAATAATTTAGTGGTAGAAGCGGGGAGGTTGGTTTTTAGTTTTGCCAATGGAAACACCGCGGTAAAAGGCCGCTACCTGCTGGTCTGAAAACAGAGAATAATAAACTGAAAATATTCAGGGATACACTTGCCAGTGATGGGAAATGAAAACGCAGCCAGTACATGCATAGCAAGGCGTTGGCAGGTAAGTTGGACCCGCGGTATTAAACCGAATCAGCCTTTCGGAATAAATTCATCTACTATTACCATGTTGCAATGGGAGGTAGAAGCCTGCCTGATTTTTTTTGCCGGCTGGTAATCCGGATCGTTATAACAGGCAATGGCCGCCTCTTTTGAGGGAAACCTGATAATCGAATTCATCTGCCTAGCGTGGCCTTCCAGGCTGATGCCATGGGTATCTGCGGCCAGTGTAACCGCGTCGTATTTTTTAAGCAATTCCCTTACGATGGGCGCATACCCGCTGAATACCGCTGTATCATCAATATCGTATGAATTGATATAATAGATAGCCATATGGAAAGAATAAATAGTCTTCTCTGAAAACTACAGAAATCAGGCCAGAAAGGACAATGGCCGGAAAGGCGATGCTGGTTCAGGCATGAGCAACAGCATCACAAGGAATAAGCTAAAAGTTTGAAAATGCTGTTAATGGGGAAAAAGTTGGGCTGTGTTCGAGGGCTGTTTTTATAAGAGAGCAGCCGTCTTGTTTGCCCTGCAGGTAGGAAGTTCTCTCTGGCGATGCAATTACTGCCTGCGGATGCTATACAATACTGATGGGGAAGCGATGCCGCTGTGCTGGATATGCTATTTATCCGGGTCCGTCTTTCTAACTGAAATTTGACAGCTTTCTATAAGAAAACAGAACAGGATTCTTTCTTTATTTTTCTCCTTTTTTATCCCTGGTATTCCCCTCATCTTCTTTTTCTGGGCTGTCATTATAACGCGTAGCCATTTTTTCAGCCAACGCAAGCAGGGCCTTTTCGTATTCGTCAAATATTTTTTGCAGGCTCGCCAGCAGCTGCTCACGGAATGCATCTTGTTTGATGGTAGTATTGATACTGTTTTCAATCCGGGCTTTCTTTTCGCCAGCTTTCTTCACTTCAGACAGCATAAAATCCTGGTCGCGTCTTAGGTTCACCGCAGTGTCTTTCTTAAGAGTCATTTCAAGACTGCTCTTTCTTTCCTGCAGTACCAGCAGTTGCTCCCGTTCGAAGATCTCGTCCTTTTTCTTTTTCAGGTTATTTTGTACATCCCTTGCAGCCTGGGCGTTTTTGCTTTTGATCTCACTGTACAGATCCTCTTCCGGCGATGAGCCTGCCTTGATGAATATCGGTATAACTTCTATGATGAAAAAGAAAAGGCTAACCAGCCGTACTGCCCATGCGATATGGGTATCCTTGTCCTGGAGCATGCCCAGCAATGCCAGCCGACCCAATAACCCGTCGGCTTCCGCAGTTTCAATTGATAAAATCTCCCTGCTTGATCTTGCTTTTAACGTATCACGCTCGATGTTCCTTAGCTTTTCTTCTATGCCAATTCGCACGGTATCTGCTGTATAGGCATTTAACTTCGCGTTCGCTATCTCTTTAATACCTCTTTGCCCGCTGCCCCCGGTACCGTCCGTCTCTTTTATGAATGCCTGGTTTAAGGAATCTGCCTTTTTCCACTGCATTGCTTTCATGCTATCGAGCCGGTTCAGGTTGATTGTCAGGACATGGTTGACGCTGTCTTCTTTTTGGCTGAGTAACTCTGATCGTTGCTGTTCTATCTTGTCCTGGAAAAAACGCAGGGTTAAAGGTTCAGCAATGGTGATAGCAATGACTACGGCCAGCAGAACGCGCAGTAATACTCCCCATGTGAACTTTCCGGGCCTGGTATTGGATACTACCGCCCGGTCGATGGTAAAGATACCCCAACTCCATAACAGGGCGATAAGCACCGATACTTTCCAGTCTTTCGTCATCAGGAAGGCGCTGTATCCGCCGGAGAAGATAGCAAATACACTGGGTATTAGAACACAGGTGCCATAGAGCACATACTTGGTCACCTCTGCAGAAGTACATTGCCGGAGGGTTTCGATATCAGCACCGGCACAGTTCAGCATCAGCCGGCTAACGAAGCTTATTTTTTTCATGAGAAGTTGCGGCGTCTAATCATTTAAATTACTCTTATTTTATCAGATTCCTAAAAACTAATCCACCTTACTTTGGTAGTAGTCATTAATTTGCAAACACACATATAAGAACGGCCGGAAAAAATAAGGGGACAACGAAGAAAGTGGGTATTTGCCGTATATAGTGGCCTTGTATAAGGGAGATTTCGTATGCGATGATAAGAAGCTTTGAATTATATTTAATAGCACAAATGTCCTATTGCGATCCAATGCGACATAATGGGCCCGTTTAGACAACCGAATACAAAAGTGTATTTTATCAGGTATGAACAGATATCAAACATTATTCAAAAACGTGGTAATAGGCGTACTGGCGGTATTGTGTCAGATGACTGTTTATTCCCAGTCTCCCTATATTAAAAGCCTGTTGGGTACATGGGAGGCAATAGATCCTGTACATTATCCGGGTGGACCGGGCCAGGCATTTGATGACAGCTGCCTGACGAAACTTGTGATCAATAAAATCAATGTAAAAGATTCGTCCTTCTCCGGTTTTATCAGTGTGTATTTTTTGGTGGACTCAAGCCGAAATTATTGGAAAGCGCCGGTAAATGGTGTTATATATCGCGATAATTATATTTATTTTCCGCCCGCCAATAATAACAGTATTAAACAAAAGCTTGAAAGCTATCCATCCATCCGTTGGTGTAATGAAGCCTGGTATTGCAGCCTGGTACAAAAAGGTAATTTCTACTTTTTGGAATCGCAGGATATAACACAGGGTTGTTATGCCATTCGTAAAAGCTTGCGCCGGCGGGTAGCTGTAAGCCTGCCTGCCGAACCAAAAAGCGACAGCGTCATGGCAATTCCTGCAAAAAAGCCTGTTACAGATACCAGTAGCAACCGAAATCCTGTCAATAAGCAAAGGTCCTTTACAGCAGCTACAAATAATGAGATGACAGCGTCGCCGCTGACAAAAATGTATCAGGGCAGAAAGCAAGTGCTCGTTGAGGATCTGGAAGTTGAATCTGATTCATTGACCATTGATTTTTATGACGATGCTACCATTGACAATGACTCCATCACTGTTTTTGTGAACCAGGTGCCGGTTTTAATAAAAGCCAGGCTTACTGCGAGCCCGGTTAGCATTCGGATAAAGCTAAATAATACAAAGCCATTTGATGAAATTGGTATGTTTGCGAATAACCTCGGCGATATCCCACCAAATACTGCATTGATGGTTATAAAAGATAGCAAAAAGCAATACGAGATTTTTATGAAAAGCAATTTGGATACCAACGCTGTTGTAAGAATCAGGCGGGCCCGGCATTGAGGTATATAAATTGCCGACATTTAAACGAAGGCAGCATTCTTTTGGAAGATGCAAAGAAAATCACCGTCTTTGAATTTTTGCGGCTCCCGGATTCCAATTTCAGCATTTTCATTTTTTCTTCATTTTCGCCGCCTATGTTTGTATCCGTTAGCAATTACCTAATCGAACAAATGTATATGAAAACGCACCGTACCCTTTTTATCACCTTGTTATTCATTTCTTTATCTGTTGCGGCCACAGCCCAGGAGAAAGCCGGAAGTACCTACGCTGATGGTCCGCAAGCACGTTTCGGTTTGCTGGGCGGCCTGGACATTGCCACCATTATTAAAACCGATGATCCAAATTTTTCTTCGGCACCCCTGTATGGTTTTACTGCCGGTGCAGTTTTGCAATTGCCGCTGGGCAATGTATTGGCCCTGCAGCCGGAAGTACTGTTCGCCCAAAAAGGCTACCGGGCAACAGGCAGCGATGGCTTAAGTGGTTACGACTATCGCCGCAGCCTGAACTGTCTTGATATCCCATTGCTTGTAAGAATCAACCTGGCCAAAGAACTGGGTATTGTTGCCGGTCCGCAGTATTCTTATTTACTGGCTACCAAAACCACTTTCCAGTCCGGCAGCGCCATCTATATGCAATCCGTTAAAAACGACAACGACAACATCAGGAAAAATATTTTCGGGGGTGTGCTGGGCCTCGATATCAATCTCGACCCAAACTTTTTCCTGTACGGACGCTATACCATCGATTTTAAAAACAACAACGGCGACGGTACTTCTTCCACACCCGCGTATAAAAACCAGGTTTTCCAGGTGGGCATTGGAATACTGTTGTAATCCATACCCGTAAATACTGATACGATTGAAAAACGAACAGTACCCTTTTAATCCCAACAACCAAAAACAGATCAGCTGATCTGTTTTTGTTGTAGCAGCAGCCAAGCCGGCAGTAGCATCCTGCAAATAGCTGTCACCGCAAAACCAGCGGCCAAATGGACAAATCTTTGACAATACTCGGATTGCTGCAGTTTTTACGTACAATTTACCATGGCGGGTGTCTTTCTCTGTCGCTATCATTCTTGTAACCCAACTAACCTGGATACGGGGTATGCATACCATCTACAGGTTGGAATTGTAAAGCTTGCAGTGTAGGTCTTGCTTCCAAAGCCGCAATAGCTGCCTATTTCTGCAGGTATTATTTACGGTACCAGGCGTCAGACAAATAATAGCCCCCTGTTGAAACAAGGGGCTTTCTTAAAATCTGCAATGTTAATTTACGAACGAGGACTGCCAGTATCGGCAATCCCCCTGACCAATTCATGTGGCTCAACTCATGTGCCAATGAATGCTGTTATTGTTGTTTTCCATTGAAACCCGCTGCCATCAAGCGTTACAGGAACCGGTATTTTGAAAATTGGTTTTGGTCGGGTCGCCAGTCCATACCAAAACGAGAAACAGTTCTCAAAATGACAGTGTTTACCGCCCATGGCGCAGGCACTCTTGAATTGTCAATTTGAAAATCATTTATCAAATTGGTATGGCAAAGGGATGCAGAAATCTGCTTTTTGAATGGAAGGGCCTTACTAAGTGATTGCGAGACACGGATTTGCCATCAAACGCCTATTTTTGGTTACAGCAGGCATGGCATTGGCATCCTATATTGAAAACAAAAGAATATGAAGCCTGATAATAATAGGTACCAGATAAAAGATTTCCTGCTTGTGCTTTTTGCCTGGATGGCTGCTGTTTCGCTCTTTACGGCGCTGATAACCCGCTTGCCATAGGCTGTTCAAACAAATGACGTTATCATGCCCCGCCTTTCTTATCGATGATATGAAAGCTCCGCTTTAATTGCATATTGCTCACAGGTGCAACCACCAGGGGAATCATTTCAACAACGGTCTGATTGCTGTCGAGCCCATACGCCTGCGCATCTGACAATGCGAGCCTGTTTAAAGAAAAATAACTGTTGAGAATAAATCCTTCCCTGAAAGCAAATTCATTATCATAGGACAGAAACCTTTCGAGGATCACAAATCGAAAATTGTGCAAGTCTTCAATGTTCATGGAATGATACCTGCTGGTAATACCCAACTCTTTGTTTTGAATCATTTCTTCAACTACTTTCCTTAGCATCAGGCCTATTCTTGGCTGGACACGAAAGCCCAGTTTGAAATCAATCCGGATAACATTGTCATCTTCTATTTCTTCAATGCCGTATTGCATGGTGTAGGGTTCGTCGGCACGGTCAATATGAACAAACCAGTATACATCTGCCCTTTTCGGATTATTGCCAAAAATGGAATTGATCACTCTTTTTTCAATCTGCCGCGAATTATTTGCCTTTGTCAGGTAAATCAGGTGCGATGCAAATTTAGGAACCGCTTCATTTTTGCTGAGCGCTTTAAGCTGATCCATGTAGTCAGAAAGATTTACAAAGGCCAGCATACGGTTGGTGATTTTTCGCGCGCGGAAACAAACATACATGGTGCCTATCAGACCAAATTCAAAAACAAGGAAAAATAATCTTTTTACAATCTTAACCGCATTAGCGATAAAAAAACATCCTTCCACACAAATAAACACTGTAAGGATAGCGCCCACTATCCACAAAGGCCAATGCTTAACATAACGAAGAAAATAATAAATCAGTATAGTTGTCATCAGCATAGCAACTGTAATAGAAAAGCCATAAGCGGCCGTCATTGCTTCACTGGTCCGGAAATACAACACCACTAATACGCAACCTGTGAACAATATCCAGTTAATGCTGGGAATGTATATCTGGCCCCGTACATTGGTTGGGAATTTAACTTTTACTTTTGGCCAGAAGTTCAGGCTGATGGCTTCGCTGATAAGAGTGAACGATCCACTGATCAGGGCCTGGCTGGCAATAATGGAAGCCGCAGTTGCTATTAAAATGCTCGGTAATAAAAACCAATGCGGCACAATTGAAAAAAATGGATTGGCATCAGCAAGACCCGGTTTGCTTTGCATCAATACCCAGGCTCCCTGTCCAAGATAATTTAATATTAAGGCTATTTTCACAAATATCCAGCTAATCTGTATATTCTGTCTCCCGCAGTGACCCAGATCTGAATACAATGCTTCTGCACCGGTAGTAACAAGAAAGATAGCGCCCAGCAGCCAGAACCCGCGGGGATGATTGATTAGCAATTCGATTCCATATACCGGGTTAAGTGCTTTACATATAAAGGGGAAATGAACGATCTGGTTTACACCGAGCACAGCCAGCATGCCGAACCACATAAACATGATGGGTCCGAAGGAACCCCCGATGACCTTAGTGCCAAAACGCTGGAAAGTGAATAATAACAGAATTATTATCAGTACGATTTCAACCACCAGGTTATTACCCGGTATGATATGCCTTGAGAGGGAGGGTATCATGTTTAACCCTTCAATGGCAGACGTCACCGTGATCGGTGGCGTGATGATACCATCCGCCAGTAATGTTCCCGCGCCAATGATGGCGGGATAAACGAGTTTTTTTCCATAGCGCCGTACCAGTGCATACAAGGAAAAGACCCCACCCTCTCCGTGGTTGTCGGCCTGCAGTGTAATAATAACATACTTGAAAGTGGTCTGAAGGGTGAGCGTCCAGAACATACAGGAGATGGCACCGAACACCAGGCCCTGGTTAATAACCCCGCCTTCATTCAGCACTGTCTGCAGGGTATACAAAGGTGAAGTACCGATGTCTCCATAGATGATACCTAATGCTACCAAAAGGCCTGCCGCAGAAAGTTTGTGGTTATTGGTATGTGACAAATAAGTGGTATTGGTCACCAAAAATAGCTATTTGTCTTCAATTTCCATTTGTTTCGGTAGGTACAACATTGCCGTGCACAGGCAGTTTCTATGTTTTTTCTTTCTTAAAATATCATAGTTCACACAACTTTTGCAACCTTTCCAGAAGGCCTGGTCTTGGACGATTTCATTAAAGGTGACCGTTTCAAAACCAAGTTGTGCATTCATTTTCATAATGGCCAGGCCGGTGGTGATGCTGAATATTTTCGACTGCGGATATAATGTACAGGCCAGCTCAAATGTTTTTGCTTTAATTCTGCGGGCGATACCTGCTCCCCTGAAAGCGGGTGCCACAATAAGCCCCGAATTAGAAACAAATTCTCCGTTGGCCCATATTTCTATATAAGAAAATCCTACCCACTCATTGTCTGCTGTGACTGCGATGATTGCCTTTCCATCAATCATTTTTTGATGAATGGAGGAAGCGGATCTTTTTGAAATGCCTGAACCTCTGGCGATAGCAGAGCTTTCCATTTCATCACTGATTATTTTTGCAAATACGCCGTCAGGTTCTGCCGCTTCGCGGACTATAATATTTTCCATGGTCGAAATTTGTTTTTATTGTTCATTGAATGATTCGGTTTTCAGGCATGCTTTAGCACCCATAACCTATGATCTGTTTGATATAAATGTTATATAAACGTGCAGGAATATGGGCTTTAACCAAATTCCATTGATTTTTATCGCAGGACTGTGATGCCTGTGAAAAAGAATAAATAAATTCATTTTCCACCGCACTTTTTACAACCGCATTACCGTGGGTATAAATATGATTTGCGAGTGCCAGACACCGGAATACCTTATTGAACTGGTGTGCACTGATTTTTTTGCGCATAAACCGCGAGAACACCGCCATCGTCTGGTACGGGTTGCCAATGGCGGTAAGGGAACAGATATCTTTGTTGGTTTCGGGGAACTGGTCCGCAATAAGGGCCGGTACTTCATATTGGTTCATGGTTACCTGTTTTAATATGCAGGTAGTTGCCAAACCTGTGCCTGCTCTTTTACCTCCATGGATTGCCCGCTATAAGTAACAGCCAATCTGTTATTTGTGTGAAATATACCCCCTCGTTTACCCTTAACAGCATTATTTTATTCCTTCCATTTAGGGAAATATATTATCAAAATGGCAGGGTGGCCATATACCGCCAACTGTTGGCAACAGCCCCTATCTGTTTATAGATAAGGTATTAGCCGCCATTTTTAAAACAGGCATTTAATTGGCACAGTTTGCACAAATGTATACTGCGATGAAGGCAACCATACTGATAGTAGACGATGAGGCAAAACTTAGGTCCCTGCTGAAAAGAATAATCATTTTGGAAGGTTTTAACGTGCTGGAGGCAGAAACCTTGAGGGCCGCAACAAGGTATCTGGACCGGGAGTCGGTGGATGTGGTGCTGTGTGATGTAAAACTGCCGGATGGAAACGGCGTGGATTACACAGGCGTTATCAGGCAAAAATATCCCTCCGTTGAAATCATTCTTATGACCGCTTATGGAAACGTTCCCGATGGCGTAACGGCCATTCAAAACGGTGCCTTTAACTATATTGTTAAAGGCGATGATAATGCACGGTTGGTTCCGTTGCTAAACATGGCCGCGGAAAAAAAACAATTGAAAGACAGGGTAAGGCAACTGGAAGAACGCACCGGAAAAAAATATAGTTTTGGCAATATCCTGGGCGCTTCCCCGCTGATTAAAGACGCCATTGGGCTGGCAGACATTGTTGCACCAACGTCTACAACTGTATTGTTGTTGGGCGAAACAGGTACGGGTAAAGAAATTTTCGCACAGGCCATTCACCACGCCAGCAAACGCAGCGGGGAACATTTTGTTGCGCTGAACTGCAGCGCCTTCAGCAAAGAATTGTTGGAAAGCGAAATATTTGGTTATCGGGCTGGCGCGTTTACGAGCGCGGTTAAAGATAAAAAAGGACTGATTGAAGAAGCTGATAATGGCACTTTATTTTTAGATGAAGTAGGTGAAATGCCGCTTGAACTCCAGAGCAAGCTGCTACGTGTGCTGGAAACAAATGAATTCATCAAACTTGGTGAAACAAAAACCAGCCGGGTAGATGTCCGGGTCATTGCTGCCACCAATCGTATTCTGCAACAGGACGTGGCGGAAGGCAAATTCAGGGAAGACCTGTATTACCGGCTGAACGTTTATAGCATTACACTCCCGGCATTGCGGGATCGCAAAAAGGATATCCCGGCACTCGCTTCATTTTTCACGAAACTTTTTGCAGAGAAGACAAATATCCGGGAACCTGAAATAACCGTTGCCTTTATGGAAAGACTTATGCACCATGATTGGAAAGGCAATATCCGTGAATTGAAAAACACGATTGAACGGGCCGTTATTTTATCAGGCGGAGAACCACTTACTATCCTGCAGTTGCCGGCGGAAATGCGCCACCCTGCCGAACAACCGGACATACTTTCAGCCTTTGATCTCAGGAGCGTCGAAAAACTTCATATTCAACGCGTGCTCAATCTTACGCATCATAATAAAGCCGAAACTGCCAGGCTACTGAATATCGGGCTCTCCACACTTTACCGCAAGATAGAGGAGTACCAACTGCAGTAAAAAAGCTTGTCATTTTGATAAAAACCTTCTTAAAATGAGAGGATGCGATTAATTTATATGTTCCGCCTTTCAAAACCTGCTATTGCCTGTACATAGCCACAGTAAAGGCTTTCAGCCCATGCAGGGTGGCTGTTTTCTTTTGCGGCATACCATTGGTTAACACTTCAGCAGAAAAAATATATTATGAGAAAGTTATTATTAGTTGCCGTGTTATTGTATTGCACCTGCATGTATGGACAGCAAGACAGTGCGTCAGTACCAAAGAACGCCGGTTCACAGTCGTCTTTAACAACAGATTCTGTAGCAGCTCCCTCCGAACCATTTGCCTGGGGTGATTTTACATGGATGAACGGGACCGACCGTCAAAAATCAAACCTGCTGGATTCAAAGTATTTTACCGGCACCTTCACAGCAGATGTAAATTATACTCAATCCAACCATCACCCGATCGATAATACAGTAGTGGGCTCAACTGCACTTTCACGTGACCGGGAGTTTACGGTATCATTCCTGGGTCTTGGTGGTGATTTCCACTGGAACAATGTACGCGGCAGGGTGTTGACGCAGTTCGGTACGCGTTCAACTGTTGTTCCCAGGAATGATTTCAGCCAGTATAAAGGACAATACGACCTGGCTACCGCTTATCGCTATCTAAGCGAAGCATATGGTGGTTACCATTTCAATGTATGGCATGGCATCAATGTTGATGCGGGCATTTTTATGTCTTATGTTGGTTTATTTTCCTATAACAATTTTGAAAACTGGGGCTACCAGCCTTCTTTTACTTCCGATAATACGCCCTGGTTTTTCAATGGTTTGCGAATCCAGACTTTTCCCAGTGACAAACTAAAACTGGAACTTTGGGTTATCAATGGATGGCAAACCTACGGCAAGTTCAACAAGATGCCGGGCGTGGGTTTCCAGGTCAGGTATAGTCCGAAGGAATGGATCAATTATGTATCGAACGGATATGTAGGCAAAGACGCGGCTGATTTGCCCAACCGCATCCGGTGGCACAGTGACAATAGTTTCCTGCTTCGCTATTACAATAACCCGAAAGCAAAAGGCATTACCCGGGCCGCGTTCAGTCTCACCGGTGATCTCGGTTTTGAAAACGGCGGTGGGGTGACACCATTTGGCAACAGCAAGACGGGGGCTCCCGCACAAAACTTTATCAGCGGCATGATGTATAACCGTCTTTGGTTTGGCGAGCACTTTGCCTGGACGATGGGCGGCGGTTATATGCACAATCCCGGCAGGTACCTGGTACTCGCACCTACCGGTGATGCATCGCCGATACCGCCGGTAGGCACCCATCCTTTCACAATGAACCCCGGTGATAAATTCGATGCCTGGGATGCGTCGACTACCCTGAATTTTATGCCCAATGATTATATTACCTGGATAGTTGAGCTGGTACACCGCAGTGCCAACGTTCCTTATTTTGCCGGGCCGGGCGGTGTTACTTCACCTGATGGATACAATACCACGCCGATCCCTTCAGGCTGGTCGCCTGACCTGGTGAAGTCAGAAACACGGTATGTTCTGGCGATGATTGTTCATTTTTAGCCAATCAGTACCGCAATGATTATTCCTGATATAACCGAAGACCAGGTAAAGAGGATCCTGATGGAAAAGCTCGGGCTCGATGAAGCGCAAATCAGGCCCGGTGCTTCTTTCAGTGATGATCTTGGTGTTGATTCGCTGGATGTATTCGAACTGATCATCGAAATCGAAAATGTTTTTCATATCAGCGTTCCGTCTGAAGATGCTGAAAAATTAACAACGCCCGGTAAATTGATCGATTATGTAAAAGCGCTAAACACAGCGTAAATGAAGAAAACAATCATAAAAAGAACGCCTGTTGCTGCTACTATTTTTAACCATTCAATTATTTTTCATGTACACACTCTTTTATACCTGCCTGCTGTCAGTACTGTCGCAGCATATGATGACCGACCAAGACAGCATCCATCCTACACACAATCATCCCCGGCATAATCAACGAACAGTTGATCATTGCAACTTTGAAATAGTGGATACCTGTTATTTTATTTTATACCACCGGTTAAAGCCGGTTGAGAAAATGCCCAATAAGGGTGTGATGATGATTGATCAATATTATTTC
>CAXTMV010000085.1:16002-19943 GCA_964245425.1 uncultured Flavihumibacter sp. | reverse complement strand
CCGCGGTTCGGCATAAATATTGGAAGGCTTGGCCAAGTATCCTCCACGCACTGCAGATGCAGGAGAATTCGTTATAACAGGTTCTGTTTGTTTTTTCTTGTTTTCGGGCAGGGTTTCAGCAGGCGGATTACCCGTTACTGAAGGTTGCGAATATACCAACTCCATATAGGTTGGCTCTTCTTTCTTCTCCACAGAATGCAGGGAATTGTCCACAGCAGTTTCACTGGCAGCCTGCACAAAATTTCCAACCATTACGGGTATTGTAACCGGTTCTTCTACCAGTACCGGCTGCAGGGCTTCTTTCAGCGGAAGGGACACAGGTTGCGGCGGCTGGGTGGTCATTTCCTTTTCTTCCGCCTCCATCGCTTCTGCCGTCCTTTCGTCTGCGGGCAATACAAATTGTTTGGCAACAGGCGTTGTGTCTGCTGTCTTTGTCTCCAGCACCATTACAATCTTTTCTTCTTTTTTGGGTGTTTCTTTTTTACTGACGGGCTTTGTAAAAGGGTCTTTGTATTCGAAGCCGGTGGCAATTAACGTGATGCCTATTTTGCTGCCCAGTGAAGGGTCATAGCCAAGGCCCAGTATTACATCTGTTCCTTCTCCGGCCCGGCCAATCAGGTAACTCTGAATGATCTCCACTTCATCCATGGTAAATTCATGATCGCCTTCTGAAGAATTGATATTGATAAGTATCCACTTGGCACCGCTGATGTCATTATCGTTCAGCAGGGGCGAGTTCAGCGCTTCTTCGATGGCTTTCTGTGCCCTGTCTTCACCTTCTGCTACGGCATTGCCGAGAATGGCTACGCCACCGTTCTTCATAACGGTGCAAACATCGGCAAAGTCTACATTTATCTGCCCGGTGCTGTTGATCACATCTGTGATGCACTTGGCGGCGGTGGCCAGTACATTATCAGCTTTGGCAAAAGCCTCTTTCATTTTCAGGTTGCCAAACTGGTGACGCAGTTTGTCATTGCTGATCACCAGCAGGGTATCAACATATTGTTTCATGGCCCGGATACCTTCTTCGGCTTGCAACTGGCGCTTCTTACCTTCATAAGAGAAAGGGGTGGTAACAATACCCACCGTAAGTATATTCAGATCTTTACAGATTTTTGAAATAATGGGACCGCCGCCGGTACCGGTGCCTCCACCCATGCCCACCGTTATAAATGCCATTTTGGTATTTACTTCCAGGATGCGTTTTATCTCTTCCAGGCTTTCTTCGCAGGCCTGCTTGCCGATTTCCGGGTTGGCACCTGCACCCAGTCCCTGCGTAAGATGCGGCCCCAGCTGTATCTTATTGGGCACACTGCTTTGCGCAATGGCCTGTGCATCTGTATTGCAGATAATGAAATTAACGCCTTCAATATTCTGGCTAAACATATGGTTTACGGCATTGCTTCCTCCGCCCCCTACACCTATTACTTTAATAATAGATGATTTCTCTTTTGGTAGATCAAAATGTATCATAACTTACAATATTGCTTCCTTTTTTTAAAAAAGGAATATTAGAATGAATGGTTAGTATAAGGCAGGTGGCTGGAGGTCTTACAAGTGCTTATCTTCTTCTTCTTTAAACAGATCAATCAGCCCGTCCTTGAATTTGCCCCAGAAATCTTTCATGCCTTTTCGGTTGGTCATTTTTTCCGCTACAATGGGTGCGTCTTCTGTGATTACTTCCTTTTCTTCTTCTTCCGCTGCTGCCTGCAGTTGTCTCAATGTTTCAGGCACTTCTATTTTTACATGTGCCAGTTCAAATTGTTTACGATTGTGCTCGTAGTCATCGTATCCCTTCAGGATTAAGCCGATGCAGGTTGAATAGGTTGGTTTTGCCAGCTCTTCAATATGCCCTGCTGCCAGGTGTTCTGTAGGAAAACCGATTCTTGCGTTGAGGCCGGTAACGTATTCGGTCAGTTGTATCAGGTGTTTTAACTGTGAGCCGCCGCCGGTTAAAACAATGCCGCCGTTCAGCATACGGTTGTCCATACCCACCTGTTTCAGGTGGTAGGAAACAAAGTCCATTATTTCGCTCATTCTTGCCTGAACAATATTGGCCAGGTTCTTTACGCTGATTTCTTTGGCCGGCATACCACGCAGGCCGGGTATGGTAATAAAGGCATTTGCTTTTGCCTCATTCGACAAGGCAGAACCAAACTGCACTTTCATTTGCTCGGCCTGTGTTTTTAAAACGCCCAGGCCGGTCTTGATATCGTTGGTAATGTTTTCGCCCCCGAAAGGAATGACAGCGGTATGTTTTAAAATTCCTTCATAAAACACTGCCAGATCGGTGGTGCCGCCACCAATGTCTACAATGGCAACACCTGCTTCCAGGTCTTCCTGCCCCATTACAGCGCTGGCCGATGCCAGTGGCTGCAATACCAGGTCTTTGGTAACCAGGTTACTTTTTTCTACCGCGCGGTTAATATTGCGAATGGCATTTTTATCGCCGGTGATGATATGAAAGTTGGCACCTACTTTTACACCGCCATACCCGATCGGGTTGGGTATATTCTGGAAATTATCCACGGTGAATTCCTGTGGTATAACGTCTATGATCTGATCGCCGGCCGGGATATAGGTTTTAAACTGGTCTGCCACCAGCTGATCTATTTCGCGCTGGGTAATTTCTTCATTGGTATCCTGGCGCACAATATCGCCACGGGTTTGCAGGCTCTTGATATGATGGCCGGCAATGCCAACATATACTTCTTTAAATTCTATCCCTGTATTGGACGCCATGCAGTTGTCGAGCGCTGCCCGGATGGCCTTGATGGTTTCGTCGATATTCAGTACCTGGCCGTGTTTAACGCCGTTGCTGTTGGCGCGGCCAAAGCCAACTATTTCCAGCTTGCCGTATTCGTTTTTACGACCGGCAATACAGGCAATTTTTGTAGTGCCTATATCAAGCCCCACAATAATTGGTTGTTCATTGTTCATAGATGTATGTTTGTTTTTAGTTGTTCAATGTTTACATGATTCATCTTTTTTTGCGTTGCCCTGGCTTCAAAAGGGTCTTACCTGCTCCCTACCCACTCATTTTTCTCATAACAGCTTTGGGCTGCCGGTCCTTTTCTGTTTCTTTTCCGTTGCTTTTTTTGACGGGCAATGGCGCCCGGCCTTTCAATGGTGTTGGATGGATGGAGGTTGGAACTTTATTCAACGAATCTTGTACTGTTGCATTATTTTGATCATCTTTTAAAATCGTTAAAGTTGGCACAGGCCGCGCATTTGTGGCAATATTATTATCCACCGCTGTGGATACCGTGTCATTCGCCAATTGCCTGGATGCTTCTATCAGTTGCTGGATATTTTTTATTGCCTGCAGTGAATCGATTTTTCCGGTGATTCCTTTTTTTGTGGCCACTACCTGGTTATCATATGCAACGTTAATGGTGCTGTACCGGCTAAGCCCCAGGCGGGTACTCACCTGTTGATAAAACAGCATCAGCCGGTGAAATTTCTGTTCGTATCCCAGGCCATCTCCAAATACAATAATATGTTTACCGATCACAGGTATCATTTCAAAACTGCGTTCGGGTGTGATGTCTATTTGCGCTATTTGTGCCATCCAGAAAGGGTGGGTCAATATAAACGGGCTCATTTGCCTAATCTGTTGCATCAGAACGCTGTCTGCTCCGTACAATTTCTCTTTATCTGCCGGAAAATTGCTGTACACGGGCAGTTTTATGGTAGCCTTACCGCTTACAGGCAGTTGTTTGCCGCTGCTGTCTATATAAAAGCTATTGCCATTCACTGTAAAGATTCTTGCTACGGGTGTTCTTTCTTCTACCGTTACACGCAATACGGCATTGTTGTCGAAAAACAGCTGCGCAGTGGCTATCCAACAATTTTGTTCCAGTGTGGCTTCCATTTTCCGGAGGTCGAAAGAGGCGAGCGGCCGGCCGGCCGGCGGGTTATTGCCGGGTGCTACCATATTC